>JBJEMZ010000117.1:0-11080 GCA_051879935.1 Wujia sp.
ATTGTCGCTCGGATTCATCGGATCCTGATACCGCATCTGTGTGACAAGCAGATTCAAAAATGCTTCCTTGTCCAAATCTCCGCCATTCGTCTTTGATTTCGAAGTTGCAGAATATCCGCTTGAACTGCTTGCAATGCTGTTTACTGCTGATTCAACTGCCATATAATACCTCCTTTTGTCCCGTATGTTAAGCTGTGTAGTTTACACGATTCCCCTGAGCCTTCATCATTTCGGCTTCCAATTGTTCGCTCTCACTTATTTCATCGTCAGAAATCTCGTTTATGTTAATACCACCCGACTGATTTCCGGTTTTTTCTCTCCGGGAATCGTCCTGTGTATTCTGCTCATTTTCAGCAAAAAAATCTCTTGTTCCAACCATAACTTCGATTGCGTCTACTTTTAAATCCTGATTTTCAAACGCTTCCCGAAGTACGGAAATACCGGATTCAACAGCATTTTTTGCCGCCTCATTTTCAGCGATAATCTGTGCCTGCATGACACCGTTTTTCGTTACAACATGAATCTGAACCTTTCCAAGCTGCTCCGGATTTAACTGAACAGACAGTGAGTTGATATCTCTCGACATCGTAAGCTTAATCTCATCCACAACCTGTCTTAAAATATCCGCCTGCGTAATCTGTTCCGAAAAACCGTTTACTTCTGCTGCATCATTGCCAATTGCCTGTGTGACCGCCTGATTCAGGTTTGCAAGAATCGTATCTGTATTCTGATTCATCTGTTCTCCTTGTCCGCCGGTGTACTCTGCATTTTGTGACTGAACCGTAACCTTTACTTCTGACAAAGTATTTTGTGTTTTCGAAACTGCATCCCTTGAATCTCTTCCGGTTACAATTGACTCGTCAGGCTGCTCGTTATCTCCCGCTTTCTGTTTCGGATTTACATTTGCGCTTTCTTCCGAATCAACGGATATCTCTATCCCCTCCTCTTCCAAAAGTACAGTTTCGGATAAATCCGCTTCCGCAATGCCGTTTGCAGTCAAAACTTCATCGAGTGCATTCAAAATCTGATTCACGGTCTGATTCAAGTTCTCATCAATCAGCATATCCACCGAAGATGCATCATTAATCTGTAAAACAAACTGCTGCAATACTTCCGGATTTAACAATTCCTGCATGGAAAGACCTGTTTGTGCTAATAATTGCTGAAGCTTTTCGTCATCGATTCCAAGCAGCTGCATAATCTTATCCGCAAGCTCTTTTTGCGCCTTGTCCATCGGTGTTTCCTGCTTTGCTTCGTTCACATCTGAATCAATCTGATTTTCCCCATCAGCATCGTCTGATTTTTTTGTTTGCTCTGTTTCTGTTTTCGGGACTTTCTGTGCTTCCGATTCATTTTTTGCAATATCCGTCTGATTGTCCGTTTTTCGTTCCGCAATCTTTTCCGAAGCGCCGGAATAAGCTCCATCCACCGAAAATGCAGGTTTTACAGAAGAAATACTTGATACATCCGACGAAGATGGTACATTCTTATCTTCTGTCTGAACCGTCTGACTCGTCAGATTCATAAGACCGGCAAACGTATCGGATGCTTTTTCTTCCGCTCTGTTTTTAATACTGTTCATCTTTGCATTTCCGACGTTGATTTTTCCGATTCCATTTGTTCCGTTTGTCTGAATTCCTACAATCATGCATGCTCCTCCTTTCATAGAAATATTTGTATTGTCTCCGAGCGTACTATGGCAGGAGTTTCTTTGTAACAGCTGCCGCAAATTCCGGGTCCATCTCTGCAAGAACCTTTCCTCTGCTTTCCGTGCTCATATTGTTCATAATCAAAGCAACCGTATCCAAATCATTTCCCATTGTTGACAATATTCCGGCCGCCTCCTTTGCATCCATTTTTTCATAAGAGGCTGCCATATCTTTGATTTTATCGTCCACCTGTTCGCTTTCGAGAATCTCCTTATAGATATTCCCGGCTGCTTCCGCATCCAGCTCATTGTACCACTCTTTATATGTATCGGTATCCGGAGCCGATTCTCCATAGACTATTTCATCATAAAATTTCTTTTTTTGTTCTTGAAAGTCTTCCTGGTCCTGTGCAATGACGCTCAAACGGTCAACTTCTGCCTGTAATTCCGATATTTTATCATTTAATTCCGATATTTCCGCATCCTTGCTTCCAATCGATGCATCCATCACCGCAATCTGTGCGAGTGCCTCCTCCAATGTGTCATACGGATAATCACTTTCGATTGCAACCTCCTCATCCGATGCATCCGGCAATATTTTATTTATAACCGGAACATCCTTAAATACCGGTCTTAACACATGGCTGCCGAAGCCCCCAACATCACATTTTATGAGAAGGCACATAACCGAAAGCCATGTAATAATAATCAAAACCGCTATCAGAATACCGATGCCCTTATTTCCGCCTTCCTTTGCATCCCTTTTATTTTTTGCCATCTGCCTTTGCCTCCTCTTTATCACTCATTTGTTTTTGCACTCATAAACTGATATCCGGCAACCTCGTCCGTCTCCCGTTTTTCTTCTGCATTCAGTTCACGCAAAAACTCCAGAAATTTTTTCTCTTTTAATTTTTCATGCATCTTTCGTTCCCGCATCTCGCGTTCCATCTTCTGTCTTGCAAGTTCCAGTTCCTTGCTCCGCTTTTTGACAGCTTCTGACTGTTCTGCAATCAAAATATCCATCACATCCATAGCATTTGCATTTTCTTCAATCATAAGAAAATCTAATCTGCCCTGAATAGAATTCTGATAAGCCTGATAATATTCCTCTTTTCGGGTCTTTAAAACCTGCAGTTTTTCCTCTTCCTCTGCCAGTCTCCTTCTCGCTTCGCTGTACTCCTGCTTTGCAGTCTGCTCCAGCTTCATCTTGATATCCAATATATTCTGCATCCGATAAATAAATTTTGCCATAACCATCCCTCACAAAAAGGCTATCATCTAACAGCTTTACTCAAAAATTGCATACAACTGCTCAAGTTCATCCTCCAGCAAAAACTTACTGTCAACATCCTGCATCAAATATTCGTTGACCTGACGTATTTTTGTTATTGCATAATCGATATCCCTGTTCGAACCGGAACGATATGCGCCTATGTTAATCAAATCCTCCGCATCGTTGTAGGTTGCCAGTACATTCTTCAGCTTTCCGGCCGCTGTTTTATGTTCCTTGGATGCGATTGCACTCATACATCTCGAAATGCTTGCCATAATATCAATCGCAGGATAGTGATTTTTGTGTGCAAGGTTTCTTGAGAGCACAATGTGCCCATCAAGTATGCCCCGCGCTGTATCAGTAATCGGTTCGTTGAAATCATCACCATCTACAAGAACCGTATAAAGTCCCGTAATGGAACCCTTATAGGTATTACCCGCACGTTCAAGCACCTTCGGAAGCTCCGCATAAACAGAAGGCGGATAACCTCTTGTCACCGGCGGCTCACCGGATGCAAGTCCGATTTCTCGCTGTGCCATGGAAAAACGGGTAAGGGAGTCCATCATGAGCAATACATCTTTTCCCTGATCCCGAAAATACTCCGCAATCGCTGTTGCGGTTTTAGCCGCCTTGTTTCGTATCAAAGCCGGCTTATCCGATGTTGCAATTACAAGCACAGAACGTTTTAAACCCTCTTCGCCAAGGTCACGCTCCAAAAACTCACCGACCTCTCTTCCACGCTCGCCGATCAAGGCAATCACATTAATATCTGCTTTTGTATTGCGCGCAAACATACCAAGCAGTGTACTTTTACCGACACCGCTTCCGGCGAAAATGCCGATTCTCTGCCCCTTTCCGATTGTCAAAAGACCATCCACAGCCTTTACACCAAGCGGAAGCACCTCGTCAATCAGTTTTCGTTTCAGCGGATCCGGTGAAGGTGCATCAATCGGATAATATTCTGTTGCATCCAGTGTACTTCCATCCATCGGCCTTCCGATACCGTCAAGAACTTTGCCAAGCAGATTTTCTCCTACTGCAACCTGCAACACATCTCCGGTATTCCGGACGGTGGCACCAAGTCCGATTCCATCCACGGAATCATATGGCATGAGAAGCACCTTGTTCTCACGGAATCCAACGACCTCTGCCATCACTTTTGTCTGTCCGTCTTTTGAAATAATCTCACAAAGATCATTTAATTTGGCAGGCGGTCCAACCGACTCTACAGTGAGTCCGACAACCTTATTTACTTTTCCATAGTGAATACTGAAATCACGATAAAGCAGTGATTCGTATTTTGTTTTGTCAAATCTGTCAAACATAGCTTCTCCAATATATCCCCATATATGGATAATCGCAGATACGGATATCTGCGACATTTTCTTATTCCGATAACATTTTAATCGCTGTAATGAGATTTCTCACCTGCACATCCATCGACAAGTCAATGATGCCGGTGTCACTTTCAATCTGGCATTGTCCTTCTGACAGCTTTGAATCGCTGAACACCTCTATCGTAATGCCCGGATTTGCAGCTCCCGCCAGCCGGTCCTGATTGTCCGATATGTAAGAATAATGCTTTTCCGAAACACGAATAACAAATTTGCGGGAAGCGTCATCCTCGTTTAATACCCGGTTAATCATATAAAGCATAACCGGCTTATAGTCCTGCACGAAAATACCCGTCAGCTTTTCAATCAGGTCACAGGCAACATCTACTATTTTTTCTTCCGCATCCGCAATTGTATCGGCCATCTCCTGACGTGCCGATGCCAAGTCTCTCTCACGTTCCTGATTAATCCGTTCTAAGTATTCATCCGCACGGCGCATGGCCTCCATATTTCCCTCTTCAAGCCCTTTTTCATAGCCTTGCTGCCTTGCATTTTCGCGAATTGTCTCCGCTTCTGCCTGTGCATCCTCTATAATTTTCTGTGCACGCTCCCTGGCATCATCCTGTACAAGTTTTGCCTTATCCAATGCATCATCTAAGAGCTCCCGATTTACTTCCGGAACAACTTCTTCCGCCAAATCGGCTATTCCTTCAGAAAATCCTCCGGACACCTCTTGTTTTTCACTCTGCTCTTTATCGGACAGCGGACGCAGAATTTTATTTTTCGGTGTATCAATCGCCCTGCTGTTCATATCAATAATAAACGGCTCCGTGTTGATGGCATGCACTCCCGGGAAGCCGGATTTAAAAAGATTAGACAACGATCTCGTCACCTCCACCACGGGAAATTACAATCTCTCCGGAATCCTCGAGCTTTCGGATAATATTTACAATCTTTTGCTGTGCATCCTCCACATCCTTGAGACGGACAGGACCCATAAATTCCATATCCTCTTTGATCATACTTGCCAAACGGGATGACAGGTTATCGAAGATGACCTTCTGAACATCCTCATTTGCATTTTTCAGTGCAATTGCAAGCTCGTTATTTTCAACCTCACGCAATACAGTCTGAATTGCACGGTTATCAAGCAGCAGAATATCCTCGAACACAAACATCTTTCTCCGGATCTCGTCTGCCAATTCCGGTTCCTCGATTTCGAGGTTTTCCATGATATGTTTCTCTGTGCTCCGGTCCACCGTATTCAGGATATTGACAATGGAATCCACACCACCGACAATCGTGTAATCCTGATTTACAAGGGATGCAAGTTTCTTCTCCAATACCTTTTCCACCTCTTTAATTACATCCGGACTTGTACGGTCCATCATGGCAATTCTCTTTGCAACATCTGCCTGCTTTTCCGGTGCAAGCGCACTCACAACCGCTGCGGCCTGCGACGCCGGCAAATATGCAAGAATAAGTGCAATGGTCTGTGGATGCTCATCCTGTATAAAGTTCAAGAGCTGGCTTGCATCTGCCTTTCGTACAAACTCAAACGGACGAACCTGCAGGGATGCGGTCAGTCTGCCGATAACATCCCGTGCCCGATCCTCACCAAGCGCTTTATCAAGCAGCTCCTTTGCATAAGCGATACCACCCTCTGCAATATACTGCTGTGCCAGACATACTTCATAGAATTCGTCAAGCACCTGATCTTTCAAATCAGCAGGTACACTTTTTGTATTTGCAATTTCAAGTGTCAATGACTCGATTTCATCATCCTTCAGATGTTGAAATATCTTTGACGACCGTTCCGGTCCCAGCGCAATCAAAAGAATTGCTGCTTTTTGTATACCGGTTATTTCTGCTGTATGTGCCATATTATTACTCCCAATCCTCGTTTAACCAGTTACGAAGCAAGGAAACAACTGCCTCCGGATTCTCATCCACAAACTTCTCAATCTGCTGTTTCGATGCTGATTTATCACTAAATTCAATATCATCCAAGGTCTGATTCTCCTTTGTCGTTGCAAGCAACGCCTCAACCGAAAGCTCCGGTTCTACCTCAACAACTTCTTCCGGCTTCATGCTCTTAAATACGACAAATAACAATAATGCACCGATAATTACCGCAAGCACAATGGATAAGATGCTCTGTACCGGAACTTCCTTTTCCTCTGCCGGATAGAAAACCGGTACAATCCGCTCTACAACATAAATATTTTTAGCTCGCATTCCGGTTGCACTGGCAAGCAGATTTACCATTTCTTCCGGATTGACATTCTCCGTCACTTCGGAATTTGCTGCCTGAAACTCTGCAAATGACATATCATCAAGCAGGCCCTGCTCTTTTAAGTCTTCCTCATAATAATTCTGATAACGGGTCAGATACATTGCCATGCTGGAATTTTCCATATTGACATCACCGACCGGCGTCACTGTTCGAGTCGTTGTACTGCTTGTCTCATAATTTTCTTTTATAAGCGTCAGAGTCGACTCCCCATTCGCATTGTCAAGCAGATCATAGTCCGTAATTTCCTCACCGTTTGCGTCTGTTCCGACCACTCCGCCGGTTCCATCCGTATTTTCTGCCAGATAATAATAGTACGAGGATTTTGGACCGGTATCATCTTCATCATTGGAATAATACTCAATATTTTGAATCTCCTGCTGTGAGATATTGACATCCAGATTCGCGGATACGGACACTTCATCATACACACCGGAATTTACCATCAGGTTCCAAAGCTTGCTGTTGTAGTATTCCTCCACCTGCTGTTCGACCAACAAGGTTGCCGAAGCACTCGTCGTCGCATTTCTGCCGGAGAACAGCAATTCTCCCTTATTATCAACAATTGTAATGGCATCCGTATCCGAATTACCCACACAGCTCTTTGCATATTCCGCAATTGCGTTTGTGCTCTCCTCCTTGTAATTCGAATTGATGGTAAGCATAATACTGACAGATGCCGTCTGATCACTGGCATATACTGTATTGGTGTTGTCCGGAAGATTAATTGTAACAGAAGCCTTTGTAACACCCTCAATCGAAGCGATATCGCGTTCCATCTCTGACTGCTTATAGAGCTTTGCCTTCAGTTTTTTCTCGGAATCCGTCGTGTTGAAGCTGTTGTCAAACAGGGAATCGTAATCACTTTTTCCGCTGTTTGTTCCGATACCGTTTTCACCGAGCAACAATCTTGCCTGTGAAACCTGCGACTCATCTACTTCGATTTTTAATGCATCGTCACTCACCCTGTATGTTATGGAATTTTCTTCCAAAAGGTTCGCCGCCTGTGCGGAAGTTGCCGTATCTTCAAAAGTCGATAACGTCACATAGGATGTCCGGTTCAAAATCAGCACAAGGCCGATTACCGCAATCAAAACCGCCGCCAAAACAGAGAAAAACAAAGTCTTCTGACGTCTTGTATACTTTTTCCAAAATTCAACTATCTTTGCCGGTAGCTGTCTAAACCATTCTCTCATACTTACCTACTTACATATGCACATCTTATAATTGCATATTCATTAATTCTTTGTATGCAGATACAACTGCATTTGTTATCTTAACCGTATATTGAAGGGAAATGTTTGCCTTTTGCTGCGCAAGTGCTACATCATGGATACTGTCTGAGTAGCCGAGTGCATAGCTCATCTCCGCCGATTCCGCTGCTTTTTGCAGAGAATCCGTCTCCTTATACATATTCACTGCCGCATTCAAAAAAGTGTCAAATGCTGTTCCATCCGTTTTCGACGTTTTACGATCTGCACGCTCCGCTGAGCTTACGCTGTTCATCGCGTTGATCGAATTTAACGTCGTCCACTCATCACTAAATAAATTTACCGGTGTAACCGCCATCTATGCTCCTCCTAGCTGCTGAATAATTCGAGACCTTTGCTTGCGATTGACTTTGCCGCATTAAACGCTGTCGCACTCGCTTCGTAAGAGCGGCTGGCATCAATCAGATTCGTCATTTCCGTAACCGTATCCACGTTTGGATACTCTACATATCCATCCTCATTTGCATCCGGATTATCCGGTTCATAGACAAGTCTTAAATCCGAAGGATCCTCAACAATCTTTGTCACCTTGACACCATTTGGCTGGTAGTGGCTCAAATATCCGTTTAAGATATGATCAAATGAGGTCGTATCCTGTTCTGCAAATACAACTGTTTTTCTGCGATACGTCTCACCATTCTGCGTTCTTGTTGTATTGGCATTCGCAATATTCTGTGCAATTATATCCATACGCATCTGCTGTGCGGTCATGCCGGTAGCAGATACATTCATAGCTGAAAAAACACCCATTCACAATTCCTCCTGACTAAAATCAAACATTTCTACTATGAGTTCGAATTGAGAACTGTCTTGTATCTGGAGAATTCCTGATTCATCAAATCCACCAACGCCTGATACCGAATCTGGTTCTCCGCAAGATTTGCCTCCTCCGTATTGATATCGACATTGTTTCCATCCAATCGGTAAGACAATGAAGCATTATCCGTATAAACTTGCGGATCTAATGTTTCCAGATTTTTATTTGCATTTTTGACAGCCTTGCTCAAGCTTTTTTCTCCGGCAAGTTCTGCCTGCAAAACAGATTCAAAATCGATATCCTTCCGTTTATAATTCGGAGTCGATACATTTGCGATGTTGTTTGTAAGCAATTCATTTCGCAAATTTGCAGCATCTGCCGCCTTGTCAAGAATATTCACATAATCATAAATTCCTGATGTAATCAATGCTATTACCTCCCTTTCGGTTCACAAACCCATTTTATATTTTATCGTCTATGTAACATGATTTGTAAACCGGGTTGCAGACCACTGCAAAAAAAAGTTACTGTATGAATTCTCATACAGTAACTATACTACCATATTTTGTGGTATGCTTCAACAAAAATCTTTATTGACCACTAAATATTTACATATTCTCTTCTTTTTTTCGTTCGCAGGAATAGCCGCAGGTCTCAGAAGCACAAAGAAGCTTGTTTCCCTTTTCCACCATATAGCCACCACAAACCGGGCATACTTCCTTCGAAGGCTTCGACCATGACATAAAATCACATTCCGGATATGCAATACATCCGTAGTATTTCCGTCCTTTTTTTGTCTTGCGCAAAACAAGATCCTGCTTACATTTCGGACATGGAACACCAATTTTCTCATAATACGGTTTTGTATTTCTGCATTCCGGAAATCCCGGACATGCAAGGAATTTTCCATGCGGACCGTATTTGATGACCATCATGCGGCCACAGACATCACATGCAACATCCGATACTTCATCTGATATCTTCACAGAATCTAAGGATTCCTCAGCTTTTTTTACCGATTCCGCTAAATCCGGATAGAAATTCCGTATAACAACCTTCCATTCAAGCTGTCCCTCCTCAATATTATCAAGCAGGGACTCAATATTTGCAGTAAACTCCGTATCCACAATTGCCGGGAAGGCTTCCGACATCATCTTATTGACCGCCTCTCCAAGCTCCGTCACATACAGATTTTTGCTCTCACGAACCACATACCGGCGATTAATAATCGTTGTAATCGTAGACGCGTATGTGGATGGTCGCCCGATTCCAAGCTCCTCCATCGTCTTAACTAAAAGTGATTCCGTATAATGTGCCGGCGGCTGTGTAAAATGCTGTTTATCAAGAATTTCTCCGCAGCTAAGAACCGTTCCTTTCTCCAGCCCGGTCAGACG
The DNA here is from genome assembly GCA_051879935.1 of Wujia sp. Classification (GTDB taxonomy): domain Bacteria; phylum Bacillota; class Clostridia; order Lachnospirales; family Lachnospiraceae; genus Coprococcus_C. Next base: position 9,971 of record JBJEMZ010000117.1, read on the forward strand.
GGACTTCTCCTCTTTTTCTTCATCCAATACATAAACCGACATAAATCCGTCAAAGGCAACCTTGGATGTAGATGCACGGAATTTGTGACCGACAGCCTCAGCCGTGACAGTTTTCTGCTCATAGACAGCCGGCTTCATACGGCTGGCTAAAAAACGATTATAAATCAGTTGATAAAGGCGGAACTGGTCTCTTGATAACTGGTCTTTCAGCTTTGCAGGCGACAAATCAATATTTGTCGGACGAATTGCCTCATGCGCATCCTGTATCTTCTTACCGGATTTCGCGGAAGAAACTTCACCCACATATTGCTCGCCAAACTGCGATTTAATATATTCCTTTGCGCTTTTGTCGGCTTCCTCGGAAATACGTGTGGAATCCGTACGAAGATAGGTAATCAGACCGATGCTTCCCATTCCTTTTACTTCCACACCTTCATATAACTGCTGTGCAATCCGCATCGTTTTATTCGTCGCAAAATTCAGTTTTTTACCCGCTTCCTGCTGCATCGTACTTGTCGTAAACGGAAGCGGCTGTTTCTTTGTCTTCTCCGAATTCCGAATATCCGTTACCGTAAACTTCTGTCCCTGGATATCTTTTTTAACATTGTCAAGCTCTTCCTTTGTAATCCGCTCCTTTGCATAATGAAAGCAAACCGGTTTTAATCCATTATTCAAAGAAAGCTCTGCGTCAAGACTCCAATATTCCTCCGGAATAAAGGCGTTAATTTCATCTTCCCGGTCACAGATTAGTTTCAGTGCCGCGGACTGTACCCGGCCTGCACTTAAGCCCCTTTTTATCTTCTCCCAAAGAAGCGGGCTGATGGAATAGCCGACAAGACGGTCAAGCACCCTTCTCGCCTGCTGCGCATTCACTAAATCCATATCAATCTCTCTGGCATTTTTAATGGAATTTTTAACTGCATTTTTTGTAATCTCATTAAAAGTAATACGTTTATAATTTTTATCTTCCAGTTTTAGCGCTGCTACCAGGTGATAGGATATAGCCTCCCCCTCTCGTTCAGGGTCCGTTGCAAGATAGATTTTATCCGCTTTCTTAACTGCCTTACGAAGTTCCGAAAGTAACTCACCTTTTCCCCGTATCGTGATATA
>JBJEMZ010000118.1:0-2330 GCA_051879935.1 Wujia sp.
CAACAGTCAGATTCACATCGTCGAGCGCCCATACCCGTGTATCGCCGCTGCCATATGTCTTTGTAACGTGTTCCATTTTTACAATATCCATAAAATTTTTCCTCCTACTCTCTTACTCCCTGCAACACACCTTGTCCCATCTTCCGCATCGGGAAGTAGACAGCTCCACAGAATACGATCAGGGATATGATTAGCCCCACAACCGCTGCCACTGCCGGATAGGCAAGCTGCATATCCATCACATAATACAGCGCCCGCATCATCGGCACGAGCACGGCAAATCCAAGTACATCACCGATGACATTGGCAACAATCGTTGTAATGACACCCTCCATCATGACCATGCGCCGAAGTCGTCTGACCGATACACCAATTACCCGGAGCTGTACAAATTCCAGCCTTCGCAGATGCAGATTGCTTGCACTTGTATTGATGATGTTGAGCGAGCTCATAACCAGGACAAACAACACAAAGCAGGCCACATACACAAACATGTTTTTTGACGCCCGAAGCATCTGGATCAGTTGCAGCGAATCCGCGCTTATGCACTCCGCATCATATACTGCTGTATCCAAAACCTCGGATAAGGGCGTGTCAATGTCATTCATATTCATCTCATATTTAATACCGGTCGCATCGCCTTCGCCAAGCCCGGTAATCGCAAAAAAGTTTTCTAACGGAACAATTGCCTTGACAAACCCGGGAGCATACAGATTGTCCTTTTCCTCCCGAACGATGCCCTCGATTGTATAGGTTTCCGTTTTTCCACGAAACGTAAATGTTATCGTATCTCCAACCTCATAATCCGTCACCTTGTAGGTGTATAATGTCGTATCAATCATTTCATAATCATCCGGATCCTCCGTTTTTTTGTATGTCTTACAAGTTTGTACAAGCACGATTCCGTGTTCACTCACATCCAGAGTTCCATCCACAAGCCTGCTTTCATACGATGCATATTCCTCTGCATCATATCCGTAAACACACGCACTGGAACACATCCTGATTCCCACATCCTTTTTGGTCTTTTGAACATTCTGAACTGCTTCTCCTTCATAGGTTTCATTCAAAAACACCGGATTATAATGGGCCATAAAATCTTCCGTATCCGTCGCACAAAGTTGTGCCGCATAGATGGATTTCGTCCGGCTGACAGCCGGATTTTGAGCAATCTTCCGCAGAACATCCTCATCCGGAAGCATGCTCTTTGCCGTATCCGCATCCACGTCCTCATCCTCATTTCCATTCTCACTGACCGGCTCATAAAAATATACCTGATACTCTCCACACACATCATACATGGAATCCATCATTACCTTCATCGATTGCAGCACAGACGCAATCCCGATAAATGCCGCAATCCCAAGCGAAAAGGAAGCAACAGACTTCCAGAATCTTCCTTTGTTTGCCATAAGGCTCCTATATGCATAGTCACCATCCACACCAAACAGCAGACCAAACAGATTTTTACGATGTTTCTTTATCTTCTGTTTCTTCTTTTGCTTCTGCGGAATGTCACGAACCGCTTCCATCGGAGAAATCTTTCGGACAGCCTTGCTGTTTTCCTTCATCACAAAATATAAATCAAAAAGAAAGACAACCAGCACATACAGGATTGCAATCCCATGCACGCCAACCTTTATATGTACGAAATGTCCGATGATTGCCGCCGCAGGATACCCGATCAGAAAACCAAGCAAGATACCCGTAATTTCCTGGATAAAGCCCATACGGTATATAATGCTTTGCAGCTGCCCCTTTGTGGCTCCGATACAGCGCATAATTCCATAATCCCGAATCTGCTCAATCGTATTTAACTGGATTGTATTCCGGATAATCCCGACACCGATAATAGCAAATATAAACGAGAAGAACAAAAACATAACCAGCATGATAAAGACTTCATTTCCGGTATCCCCCTGCAGATAGTATGACGCGAGTCGCTCGTTGATTTTCCCCTCGATACCATACTCTTCTGAAATCCGTTTGAAATATGTATTAATCTTATATGGATTCTGAACATTCACATACACCGCATCTTCTGTGTACGTGTTGGTAAATTTATCATAGTATTTGCCACTGTACGCAGTTTTCACATAATCCTGATTGACAATTGCGGACACATCCGCCTGATTCTCCGGGAAGAATACCATCTCATAATCGGCTTCTGCCCGAACAGCATCCCGCGAATTAAAGAAAAAACTGAAATATAAGGTCAGGATGACAAACAGCAGACCTGCCGAAAGTGTCACCCCTAAAATCGTCAGTATCGTCCTTTTTTTCTGATACTGTAAATATTTTTTTGCCAAAGCATGATAGTTATCCAAACC
>JBJEMZ010000119.1:0-8832 GCA_051879935.1 Wujia sp.
TATACACATCTTTCGGGTCATCTCGATAAGAAAAGCTCGGTTTTTCCTCCTGCTTTACTGTACTACCCGGCTTAAATGCAATCGTCGGCTTGTACTCCTGAATGTTTCCCCGGATTTCCTCGATATTTTCTGTCAGCATCATGATATAAGAGGATAGCGCATCGACCTCTACCGATGCCACCTCCTCATTACAGGCAATCAAATCATTGCCAATATAATTAAAGGTTGTCACATAAAGCTGTAGCAAATCATAATAAGAATCCGAGATTTCTCCCGTCTCCGGTCCAATATTCGAACGCACAAACGGATCTAACGATCTTGGCGGATGATCCTTGATCGACTCTGACCGAAGCCCCCAGTTGTCCGCATAATCCCGGATGGTGTACTCATTAAACTGCGTTCCAAGCAGTAAATTGATATATTTTATCTCCTCCTTGTTGACGCTTCCATCCGAATATGCCAGATACACCAGAAAATTCAGCATATCCGTCCGAAATGTATGCGAAAGATCCGCCCGCCCATCGGTACGGACATATTCCGCATGCCCAATACTTCTTGCACGCTTCATACATAAATTATACATTTTTCTGCTATTCTCTTTTACCTTAACCGTATGAAAACCCCACATAGCTTTTACCTTTTCTGTTATACATTTAGTCTGATGAGACGATATTCTCTGATTCTCAGTTTATCTTTCTCATTTTTTCTTGTCAAGGATAAACCGCAAGGAACAAACACAAAATGCCGGAAAAGGCGAAACAATAAATCATACTTCGTATGAGTTGTTCCAATATACAATTCTTAAGCAGACCGTCGAAGCACGCTGGTACTTAATAAGCGTCAACTTGTTTGACGCGAATTTAGTACCACTGCGTGATGAGTCGAGCGACGAAGAGCCATGTGGCGCAAAGCGACACATTTTTGGATGGCTCTGAGGACCTGCCACTGAACGTAGTGAAGTGGCGATACCCAATCGCGCGTCTGCGTGGAATTGTATATCGGGACAACTCACGAGTAATACATTCTATGTTTCGCCTTTTCCGGCATGATTCATTATTCCTTTACCGCGCCAAGAACAATCCGTGACACGATACTTTTTGAAAACAGTATATACACAACCACCGGCGGTATCGTCGTAAGCAATACCGTCACATACACAAGCGGGTTGCTTCCGATACTTTTATCTCCGGCAAACACCCGAAGAATCATGGAAATCGTCTTCTGGTGCGGTTTTTGCAGTATCATACTCTGCATGAATGAGTTGTTCCACGTTGTAACAAACGTAAAGATAATCTGCAGGGAGAAGGCCGGTTTTACTGCCGGTAATATTATCCGATTGTAAATCCCAAGCTCCGAGCACCCGTCGATACGGGCCGCCTCCACAATTTCATTTAAGTGAAGTGTCCGCAGATACATTCGCATAAAGAATGCGACCGACGGCGTAGCAATCGAAGGTATGATAAGCGGAATCATGGTATTCAGTAAGCCGAGCTTTATAACAAGCCGGTAAAAGCCCCAAAAGCTTGCTACCTGCGAGAACATAAGTGCCGCAATCACGATTCTCCAAAGCTGCTTTTTTCCCCGGAATTCAAACACCTCAAATCCATATGCACACATACATCCGAAATATACTGCCAAAAGACAGGAGGCTCCTGCGATAAAGCAGGTCCGAAAGATTGCCATGCCCAAGCCTTGGGCAATCTGTGACGCATAATTTTTGAAATCCATGAGATTGTTCATGAATTCCCCTTCGGGTATAAATGTAATTCCGCGTATGAGACTTTTGTTTGTTCGTGTGGCATTGATATAGAGTATGTAAATCGGTGCAATTGAAACAAACGAGATGAAGGTGCACACCACCGTCCGAAACACATAGGTCATGGCGCGCTTCGGATGCCGCCTGATAAACTGCAGCTTCATCCGCATGCTCCACGCAAAACGTTTCTTTGCCGCCTCAAAATACGGGCGAATCGGTTTTGCCTTTGGCACCGGTTTTCCATATAGTTTACACAATATCCATGTATCGAGCATATGAAGCAGCGTTGCCAAAAGGATAGATCCGACAACAACCGCAAGCACATACATGCCGGTTCCTGCAATCGACCTGCAATACATGAGAAGCAGGTTGTGAATCAAATACAGTTCCAGAGAAATCTTTCCCAAAAAACGCAATACCGGATTGTCAAACTTGCATTTCATAAGAATTAATACAACCAATATGACAAATGCAATCGTCATAAAAAGCTGTGGCGCAAGTGTCATAAGCTTATCGTCATATCCCTTGTCCGTCATCGTCTCTGTCCAGTAGCCATGAAACCGAAGCATATAATTTGTAACCCGGTTTAAGACAATAAACAATATGCCAAAAAGTGCAACAAATCCTTTGTAATGCTTTTTAAATGCTTTAAATATCGCCTCTTCCTTCGACGCAAATATCATGCCCACAAGAAATACAAAGCTCGTATTGTACCACCATTCTCCCTGAAACCAGTAGATTCCGTGACACAAAAGCATACTTCCTATCGTAAACAAAAGCAGGAAGCCGCCCATGGCAAGCAGTGCTTTTTTCTCATTTTTGATAAACCGGAATACGAGATAAAAAACGGTATAAAAAAGCGCAATCTCCACGATATACCACATGTGTGTATTTATAAGGATAAAGCCTGTAAAATACCCGATTAACTCAGGTACCGACATCTTTGTTTTTGTAAGCAGCGCCGCAAGGATAAACAAAAATATACACACATAAAACGGGATTAAAATACCCGGCATCCTCTTTTTGAAGAAGCCCTTCAAATAATCTTTCTTCGTCCGGCGGCTCTTCATAAGCCCATAACCGGAGAAGAAAAAGAACATACCGACCAGGCCGACACCAAAATGCTCAAGTATCGAAAATGCACTCGCATTTGCAGCACCTACCGTCTGAGCGATATGGTGAAACACGATAAGCACGGCACAAAAACCGAGCAGTGCTTTGGAATTATCAAGTGAAAGCGGATTGTCCTGCCATTTTTTATAGACGGCATCCTCCCCTTTTTCAGCAAGCATGGCATATTCCTTTGCGTCCGGAATATAAGATGGATTAACGACCTTCATACCGCAAAGCAAAATGTAGATTAACGGTATCATAAATACCCAGATGGAAAATGTAAACGACGACAGTTTCTTCCAAAATCCGTCTTCATTTCCTTTTTGATACGCAATCGTCTTATTGCCCTGCTCAATGCTCTCGATAATCGGAACGATACTTGCATCAAGCTTTGTTATAACCTGCGCAGCAGAAAGCTTTTCCTTAGAACAGTAATAACAGGTAAGCTCTATGTATTTGCCTCCCAATAAGAGCACATAATCCGTCACAACATCAAACTCCGCATACGCGGTCGATTTTCTCTCATATGTTGTTCTCAAATAGGTGAAATTTCCATATAAGACATATTCCGATGCCATATCAGATGTAATCTCATATGTCGTATCGAGCGGATGTGACAGCCAGTCCTGCACCTGACTTATCAATGCCTCTTTCTGCTCTCCGCTTAGCTCATCCATACTACCGGCGTCCCCGATGCTGTATGACGGATTGATCATAACCTCAATTGTATATTCCCAATTGTCCGGAGCCGCAAGCAATACAAGCTTTGATTTGTTCATATACGCTCGCAAATCTTCCTTTGTATCACAAAAAAACCGTTTCCAGTCCTTCGGCATTTTCATTGTAATGTCTGCATCCTTGATATAGGTAACCGCAGTATCCGAGATCTGCACCGTATTTCCGTGCTGCGACTTTTCCTCGGTCATACTGTGTCCGGTCAGCAAAACCGACAACACCACCAGTACAAGCAATGCAAATGCTGTTGAGATACTCCATTTTACAGGTGTTTTCATAGATTATTTTCTCTCCAATACACTCATTTTTACTTTGTTGATGACAATCGCACCCAAAATCGTAGATGCGACAACAAGGAACATATACACATGGATGGATGAGGTTACACCAAGCTCCGAAAAGATAAGCATGAAGGTTTTTTCGAGCAAAATCATTTCCAAGGAAATTCTCCCAAAAAAATCAAGCAGCTTATTATGAAAGCGCACCTTCAGCATAATCAGAACAAGCAGGATTTCAAATGCAAGCACCATCGGCACCTGAACCGCAAATGTAATCGCCTTATCTCCGTATGCCATATCATTGTCGGTTTCACTCCAGTAACCATATGTAGCTAATGCATACATCGTAACTGTGTACAAAATCACAAACGCAACAAGTGTTACGGCAAGCAGCAGCTTGTAATGCCTTTTTGCAAACGTTGTAAGTCTTTCCCGATACTTACCAAACAGCATACCGACAAGGAACAACAACGTCGTGTTATACCACCATTCTCCACGGAACCAGTTTGCCTGCTGGTACTCCGTGTAATCATGGCCGGATAAAAAGCTGCCAACAATCATGATAACAATGAAAATACCAATAACAGCAAATCGGAGCCCGTCCTTCTTTATAAACCGGAATACGAAATAAAACAGCATATACAGGATCATGATTTCAATGACAAACCACATATGGTCATTCAAAAGCAGCACCCCGAAAAATGCCTGTATGAGCTCCTTCATTGTAAAGTTCTGTCCGAATATCTGCGTTGTAAACATATAGATATAATTGCAGATAAAAAACGGAACCAGTACCATCAGAACACGCTTAATAACAAACGTATCGAGATAATTTTCCTTTTGCTCATAGCTCACAATCAAACCGTATCCCGAACATAAGAAGAAAAATCCGACAAACAAAGTTCCGAGATCTTCAAAAAACTGCAGCTGTCCATCGTAACGGTCAAAATACCGAAGCGCAAGTGAAACATGATGTACAAGAATACATAGCGCAAAATATCCCTGTATCCCTTTCGTCACCTTGAGCTCATACGGCTGCTCCATAAAGCATCCTTTTTTTGCAATTTTCATCCCCGGAAGCAATACCAGATTGAGTAACAACACATATACACACAATGTCAAATTCATTATTCCACCACCTTTTCTACGCTGTTTTCCAATATCTCCAGATATCGAATCAGTTTTTCGTCCATCCCTGCATCCTTACAATCTTCAATCATCTGATGCAACGCTTCCGCCGGATTTTCAAATACCGGTTCCCCACTTTCCGTCTCCGTCGTTGCATAACTATAAGGATTGTTTGTTCCGATTACCCCGACGCCATGATTTTGTTCCAGCACGTTTCGGATATTCAGAACAAGTGAGACAAAAAACATGATTGTGACACAGCACAGTAAAATAATGCTTTTGCTTTTTGTGTGTTTTCGATTGATTTCTTCGTCCGAGATCGTTAACGATTCCTCGATGATTTCATGTGCATCCTGTACGGTAAGTGTCTCATCCTCGGCGACACGCTCACCACGCAGCAGTTCAAGCACCGTTACACCGAGAATCTCCGCCATCGGCTCTAACATCGAAATATCCGGGAAACTCTGCCCCCGCTCCCACTTTGATATTGCTTTGTCTGTTATGTACAGTTTCTCGGCAAGTTCCCTCTGTGTGAGATTTTGTTCCCGCCGCAAAGCCGCAACAAACTTTCCAAGCTTTTCCTTATCCATTTCCTATGTCCTTTCTGCAATCACTGTAACCCATACCCGCTCTCTATGCAATCGACCGGCGGTAGAACCCCCGGATTTTCACACTAAACCATCGGTAGATTTGTTGTAATTCCTGTGTTTTACACATTATTTTAACGAATTTATCCTGATAAAAAAAGCGTCCATTGTTTTCCAATGAACGCTCTTACACCAACATTTATCACCCTACTGATCTTTGCTCTGTCCACAGTAGCAGGTTGTCTGATACATCGGATTGCTTCTGCCACACCGATGACATTTCCACTTCGGACTCTGGCTTCTCTTTTTTTCTAATTCCTGCTCCATGATTTCATGTGCGATTTCTTCCTTTGTTTTCGGTCTTGACTGTTCATGTCGTTCAATCCTTCTTGATATTCGGTTACTATACGTAAAAATAAGCAATATAACCATTGCAATTATGGCAATAAATCCCATGATATTTCTCCTCCTTTGTTTTTTTTAGTTTATCTATCCACTTATTTTTTGTCAATATTTTATTTTGTTTCTGTGAACTTTCTGTGATAAATCCCTCTCCCCTATTTACAATCCATTTTCTTCCATGTTACAGTAGCGATGTAGTCAAAAGCATAAGTCCGATGCAATCGACTACATCTTTTATCACAACCTTCATTATTTACCATTGTGGAAGCAGGCGATTTTACATGTCAACATTGTTACAGGGGATAAATCCCAGAAAGGAACCTATGATTAAAACACAATTTTATACTTCGAGGGAAGAGTTGGAGTGCGCACTCCAAAACAATCTTCCGCTTTTTAACCGGTATGCAAGTCTTCACGGCGAATGGAAGACGCGGTTTATTGATTTTATGACGGGAAAAAAGACACTTCCCCTTACATACGACCCATTTTTTAAATGTATTTTTAACCCGGATATCCATCCTGAACGGTTGGAAAAGCTTCTTGGCTCCATCCTCGGAGAACCCATCCGGATTCAAAGCATCCTGCCGTCAGAAAATGTCGTGCTCTCCGCAGACTCCCTGCTCATTATGGACATTCTCGTGCGATTATCGGATGGTTCGCTCGCAAATGTTGAAATTCAAAAAATCCCGTATCAGTTTCCGGCGGAGCGTATGTCCTGCTACTCAGCAGATTTGCTCCTCCGGCAGTACACCCGCCTGAAGCCAAATGATGATTTCAAATATTCCGACATGAAAAAAGTATACACCATTATACTCTTTGAGAAATCCACAGGTATATTCCATGATAATGCTTTACATGGTGCTTATTTTCATCACGGAAAAACTGCATTTAACACCGGTCTTCCACTTGAACTTTTGCAGGAATATTTCCTCATTTCCCTTGACGTATTTCGCGAAAATGGATATGCTAAGAATGAAGATGACTTATCGATTTGGCTTTCCCTTCTTGCAACAGAGACAATTGCAGATGCGGAAGCCCTAATCATGCAATACCCATGGCTTGAAGAAATCTATGCGGAAATGGCAAACTACATGCAGAAACCGGAGGAGGTGTTAACCATGTTTTCCGAAGCATTAAAAATAATGGATCAAAATACCGTACGGTTTATGATGGACGAGATGCAGCAGGAGCTGTCAGATGCAAAATCAGAGCTCTCCGACACGAAGCAACAATTTATCAATTATATTATTACCACTTCCAAAGAACAGTCTGCTTCCAAAGAAGAAACTGTCTCAAAGCTCATGAGCAACTTTCACATAACTCATTCGGAGGCACAAACTTTTATAGAAAAATATTGGTAAAGTAATAAAAAACAGCGCCGAAACCTTCGGTGCTGTTTCCGGGAAGCCGATGATAAATCGGCTTCTTTTTTTCATTTGAAATTAAAACAGATTAACCTTTCCGACACATCCCTCGTTGATAACATAATACGCTGCCGAATCCTCGGTTTTTATGTATATCTGCATGGATTCAATCGGTGCTACTTCTTTCCGGAAATAATGCTCTCGGATGCGCTCCTCGATATCCTTTAGATTTGATTCATAAGAATGGTACTGAACAAAAATCTCCGGAACTACCTCTTTTGCCGCTTTTTTCTGTGCCATAGTTCATCACCCCTATTCTACACCGCACAACCTTGCTGTCATAATACGTTGTGTATAACCGACGTTTCCCCCCTCTTCTCAAAAAGGAAACGCCAGCGCTACACACAACAAGACCCTCACATAACTCTGAGCTCTGATGCTCATGTGTATATTTACAACATCTGCCACCTCATGTTTCCCCCAATACGGTGCTTCGGATGTTGCTTTTTTCGATGTAAAAACAAATGGACTTTGCTCATGTATTCCCTTACTCATAGCTTACCACATTTTAGATTTTTTTCAACGGCATTTTGCACAAATTTGCCATATGATTTTGTTCAATTTGCATAATTTTACGTTTTTTAGGACTTAGAGTGTAAAATTATATTTTCCGGACTGGATCTCATGATATAACATGGAAAGTGGCAGCCCTACTACATTTAAATAATCTCCGTTTATCTCTTGTATAAATTTCGCCGCGCCACCCTGGATCGCATAGGAGCCTGCTTTGTCCATACATTCGCCTGTTTCAATATACGCTTTTATTTCCGCATCCTGCATAGGATAAAAGGTTACCTCCGTCAGACAATGGAACACATTTCCACGCACATGCATCCAATCGGCAGCGTTCCGCCAGAGCAAACATACACCGGTATACACTTCGTGCGTACGTCCGGATAGGCTGCGAAGCATCCTTGCTGCATCCTCTTTGCTCTCCGGTTTCCCCAGCACACATCCGTCAATTGCAACAACTGTATCTGCACCAATTACTAAAATATCAGCATCTTGTGTATATTGCCGAAAAACGTCCTCCGCTTTTGTTCTTGCAAGACGCTCCACAAGCTTTGACGGCACAAGCGTTTCAAGTTCTTCTTTTGGTATCTGCTCTTCCGCTTGTGATACCTTTACTTCATATGAAAATCCACCAAGCGTCAAAATCTCCTGCCGCCTCGGTGACCCTGATGCCAAAATTATTTTTCGCATTGTTTCTCCTCCTAGTATTAAGGTAGCGCCCCCTCGTTTACGGGTAGCGCCCCCTCACTTACGGGTAGCGCCCCCTCACTTCGTTCGGCGGCAGGTCCTCAGAGCCATCCTGAATGTGTCGCTTCGCTCCACATGGCTCTTCGTCTAACATGGTGTACAGCAATTACACAGAAGATTTGCCAGACACAAATCCATACAAAAGCTTC
>JBJEMZ010000119.1:8932-11044 GCA_051879935.1 Wujia sp.
GGTGTACAGCAATTACACAGAAGATTTGCCAGACACAAATCCATACAAAAGCTTCCGGAACGAACATTTGGCATACCGTAGCCCATACCGCGCTGCACATACCAGTCGCTTCCGCCCTGCATACGCTGTTTCATCTGCTGATATTCATAATTACCCGGCTCCATTGCGATTGCACGGTCAATATGCTCCATGGCAGTTGCCTGATTCCCAGCACCAAGATTTGCTACGGCACTTAAGTAATACCATCTTCCACTTCGCTCCGATATATCATCCAATGTCCGCAGCGCTTCTGTAAACATACGATTCATAATAAAATTCTGCGCAGCCGCAAGATGCGAATCATCCTGGCTCATGCCGCCGCCCTCGTTTCTCGCGCGCTGCCATGCATCCTGACCAAAACCGCCAAAACCTGCATAGCCCCCGTACCCGGAGCTTCTGCCCGCACTTCCATAACTGCCTGTATTTCCATCCATAATACTTCTGTACGCAGCCTGGACTTCCTTGAATTTTTCCTCTGCCTTATCCTTATCCGGATTATTGATATTTGCATCCGGATGATACTTGCGGCTTAGATTTCGATATGCTTTTTTCACTTCGTCCTCAGACGCCCCTCGTCTAAGGCCCAACACTTCATAGGGATCCTTCATGTTCCTTATCCTTTTCTCGCTTTTCTATACTAAAATATCTTGTCCAGATTCCGGAATAAATCACATTTCTTAAAATACCTGTTTCCTGTACAATCGGCAGCCGCTCATATTTTTTTGCCATATCTGTCGCAATCATCATCAGTATTTCTTTTATATAAACTGAAAATTCATCCGCGGTATCTCTTTTATACCGCAAAGCAAGCGGATTAAATCGATTTCTTTTTATATCTTCTGTCACGTCATCATATGCGTCCAGTATATAAATAAACTTCCCGAGCTGATATCCAAACTGACGAAGTTCCTCCGACCAGTCTTCGCCATGACCCGGATAATATGCAAGGATTTCACCCATTATCTCGCCAAATGTTCCGGCAAGATTATCCAGGTTTTTGCTGTCCTGTTTTTCATAGTCTGCCAGAGTTCGCAGGCAATCCCGGATATGCGCCAGTTTTTTACCATATTTTTTTCCGATTGCATTCACTCTTTTTCGAATTGTGCGGCTATACAAAAGCTTTGTGAACTTTTTTTCGTCTTCCCAGTCATCCAGACATTTATAATAAGCAAGCACAAGATTCATATCTGCAACATAGGAAATTGCCGCATTTTCCAAAAAATTTTTCTTTCCTGCCGGATGAATCATACATCTGCCGGATTTTTTTCTCGTTTTTGGCTCGTATAGTGCGGTCAGCAAAACAGCAGCAAAGGTTGCATCGTATGTGAGAGAGACCTGGGCAAACATACCCTGTTCTTCTTTTAGCGCATGACAAACCCCGCAATAATACGCCCGGTATCTGTCATACTCTTTTACTTTTAATTCCGGCTTATTGATTGTAACATAGCCAAACATGAATCACTAACTCCTTTTCACAAATGAACATCTGCATTTTGGGCATGTAATCTCAATTTTCCCTTTCCCCTTTGGAATCCGGATCTTCTGCCTGCATTCCGGACATCTGTAAATATGATGTGTCTTCCGAATCCGCATGTGTTCCCTGCTTTTCCGCGCACGCATGCGAATACTATATGTCTTATTTAAAAACCATGTATTTTCTTCACTTCGTCGAATCGTATTCTTTGAAAATACCCGCACATACGCATAGATAAATAACGCAAACCCGAGTAAACTGATAATCCTATTATGCACCATCAGATTTACAAATAAAAGGATACACGCCGTCCACATCAAAAAATTTGAAAATGCATCCAACCCATATCGTCCCTGCATAAATTGTACCAGCTTTTGTCTCATACCGCTCCTGCCTTTCTTTATAAAACTCACATGTATAAATATTCTCATTATTTTATCATGTGGACACGCCCCGTCAACTGCTTTCACAGAAAGTTCACATAAAACAAGGAACCCCTACAAGATTTACCTTGTAGGGGTTCCTAAGAGGCGCCAACCAGATTTGAACTGGTGATAGCGGTGTTGCAGACCGATGCCTTACCACTTGGCTATGGCGCC
>JBJEMZ010000120.1:0-8205 GCA_051879935.1 Wujia sp.
GGACAAAATCGAACGAGCAGGATGAATTTTCAGGAGCTTCCGGTGGAAAATTGTCCGTGGGAGGAAGCTTGATGCTCTCCACGGACAAAATCGGTCACAGGATATTGAACCGGGCAAGAATCGCTAGTTCCACTGCCGGATAAGTAAGCTTGCATTCAGGTCAACATTTTCAACGCTCTTTGCGAAACACCTTATTGTATTTGCTATACATTTGGAGTAAAATATCCATAATCTTATTAATAATTCGGGGGACGAAGAGATGAGATACATTGCAACCGGTCAGGAGATGACCAGAATTGATGAATACACAACGAATATCGTTGGACTGCCACAGCTTGTGCTGATGGAACGGGCGGCGCTTGCGATTGCAGACCGTGTGAAAGAAAAGTTTACAACAGGCTCTCATGTGCTTGTAGTTGTGGAGAGCGGCAATAATGGTGGCGACGGAATTGCGACGGCACGTATCCTGTCACAGGCAGGATATGATGTGGAGATTTACTGGGTGAACGGATTAAAATCTGCAAGTGCCGGGTTTGATGCGCAATATGCGATTGCAAAACGAATGAATCTGAAGTTTGTGGATGAGCTTGTCAATGCCGGATATGACGTCATTATCGATGGTATATTTGGTGTAGGACTTTCGAGAGCGGTCATGGGTAAACAGGCAGAGGTTATCAAGGCATTAAATGATATGGATGGCTTTAAGCTTGCAATCGATGTGCCGTCCGGTATTGATGCGACAACCGGATTTTTGCTTGGAACAGCGTTCCGTGCGGATGAGACGATTACATTTGGCCTGACAAAGCTTGGACTTCTGATGGGAATGGGATATGAGTATGCAGGCAATGTAATTGTGGCAGATATCGGATTCCCGAAACAGGCCATTGATTTTGTGGAGCCGCGTCTTTACACCTATGACGGAGAAGATGTGGATGATTTGCTGCCGCGCAGAAAACGGGATACCCACAAAGGAAGCTATGGAAGGGTTGCCGTGATAGCGGGAAGTAAAAATATGGCAGGGGCGGCACTGTTTGCAGCAGAATCTGCCTATCGTATGGGCTGCGGGCTTGTGCGTGTCTGCACGGTGGAAGAAAACCGGGAGATTGTGCAGTCAAGACTGCCGGAAGCACTTCTTACAACCTACAGGCCGGATGATGTCGATACGATGCGACAGGCTATGAAGACAGTCATGAATTGGGCAGATGTTATTGTAATCGGACCGGGACTTGGCACGGGGACACATACGGAATATCTCGTGGATAAAGTACTTCGCAATTTTGAAAAGCCGGTAGTGCTTGATGCAGATGGTATCAATGTGCTGGCAGGTAATATGGATTTACTTGATTCAGCAAAATCAAAGCTTGTTATGACACCACACCTCATGGAGATGTCCCGTCTGACAAATCTTTCGGTGACAGATATCAAAGCCAATAAATATGATCTTGCAAGAGAGTTTGCGAAGCGGCATGGAGTTGTGCTTGCATTAAAAGATGCAAGAACCGTGGTGTCGGACGGCAGTCTTCAGGCATATATTAATATAACCGGAACCAATGGCATGGCAACCGGTGGGGCAGGTGATGTGCTGACAGGAATCATCGCCGGTCTTCTGGCACAGGGGATGGAATGTTTTGAAGCTGCGAAGCTCGGTGTCTGCATGCATGGTTTAGCAGGGCAGGCAGCTGCGGAGAAAAAAGGACAATACAGTATGATTGCCGGAGATATTGTGAAGAGCATACAAGAGATACTGGAGGGAAATGACGTTGATAACAGACAAGACGGGGTATAATCGCATTTATGCGAGAATCAACATGGATCATCTACGTTATAATATTCAAAAGATGCAGTCGCTTGTGAAGCCGGATATGAAGACAATGGTCATCATAAAAGCAGATGCTTATGGACACGGTTCCTGTGAGATTGCAAAACGGATTTTAGATTTGTCAGACTATTTCGGGGTTGCCACCATCGACGAGGGTGTGGAGCTGCGAAATGCCGGAATCAAAAAGCCAATCCTGAATATCGGGCATACGGCGCAGGCAGACTTTGAGACGGCGCTTGCACATGATATCACCTTGGCGGTCTATGATGTGGAACAGTGTCGTATCCTGAGTGAAATGGCATGCAGGGAAGGAAAAAAAGCCAAGGTGCATATAAAAGTCGATACCGGTATGTCTAGAATCGGATTCCCGGCGACAACTGAAGGCGTGCAGGAAGCGAGTAAACTAAAAGACCTTGCGGGACTGGATATCGAAGGCATCTTTACCCATTATGCGAAAGCAGATGAGACGGATAAACAGTACGCATATCTGCAAAAGGAACGTTTTCTGTCTTTTATACATGGTTTGGAAGATTGCGGAATGAAATTTCGGCTCAAACATATCGATAACAGTGCCGGAACGATGGAGCTTCAGGACAATGAGTTTGACATGGTGCGTCTCGGCATTGTAACCTATGGCCTTTATCCGTCCGATGAGGTGGATAAAAGCATTGTTATAAAACCGGTTATGAGTCTGATTGCACATGTTGCACATATTAAAACCTTACCGGCAGGCGTTGGTGTCGGATATGGATGGACCTATACGACGACAAGGGAGACAAAGGTTGCAACCATTACGGTCGGCTATGCGGACGGATATCCAAGAGCGCAGTCGAATAAGGGCCGCGTGCTGATTCACGGTCAGTATGCAGATATTATCGGCAGAGTCTGTATGGATCAGATTATGGTGGATGTGACACATATTCCGGATGTGTGCCTTGAGGATGAGGTTGTTTTAATCGGCGAGGATGGCGGAAACGTGATTACAGTGGAGGAAGTTGCCGAACCGGCAGCAAGCTTCAATTATGAGCTTGTCTGCAATATTTCGCGCCGTGTACCGCGCGTGTACCACGAAAATGGCATGGACACGACCTGTGTAAATTATTTATTATAATTCCTGTCACTTCATTGCATATACATAAGAATTGTTGGAAATACTTGTAATAGTTTTAACAACAATAGGAGTGTGAAAGCATTGATTATCAGACGTGGTGATATTTATTATGCGGACCTTCGACCAGTCGTTGGCTCCGAGCAGGGTGGCGTTCGCCCGGTACTTATAATTCAAAATGAGGCAGGAAACAAATATAGTTCAACTGTGATTATTGCGGCAATTACGTCTCAGATGCACAAAGCAAAGCTGCCGACACATGTAGAACTTGATTCAAGGTATTGCGATATTGCTAAGGATTCTGTTATACTATTAGAACAGGTGCGCACGATTGACAAACAGCGACTCAAAGAAAAAGTGTGTCATCTTGACAACACGATTATTCGCAGGGTCAATGAAGCGTTGCGTATTAGTCTGGAACTTTAAAAGGAGAAAAACAAGATATGTCACAAGGTGGGCCCAGTGGCTTTCGAAAATTATTTTCGAAAAAGGTGGACGAAGACAAAGTAGAAGAAGAGATTCTTTCCATGGTGGAAGAGGGGCATGAACAGGGTGTTATCGAGGAAGGCGAGATGGAGATGATAAACAACATCTTTGAATTCAGCGATAAAGAGGCTAAGGATATCATGACCGGACGTCAGAAAGTGATTGCCGTGGAGAATACGTGGACAGTGGAAAAAGCACTTCGATTTGCGATAGAGAACAACTTTTCCAGATATCCCGTATTCGAGGAGGACTTGGATAATGTAATCGGTTTGATACATATTAAGGATCTGATTGCGGAATATATGAAGGATCCAAAGGCATCAATTACGGATATTATCGATAAGGCAATCGTAACGCATCCGACGAAAAACATTGCGGAGCTTTTGCAGGATATGCAGCTTGAAAAGATTCATCTTGCAGTGGTAGTGGATGAGTACGGACAGACGGAAGGTATCGTCACGATGGAGGATATCATAGAAGAGATTGTCGGCAATATATTAGATGAGCACGATGAGGAAGAGCCGGAGGAAATCGAGAAAAAATCGGAGGGTGTTTATCAGGTAGACGGCGGAGCTTCGCTAGAGGAGTTGTCGGATTTGCTTGGTATTGAATTTCCGGATGAGGATTTCGAGACCTTAAATGGCTTTTTGCTCTATGAGCATGGACGGCTTCCGGAGGAAGAGGAAGCATTTGAGATTGAGTATCAGGGATATGCGTTTATCCCCGAGAAGATAGAAGAAAACAGAATTACAACTGTTAAAATTGTCAAAAAACAGGAAAAGGAAGAGGAGTAACAAGATATGTCAGGACATTCAAAATTTGCAAACATCAAGCACAAGAAAGAGAAAAACGATGCGGCAAAGGGAAAAATATTTACGATTATCGGTCGAGAGATTGCGGTTGCAGTAAAGGAAGGCGGACCGGATCCGGCGAATAACAGCAAGCTTCGTGATGTCATTGCAAAGGCAAAAGCAAATAATATGCCGAACGATACGATTGACAGAGGTATCAAGAAGGCAGCAGGTGATGCAGGTTCCGTAAATTATGTGACAATCACATACGAGGGATACGGACCGAGCGGAACAGCGATTATCGTCAATGCGTTGACAGACAATAAAAACCGTACCGCTTCCAACGTGCGTAATGCATTTACCAAAGGTGGCGGAAATGTTGGAACAACCGGCTGTGTATCTTATATGTTTGATGAGAAGGGTCAGATTATCATCGCAAAGGAAGAGTGCAGTATGGATGCAGATGATTTGATGATGATTGCGTTAGATGCCGGAGCAGAGGATTTCAATGAGGAGGAAGACAGCTTCGAGATTCTCACCAATCCGGATGATTTCACGGTTGTACGTGAGGCACTGGAAAAGGAGAATATTCCGATGGCATCCGCAGAGGTCACGATGATTCCGCAGAACTATGTGGAGCTTACAAACGAGGACGACATCAAGAAGATGAATCGTATCCTTGATATGCTGGATGAGGATGACGACGTACAGTCTGTTTACCACAATTGGGATGAGTAAAAAATCACAGCTTGCTAGTGATTTTTTACGAAGACCTTTCTTACCGACGTTAGTCGGTAAGAGGGATGAGTAAGAAGGAGTACTATGCCACTTTTTGTCATATTTATAATTTGGTATGCTGTTTTCGGGCAGAACAACCCGAAGACATATGAGAAATTAAAAGGAAAGCTTCCGCTTATAATGTTTGGATTGATAGCACTTAGCGGATTGTCAAGCATGCTTCCTGCGCTAATCGGAATATCAGTTGCGTTATTGTTTGCTTTTGGCCCATTGTTTTTTATTCTTTGGTTAATTGCGCGGAGCGCAAAGGGGAAAAAAAGGCAGCAGAAGGATGATTATGAGTATTATAAGAAGCACTATGAGCAGTCTGTAAAGAATACCGGAACAACCGTGACCGGACTTACCCGCTCGGTTGCAAAACGGCAGAAGATTGTTGAGAAGTTCAATAGGAAGTATGCGCTCAATCTGACAGAATCGGAGGTTAAGCGTATTGTAGATGCCTCCTACATGTCAAACTGCTGGGAACGGGAAATCTATGATATGAGTCAGAGCTATGACAATGTCGCGCAGTGGTATAAAGCGGATACCGCATGGCTTCGTGCTTATCTTCGAGCATTTCCGGTACAGAATGTCACATCGGATTTTGAGAATCAGAGAAGGCTTTGTATCGATGCGTTTGATCAGATATTCCAGGCGGTAAATCCGGAGAAGTTTATGAGTGTGGAAGATTGCGTGGAAGAAATCAATAAGCGTTATCTGACGAATTTTGATGAGATTACATTTACTGTGGCACATCAGTTTCTGGAACGCAACGGCAAGCGATATGGATTCCCGCATTTTGATATCCGTGGTATGAATTCCGATATCGATAATCTGAAGAAGAAGTACGATAAGGAAACTGGCATGGGTATGAGTCACGAGAAGATGAGAATGCGGTAATATACATAACATTATGTGAAATGAATATGGAAATCAAAAAACTCCGGTCGTAAAGTGCACGATCGGAGTTTTGATTTTGGGCTATAGAAACATGTTGTGTCCTACATTACTGAAGCTGTACAAGTTCAGAACAATGACGATTTCCCTGCATATCTTCAAAGATGAACATACCATAATATTCTTCGCCCGGAATTAAGTTACCTTTCACAGGGGAAAAACCATCCGAAACAGGGAAGTAGTTATAATTGAGCATAAGGTCTGCCCAATCCGCCTGGTTGAAATTTGTCAGGTCCTCATCAGAGGTGAATTCGTGTGAAAAGTACCCGAATGCGACATTTTGATAGTCATTTACATTTATTTCGTAACGATCCGGGAGGATTTCATTTCCGTTTGTGTTGATATAGTTTTCAATCGGATAAGCTCCGAGGAGTACGCCCTGTGGGTTGGTATCCGAAACTTCAAGGACAAAGTAGGTATACATGGCGTCCTCACCCTGGATATCATCGTTGTACAGGATGCTTGAGAGCAAATAACGTGTATATGTATCTGTCTTTTCCTGCACAGTATACATTAACTCGTATTTTTCAAGTGTTGTGTCATTTTGCATATAGATAATCTGTCCGTTAAAGTCTGCGGTCAGTGTGCTTGTTCCGTCTGAGGAAACTGCACTGCTTATGGCAACCATGTCGTAGTTTCCGGCCCGTTCCCGGTCTTTTTTCGAGATGACAAAGTATGCATTTTGCAAAGCTGTCATCTGGTCAGGCTGCAGAGTTACCGAAAATGTCATATCGTCATTTTTAATCGGCTTTAAAGAAGAAGGATCCCAAGCGACACTGAATGCATTTGTGTCCGTCAGCATGCCGGCAAACGCAGAGATAAAATGCGTATAATTGTCAGCAAAATCAAAGCTAGTATAAATCGGTATCAGCTGGGATGCGTACTGCTTTGTGTAATATGGGTGATAGATGGATACACCATTTATGTTATCTTCATTCGCGTCCGAGTATACAATCAGTTCGGATAAAGCACTTGAGAGAGCAGATGCCTCTGCCGGATAATCATTTCGAAGTCGTTTTGTATAATCAACTAAGTCAATGACATCGTAAGAACCTTCCGCATAGGAAAAGTCTGCTGCGATTTCTTTTGAATTTTTTCGTATTGCGGAAAACTTTGGATAGGTTTCTGCACTTAAATCAGCATCGGCTTTCTCAAAGAGAGCGTCGAGTGTGTTTTCTACATCCTCAACTTTACTTAAATCCAGTACGGATAAGCATATTGTACAATAGGAAAATGGTGTGCTATTCATATATTCAGTCGTCTTTTCGATGTATGTATCAACAATGCATGTTCCCATTTGATCTCCGGACGACATAGAGTCAATATCAGATAAAAAGCTGTAATCCCATCCGCTTCCCGGTTCGGATTCCTGGGATGCAATCAGATATTTTGCATAAGGACTTAAAGCGTGAGCTGTCTCGATATTTCCCATCAGACAGGCATCAAAGCCGATGAATTCCAATTTGTTTCCATCGTGGAATGGAGAATCGGATAATGCAGTCTGTAACTCGGAAAGAGTCAGCATGTCTTCTGTGATTTCGTCATAGCCATATCCGAAAAATGCACCGCCTCCATGGTTCCATAAAATCAGTTCATACTGTTCGGCTGGGTAGTTTGTGTAGCAGTAATTTAAAAATCCTGCGAGATTATCCGGATTACCCATGTTGGAGGAGTCCTCGGATGAAAGCATTTTAAGTTTTTTGTTTTCTATAATGAAAGTTGCGTTTTCATCCTCCGGAATTTCGGAGGTGTGCCAATCTCTGCATCCGCCGGTATATAAGAGTACGTTCATGGCAGATTCGTCATATCCGGAGGAAAGCATCTCATTGATATCATCGGATGCGGCGTGGTGTTTACTCTCCAAATCAGAGCCAACGACATAAATCATCAAAGTTTTTGAGCCGGATGCCACATTTGCATGTTGTGTGGTTGGTGTCTCGGTTGTCGGCTCGGTAGAAGCCGAGTATTCTGTTGTTCGTTCAGACTCCGTTGTTGTATAGTCCCGGGTTGGTTTTTTAAATATTAGTACCAGTCCAATTGTAAGGCAGATAACTCCCGCACCGACGCCGACAAAAATCGGCCATTTTTTCTTCTTTTTCTGCGGAGGAGTGGAGCCCGGCTGCCTGTACTGCATATTCGGTTGCCCGTATGGCTGTCTGTACTGCATATTCGGCTGCGCGTTTGGTTGCCCGCCCGGCTGCCCGCATGGCTGTCTGTACTGCATGTTCGGCTGCGCATTTGGTTGCTGGTACTGCATGTTCGGCTGC
>JBJEMZ010000120.1:8305-10977 GCA_051879935.1 Wujia sp.
TTTGGTTGCCCGCCCGGCTGCCCGTATGGCTGTCTGTACTGCATGTTCGGCTGCGCATTTGGTTGCTGGTACTGCATGTTCGGCTGCACATTTGGCTGCCTGTACTGCATGTTCGGCTGCGCATTTGGTTGCCCGCCCGGCTGCCCGTATGGCTGTCTGTACTGCATGTTCGGCTGCGTATTTGGCTGCCCATACTGCATATTCGGCTGTGCATTCGGTTGTTGGTTGTATTGTATATTTGGCTGACTGCCTGATACACCTGCAGGTGAGCGCCAGCCGCAAACCGGACATATTTTATTCTCATTTAATGCATGTCCGCATTGTTCACAAAACATAATCAATCTCCTTTCCTGGGAAAAAATGTATAACTAAATACACTATATCACAGATTCTCGAAAAGGTGTTAAAAAAAACGAATTTCGCGAAAGAAAAATCTGTGATAATATGTAAGCAGATGATTTGAAATAAAAACTATGGGCTCGGAGATAAAAACAGGGAGGTAGAAGATGGATAAAACAGAAGTAAGCCAGCTTACAAAGCGTATACTTGAGAATGTAAAAAAGGTTGTAATAGGACGGGAAGAGATCACAAAGAAGCTGCTTGTGGCACTTTTTTCCGGAGGCCATGTGTTGCTTGAGGACCGGCCGGGAACCGGAAAGACAACGCTTGCCAAAACTTTTGCGAAGCTGATAGCTGCAGAAAACCGTCGCGTGCAGTTCACACCGGATCTGATGCCGAGCGATATAACCGGCTTACATATTTATAATCAGAAGGATGGGGAATTCCATCTGGTAAAGGGTCCTGTTTTTACAAATATATTGCTCGCGGATGAGATAAACCGGGCGACACCGCGAACACAGTCAAGTCTGCTTGAGGCAATGGAAGAAAAACAGGTGACAATTGATGGTATGACACTGGTGTTGCCGGATCCTTTTTTTGTCATTGCAACAGAAAATCCCATTGAGACAACCGGAACCTATCCGCTCCCGGAGGCGCAGATTGACCGTTTTATGATGCGGCTTTCCATGGGCGAAATGGAGAAAGCAGGGGAGCGGAAGGTGATCGATGCATGGATGAAAGAAAATCCGCTCGATGACCTGTCTGCCTGCTGCACAGTGGAGGACATCCGGAATGTGCGGGAGTATGTAAAAACCATACATGTGCATCCCTGTATCCGCGATTATACAGTCGATATCATTATGCAGACCCGTGTAAACAGCAAAGTGACGTACGGAGCCAGTACAAGAGCGATGCTGGCACTTGTCCGTGCCGCACAGTGCCATGCAGCTATGGATGGAAGAGAGTATGTGGTTCCGGATGATGTAAAGCTGCTTGCAAAGGATGTGCTGGCACATCGTCTGTGTCCGAATGGAAGCATGACGGAAAAACAGAGTGACATGCTGATGCGGGAAATCATCGGAGCAGTGGAAGTGCCTGTGGAGGATTGGGAGAATTGAATCTGATTGTTGCCATTGTAATTGCAATACTTGTGTATATCGTACAGCAGCGCATCTATGCAAAATTGTGGAACCGGAATCTTGATGTGACGATCGCGTTTGAGGATGATTATGTGGAAGCGGGAGAAAGCAGTGCAGTTGTGGAGACGATTCGAAACGGTAAGTTTTTGCCGCTTCCTGTTTTTCATGTCAAGTTTTCGACAGACCGTTCGTTTCGGTTTGAGGATCAGGAAAATGTAGCTGTGACAGATGGCTATTATCGAAATGATGTGTTTTCAGTGATGGGACATCAAAAGATTACCCGCAGGCTGACATTTCAGACAACAAAGAGAGGTTTGTACGGAATTTCAGGGCTGAATATGACGGCACGCGACTTCTTTATGACCGGCAATTTTGCAAACAGTATGCAGAGTGATGCATGGTTGTATGTTTTGCCGGGGAAAAGAAAAGCACCGGTGCTCGAAACATGCAGCAGCTTTATACTCGGAGAGCTTTCTGCAAAGCGAAATATGACAGAAGATCCTTACATGCTTACAGGAATCAGGGATTATGCTTATGGGGATACGATGAGTCGTATCAACTGGAAGGCAACTGCAAAGACTGGTGATTTAAAAGTCAACATGTACGGTTATACGGCAGAACAGCGTGTCAAAATCCTGCTGAATCTCGAGACAAATTCCATGATTAAGCCGGAATATTTGCAGGAGATGAGTATTGAACTTGCAAGCTCCGTGGCAGACATGCTTTTAAGACTCAAGATTTCGACTGCCATTTGCTCAAACGGAGAGGATATCTTAAGTGGAAATTGTGAGAAGCTCGAAGCCGGTGCATCGATGGAACATAGATTGTCGGTGGATAAATATCTGGCTCGTATACATAAAAACAAGGGGATAGAAGTATTCCTGCGGATTCTGGAGCAGGAGATTACGCATCCGGAAAAAAACGTCACATACATTGTGGTATCGCCGTATTACAAGGAAAATTTACTATTGAAGCTTGACTATATGAAAAAACAGGGCGCCGGTATTTTTATGCTTGTTCCGTATTATGATATTCAGGATAAAACAGGCTGGCGTTCCTACATGCATGGATTGGAGGTAAAACTGAATGAGACATAGACTGCATTTCCTGTCCTTATTTTGCAATATGATTTATCAGATTACATGCGCGAGTATCTTGTTTATGTTTTTCGAGGTGATACTCATAAAACAAACG
>JBJEMZ010000121.1:0-10935 GCA_051879935.1 Wujia sp.
GTTCGAATCCGGTGAATCCATCACCTATGGCTTGTTTAATGCACAGGAAAGAGGAACCTTGTTTATCGGACCGGGCGAGCAGGTATATGGAGGCATGGTTGTCGGTCAGTGCGGAAAGTCAGAAGATATCGAGGTAAATGTCTGCAAAAAGAAGCAGCTTACCAATACCCGTGCATCCGGTTCGGATGATGCGCTGAAACTGACACCGCCTAAGATTTTGTCTTTGGAACAGGCTTTGGATTTTATCGATACGGATGAACTTTTGGAGATTACACCGAAGTCTATTCGAATCCGTAAAAAGATATTAGACCCGACCCTGCGTATGCGTGCAAAGCGTTCCATGCAATCGAATTAAGGGATATTAGAATTCCGTGAAATTTATGTAAAATTTGCGGAATTCTTTTCTTTTTTATGGAAGAATAATAACAGGTGTGATAAAATAAAAAAAGAGTGTAGTTGTACGATTTGGTATAACATGCATTGAAATAACAGAAGGAGGGTATTATGGGTATTATAATTTGGTTGATTGTAGCGGCAATCCTGATTGTGGCGGAGATCGTCTCCATGGGGCTTACAACCATATGGTTCGCAGGTGGTGCACTTCTTGCGGCGCTTGCATCCTACCTCGGCGCACACTGGCTTGTACAGATTTTGATTTTTGCGGCAGTTTCGGTTGTTTTGTTCGTGTTTACAAGACCGTTTGCCTTGAAGCATTTCATGAAAGATATCGAGAAGACGAATGTGGAAAGCTTAATCGGGCAGGAAGGTGTTGTAAAGGATGCAATCGACAATGTCGAAGCGAAGGGCGTTGTGAAGTTAAACGGTATGGACTGGACGGCCAGGTCTGTGGACGGTATCAAAATTGATGCCGGGCAGGTTGTAATCGTAAAGGAAATCAGTGGTGTGAAGCTTATGGTTGTACCGAAAGAAAATAATTAATATTGGGAGGAATTACTATGAATGGAGTTATTTTGACAGTATCGGCAGGACAGATGTTTGGTGTCTTTTTAGTATTTTTGGTAGTGGTTGTTGTGTGCAGCTCCATCCGGATTGTACCGCAGGCACACACCTATGTTATTGAGCGACTTGGAACCTATCATTCTACCTGGTCGGCAGGCTTCCACCTGAAGGCTCCGATCTTTGATAAGATTGCACATAAGATTTCGTTAAAAGAGCAGGTGGTTGATTTTGCACCGCAGCCGGTTATTACAAAGGATAATGTAACCATGCGGATTGACACGGTTGTATTCTTCCAGATCACCGACCCGAAGCTGTTTGCGTACGGTGTGGAAAAGCCGATTATGGCGATTGAAAATCTGACCGCAACCACACTTCGAAACATCATCGGTGAGCTTGAGCTTGACCAGACACTGACATCGAGAGAGACAATCAATACAAAGATGCGCTCCACGTTGGATGAAGCAACGGATCCTTGGGGAATCAAGGTAAACCGTGTGGAGCTTAAGAATATTATTCCGCCGGCTGCCATTCAGGATGCGATGGAGAAGCAGATGAAGGCAGAGCGTGAGCGAAGAGAACAGATTCTGATTGCGGAAGGTGAGAAGAAATCTGCGATTCTTCGTGCAGAAGGACAGAAGGAATCTTTGATTCTTTCAGCGGAAGCAGAAAAGCAGTCTGCAATTCTTCGTGCGGAGGCAGCAAAGGAAGCAACGATTCGCCGTGCAGAAGGTGAGGCAGAGGCGATTCTTACCGTACAGCGTGCGAATGCAGATGGTATCCGGTTCTTGAATGAAGCGGCTCCTGCGCAGGCTGTGCTTACATTAAAGAGTCTTGAGGCATTCCAGAAGGCAGCGGATGGCAAGGCAACAAAGCTGATTATTCCGAGTGAGATTGCGAGCATTGCTGGTCTTGCATCCTCGCTCACGGAAATTGCAGTAAAGGATAAGGAGTAGTCGGGAGGCAGTTGTTTCATGAGTGATAAATTAAGTACACAAAAAGAAATATTTAAAGAACTGCATGCATACAGCAACCACATTATTGCCGGAACGGAAACACTTGTAGAGGAGCTCAGAAGCAATCGGAAGCCGGATACAGATGAACTTTTTAATCTTGTCATTCAGGGCATTAACTGGGAAATTGAAGTGTTTAACAACTGTGAAGAACTGATTAACCGGGACGGACAGCAGATTGATAAAGCGCATATGGCATCGGCGGTTGTCAGACTTGGCAAAGTGCTACAGGAAAAAGATGATATTAAACTTGCGGCATCCCTGGAAGTTGATTTTTTACCGTTTTTGAAATCTATGAAAGATGTCGCATCGTCGGTTATATTGTAAAAATTAGTATTATTTACCATTTGAAAACGAAAAAACGAATAAAAATTATAAAAAATGCATAAAAGTATTTCACTTTTTCGCGATTAATGGTATAATACATCCATATTATGCTAAAAAGGGGTGACATTATGATTAAAAAAGAAATGATAGCTATGCTTTTGGCGGGCGGACAGGGAAGTCGTCTGGGCGTTCTGACTTCAAAGCTTGCTAAGCCGGCGGTTGCGTTCGGTGGAAAATACAAGATTATTGATTTCCCACTCAGCAACTGTATTAATTCGGGGGTTGATACTGTCGGCGTGTTGACACAGTATAGGCCACTCCGGTTAAATCAGCACATTGGAATCGGTATCCCGTGGGATTTGGATAGAAGTATCGGTGGTGTTACGGTTCTTCCGCCTTATGAGAAGAGCACAAACAGCCAGTGGTATACCGGAACGGCGAATGCAATCTATCAGAATCTGGAATATATCGATTATTATAATCCGGATTATGTCCTGATTTTGTCGGGAGATCATATTTACAAGATGGATTATGAGGCGATGCTCGATTACCATAAGACAAGTAAGGCGGACATTACACTTGCTACGTATCAGGTACCTATGGAGGAGGCAAGCCGGTTTGGCGTTGTTATTACAGATGATACGGGATGCATTCAGGAGTTCGAGGAGAAGCCGGAGAATCCTAGAAGCAATAAAGCATCTATGGGAATTTACATATTCAACTGGAAGCTTTTGCGTGAGGCACTTACCGCATTGAAGGATCAGCCATCCTGTGATTTCGGTAAACATATTATTCCATACTGCCATGAGAAGGGCAGCAAGATTTGTGCTTACGAGTACAAGGGTTATTGGAAGGATGTCGGAACGCTCGGCTCTTATTGGGAAGCCAATATGGAGCTTGTTGATATCATTCCGGAATTCAATCTTTATGAGGAGTTCTGGAGAATCTATACAAAGAGCGATCTGCTTCCGCCGCAGTACATAGATCCGGAGGGCTCCGTTACAGAGAGTATTGTCGGTGAAGCAACAGAGATTTATGGTACGGTACAGCATTCTGTTATCGGTTCCGGTGTCACAATCGGAAAGGGTGCAGTCGTTAAGAATTCGATTATCATGAACGGCGCAGTCATCGGAGACGGTGTTGTGATGGATAAGGCGATTATAGCAGAAGGTGTTACAATCGGCGCAAATGCCAAGCTTGGTGTCGGTGAGGAGGTTCCAAATGAGCTTGCTCCACACATCTATTCATATGGCCTTGTAACAATCGGAGAGAATTCCGTGATTCCGGAAGGCGTTACGATTGGTAAAAACGTGGCAATCTTTGGTGAGACAACGATAGACGAATATCCGGACGGATTGCTTAAGAGCGGTTCGAGTATTATAAAGGCAGGTGAGTAGAATGAGAGCAATCGGTATTATTTTAGCAGGTGGAAACAGCAGTAGAATGGGAGACTTGTCAGCGAAGAGAGCGGTTGCAGCTATGCCGATCGTGGGAAGCTATCGTGCAATCGATTTTACACTGTCTAATATGACCAACTCTCATATACAGAAGGTGGCAGTTTATACACAGTATAATTCCCGCTCCTTAAATGAGCATCTGAATTCTTCAAAATGGTGGGATTTCGGTAGAAAACAGGGAGGCTTGTATCTCTTTACTCCGACAATCACAGCCACCAACAGCTATTGGTATAAGGGAACTGCAGATGCACTGTATCAGAATATTAATTTCTTAAAGTCGGCACATGAGCCGTATGTTGTTATTGCAAGTGGTGATGCGGTTTATAAGCTTGATTATAACAAGGTGCTTGAGGAGCATATTGCAACCGGCGCCGACATCACGATTGTATGCAAGGATATTGCACCGGGCGAGGATGATATCAATCGTTTCGGTGTTGTGAAGCTTGCAGACGATAACCGCGTGATAAGTTTTGAGGAGAAGCCGATTATTGCGGAGACAAATACAGCTTCCATCGGTGTTTATGTTGTAAGAAGAAGACAGCTCATCGAGCTCCTTGAGGCATGTGCAGCTGAGGGCAGAAGCGATTTTGTAAATGACATTCTGGTTCGTTATAAAAATGTGAAGAAGATTTACGCATACAAGCTGGATTCTTATTGGAGAAACATCGGAACCATTGACTCTTACTTTAAGACGAATATGGATTTCTTAAAGAAAGATATCCGGGATTACTTCTTCCGTGAACATCCGGATGTATATTCCAAGGTGGAGGATTTACCGCCTGCAAAATACAATGCAGAAGCATCGGTCAGCAACAGCCTGATTGCAAGCGGAAGTATTATCAATGGTACGGTGGAGGATTCTATCCTGTTCAAGAAGGTATACATTGGCAATAACTGCGTAATCAAGAATTCCATTATCTTAAATGATGTACATATTGGGGACAATTGCTACATTGAAAACTGTATCGTGGAAAGCCGTGATACATTGCGGGCAAATACGGTGCATACCGGTGACCCGAATGAGATAAAGGTAATTGTTGAGAAGAATTTCAGATACGCATTATAATTAGGGTATTGTCTTACGGTAAAGGGGGATTAGCATGCAAATTACAGATGTAAGGGTTCGGAAGGTTACAAAAGAAGGAAAGATGCGGGCAGTCGTTTCCATCACAATTGATGATGTGTTTGTTGTACATGACATCAAGGTGATTGAGGGCGAGAAAGGATTGTTTATTGCGATGCCAAGCCGCAAGGCATCTGATGGTGAATATCGCGATATCGCGCATCCGATTAATTCTGAGACGCGTGATAAGATACAGACTTTGATATTAGAAAAGTATCAGGAAGCTGCGTCAGAATCAGAAGAAGAGTAGTAAGAGTGAAAGGCTGTCGCAAGTATGCGACAGCCTGTTTTTTTGAACAAATAAGGAGATTCGCAAAGGCATGGAAGAAGAATATAGCGTAAGTGTAACGGAATTGATTAAAAAGATGAATCTGATTAATCATACGCCGGAGATAGACACGGATAAGATTTTGATTAAGGATCCGAATATGAACCGACCTGCAGTTCAGCTGGCGGGATTTTTTGAACATTTTGATTCCGCACGTATTCAGATCTGCGGAAATGTAGAATATGCATATATTGCAAATATGCATACGGAAGAAGAAAATATTCGGATTTTTGAAAAGCTGTTTGCATTTAAGATTCCGTGTTTGATTTTCTGTAGAAATATAAAGCCGTATGATTATATTATCGAGACAGGAAAGAAGTTTGGAATCCCGATTTTGACAGATACGTCGGAGACGACCTCTGATTTTGTGCATGAGGTTGTGAAGTGGCTGCATGTGGAGCTTGCACCGAGAATTTCGATTCATGCCGTACTTGTGGATGTTTATGGTGAAGGTGTCATGATTATGGGTGACAGTGGTCTCGGAAAAAGCGAGGCGGCGTTGGAGCTTATCAGGAGAGGACACCGGCTTGTGTCGGATGATGTTGTGGAAATCAAAAAGGTGAGTGATGAGACTCTCATCGGAACCGCACCGGATATCACAAGACATTTTATTGAACTTCGAGGTATCGGTATTATTGATGTCAAGAGTATGTTTGGTGTGGAGTGTGTTGAGCATACACATAGCATTGACCTTGTAATCAATCTGGAGGAGTGGGACAAAAATGCCAACTACGACCGGCTTGGCCTTGAGGAACAGTACACAGAGTTCCTAGGCAACAAGGTGATCAGTCACTCGATTCCGATTCGCCCGGGCAGAAACATTGCAGTCATTGTGGAGGCTGCAGCGGTTAACTTCAGACAGAAGAAGATGGGTTACAATGCGGCACAGGAATTTTATAACCGTGTTACACAGAATATTATTAAAAATTCACAGAAAAACTAGGAGGGGTATAAGGAAATGGCAAATTATGTATTTGGAGTTGATATCGGAGGAACAACCGTAAAAATCGGACTTTTCACAGTCGATGGTGCGATGGTTGACAAGTGGGAGATTACAACCCGTACAGACGAAGGCGGAAAGTATATCTTAAATGATATTGCGGCATCCGTAGAGGCAAAGCTTGCCGAAAAGGAAATCGATAAAACAGACGTGAAGGGCATCGGTATGGGAGTTCCGGGACCTGTAAAGCAGGATGGAACTGTACTTCGGTGTGTGAACTTAGGCTGGGGTATTTTCAATGCTGCAGAAGAGCTTTCTGGTATTATCGGATTGCCGGTCAAGGCAGGAAATGATGCAAATATGGCTGCACTTGGTGAGATGTGGCAGGGTGGCGGAAAAGGCTACAAGAATATCGTTATGGTCACACTGGGAACCGGTGTTGGCGGCGGTATTATTTTAGACGGAAAGATGCTTTCCGGTGTCAATGGTGCCGGCGGAGAAATCGGCCATATTCAGGTAAATGACGATGAGACAGAGGTGTGTGGATGCGGCAGAAAGGGTTGCTTGGAGCAATATACATCCGCAACGGGTATTGTAAGAATGGCCAATACAATGTTAAATACGACAGATCGCCCATCCTCTCTTCGAAGTGCACAATATGTATCTGCGAAAGCTGTGTTTGATGCGGCAAAGCAGGGGGATGAGCTTGCTTCGGAAATCGTGGATAAGCATGGAAAGTGCTTAGGAAAGTCTCTGGCACAGATTGCATGTGTTGTAGATCCGGAAGTGTTTGTAATCGGTGGCGGTGTATCGAAAGCCGGTTCCATCATTACCGAAACAACGGAGAAATATTTCCAGGAAT
This sequence comes from Wujia sp., assembly GCA_051879935.1. Classification (GTDB taxonomy): domain Bacteria; phylum Bacillota; class Clostridia; order Lachnospirales; family Lachnospiraceae; genus Coprococcus_C. The sequence continues at coordinate 7,008 of JBJEMZ010000121.1, forward strand.
ATGCGTTCCACGCATGTAAAAAGACGAAATTTACACTGGCAACACTTGGAAATGATGCAGGTATGTACGGTGGTGCGTGCGCAATTTTGAACGATTAGTGACGCCTAATTGTGAAAATGACGAAGGCAGGCGTATTTCTTAGGTTTTTTTCTATATATTTTCACATTGAATAAATGTTGCCCATAAGTTATGATAAAGCATAGCTTATGGGCTTTTTACGTGTTCACACGATCAAAAGAATTCATGAAATACATTTTAGACAGACAGAATATCCAATAAAAAAAGCAATTATAGTGAGGAAAAAATGGATTGTAACATTCGTGATATTTGTATAATCGAACAGGAAGCTATGAAAAAACATACAACATTTCGGATTGGTGGACCTGCAAGATTGTTTGCCATGCCGAAAAATGTAGAAGAAATAAAACAACTTTTGCAGTACTGTGAGTATAATCGGATTCGCTATATGATTCTCGGAAATGGAAGTAATGTTTTGTTTTCGGATGATGGATTTGATGGTATGGTCATTCAGATTGGTTCTGCCATGGGTGAAATTCAGATTATAGAGGATCGTTTGTATGTGGGTGCCGGTGCTATTCTTTCAAAGGTAGCAAAGCTGGCATATGAAAACGGACTCTCCGGTATGGAGTTTGCAGCGGGAATCCCGGGCAGTGTCGGAGGTGCAATCGTGATGAATGCCGGCGCATATGGCGGAGAGATGAAGGATATTGTAGAGTACGTTGATATTTTGGAGAAAAATGGTAGTGTCCGTCGTTATGCAAATGAGGAGATGGATTTTGCATATCGCCATAGCATCGTAGATGAGGGTAAAATCGTTGTCGGAGTCGGTTTGCATCTTTCGCTTGGTGATAAAAATATGATTTTGGAAAAAATGCAGCAGTTTGCAGAGGCAAGAAGAAGCAAACAGCCGCTTGAATACGGAAGCGCAGGCTCCACTTTTAAACGTCCGGAGGGGTATTTTGCAGGAAAACTGATTGATGATTGCGGACTGCGCGGATACCGGGTTGGAGGTGCAATGGTTTCGGAAAAACATTGCGGATTTGTGATTAATTATGAACAGGCAACCTGTGAGGATGTGCTTACGCTGATGGAGGATGTCAGAGCAGCTGTGAAGGAAAAATATGGAGTTACATTGGAGCCGGAGGTTCGAATAATTCGATGAGATTTGTAATTGTAACCGGTATGAGCGGTGCCGGAAAATCAACCGCTTTGAAAATGCTGGAGGATGTCGGTTTTTTTTGTGTTGACAACCTTCCGGTCATGTTAATTGAAAAGTTTGCAGAGATTGCCCATGATGACAAACTTGAGGTGGAAAATGTTGCCATAGGGGTTGATATTCGAAGCGGAGAGGCGCTTGGGGAGATGTCCATCTGTCTTGAGACATTGAAAAAGCGAAACTTTAAATATGAAATTCTGTTTTTAGATGCAAATGAACCGGTACTTGTGAAACGATATAAGGAGACAAGACGTGCGCATCCACTGTCAAAGCATGGCAGAATCAACGAAGGCATTGTAAAAGAACGGGAAAAAATTGAATTTTTACGACAGCGCGCAGATTATATTATTGACACGAGCAATCTGTTAACCCGGGAATTGAAGCGGGAAATTGAAAAAATATTTGTGGAAGGAAAACAATATAATAACATTATTATTTCCGTTATGTCATTTGGTTTTAAATACGGAATTCCGAGAGATTCCGATTTAGTGTTTGATGTGCGATTCCTTCCGAATCCGTACTATGATTTGAATCTGCGCCCATTGACAGGCAATGACAAGCCGGTAGCTGACATGGTTAAGAATTGCGAGGAATACCCGGTGTTTATGCAAAAACTTGAAGATTTGCTGGAATTTCTGATACCGAATTATTTGAGGGAAGGTAAAAATCAGTTGGTCATCTCAGTTGGTTGTACAGGCGGTAAGCACCGTTCCGTGACAGTTGCAAATGCGCTTTATGAGCAATTGAATACACTTCCGTACACGGTTCGACTGTTCCACAGAGACATCGGAAAAGATCGGATTGTGAAAGGGGAGTAGAACATGTCGTTTTCTTCAAAAGTGAAAACAGAGCTGCTTTCCCATATCAGTTCAGGGAAACACTGTAGGATGGCAGAGCTTTCTGCCATGATTCTGATGTCGGGCACATATAAAAATGGAGTCTGGCAGATGGATGGCGATAATGAGGTTCTGCGTGAAAAAGTAATGAAGCTTATGGAACTGCTTTCTTTAGATGTCAATACACCGGAAGGAAGAGAGATACTGAAGCTTACAGATTGTGGCGGTTATTTGTCAGTGAACCCGATGCTCGTGGAGAGAAGCTGTTGCAAGCAGGCGTTTATCCGAGGTGCTTTTTTGGCGACAGGTTCCCTCACAGATCCCGAAAAAAGCTATCATTTTGAGATTGTGTGTGACCGGGAAGAACAGGCGAGCCTGTTGTTGAAGCTGATTCGTGATTTTGGATTGGAACCCAAAATGATACAGCGAAAAAGATATTATGTGGTATATATAAAGGATGGCTCCATGATTGTTGATTTATTGAATGTTATGGGCGCACATGTCTCGTTGATGGATATGGAAAATGTCCGGATATTAAAGGATATGCGCAATTCAGTAAACCGGCGTGTAAACTGTGAGACAGCAAATCTGAACAAGGTTGTTCATGCTGCGGTAAAGCAAATGGAGGATATTGCGTATATAGAGCAGGAAAAAGGATTTCATTTTCTTCCGGAGCATCTGCGGGAAATCGCGGCATTGCGGATGGAGGAACCGGATACATGTCTGGTGGAGCTTGGAAAAAAACTGCACCCGCCAATTGGGAAATCCGGGGTCAATCATAGATTAAAGAAAATAAGTGAAATAGCGAATGAGCTAAGGAGGAATCAAAATGATTAACAGGACAGTTGTAGTGAATTTGCCGGCAGATGCTGAAGCGAGACCGGTTGCAGTGCTTGTGCAGATTGCAAGCAAATATGAGAGTCATATCTCCATTAAGTCCCAGAATAAGAAAATCAATGCAAAGAGTATTATGGGGATGATGAGCCTTGGGTTTGGAAATGGAGATTCTCTGACAATTGAGGCAGAAGGGGAAGACGAAGAAGCTGCAGTTTCCGAAATAACGAAATATATTGAATCTGCAAAGTAGTCTTTGTTGCATAAGGTTTTCAACTATGCTATTATAGATATATCTATGCAGGGGAGATTTTCGTTCCCATATATGTACACGAGGAGGATATCAGATGGGAAAGCTTAGCAGTTTTTTTAGCAAGATTCCATTTTTGTCCGGATTGGGCGGCAAGAAAAAATCCAGCAAAAGTAATGTGGAACTTCAATATGATAAAGCAATCAACCTTATGGAAAACGGAAATGCTGAGGATGCCGTTGAAATACTTGAGAAGATTGTAGACATTGCCATTATGGATCCGAATTACAAGCAGTTCGGTCAGGATGCGCTTAAGATTATGGGGGAGTTGTACGAAACAGGAAAATACAGCAACTGTATTGTTGATATTGATTTAAACAAGGCAACCCAGTATTATGAAAAGTATACAAATCTCAGTAAAGACGGAGAGATGATTTACAAGCTGGCGCAGATGTTGCTTGATATTCAGAACTTTTCCAAGGCGATTACGTTTTTTGAGAAGGCAACTGAGTGTGGCGTGAAGGCTGCATATATGAATCTCGGAAGTATTTATGAAAATGGATTGAATCGGATTGACCAGTATGGCAATCGGAGTGACTTTGTTGTGCCTGTGGATTATGAGAAAGCCATGAAGTGGTACAAGAAGCTTGCTGATATGGGTGATTCCAAGGCGAAATCTGCCTATGACAGAGTGGAGTATGCAAGCCAGCATACAGACAGTATTGAGTTTGAGGAGAAAGATAAGCTCTATACGGAGATTGCGGAAGCAAG
>JBJEMZ010000122.1:0-10770 GCA_051879935.1 Wujia sp.
AATTGGAATCGGCATCGTCAAAATATCATAACCATAGCTTTTACAATGTTCATATATATGTGGAAAATGATTCAGTATCGTCTCCCGCGGTACACGCTCAAAGGAAAGAAATTCGTATTTTACCTGTTCCTTTTCCATCTCTTTCCGAATCGCCGCAGTTACTACATCACGCGGCAATAACTCGTCTACAAACCGTTCGTGTCTGTGGTTTAATATAATGGCACCTTCTCCTCTTGCGGATTCGGATATCAAAAAGCGCCTGCCCGGATTTTCCGTGTATAGACAGGTTGGATGTATCTGTACATAATCCATATGTTCAAGCTCTACACCATGCTTTTTTGCAATCTCGCAGCCGTCCCCCGTCAAAATCGGGAAGTTGGTAGAATGCTTATAAAGCCCTCCGATTCCACCGGTGGCAAGCACGGTATCCGTTGCATGAATATGAAGTGTTTCACCATCCGCAGTTACGGCAATCGCACCGGTACAGCCGGATGTATCCTCTGTAATATCCGTCATCGTTGTAAATTCCAGAATGTCAATATTTTTCCGTTGTTTGACAGCATATAACAGATTTGTTGTGATTTCTTCTCCGGTTATATCTTCATGGAAGCAGATTCTGGCCTTGGAATGTGCGCCCTCTTTTGTATAAAGGAGAGAACCGTCTTCATTTTTAGCAAATTGAACCCCGAGCGATATAAGATGATTGATGACATCCCGACTTCCCCGCAACATAATATCTACGCTCTCTTTGCGGTTTTCATAATGTCCTGCACGCATTGTGTCCTCAAAGTAGGAATCATAGTCCTCCTCATCCAGCAAAACACAGATTCCGCCCTGCGCCAGCATGGAATCACAGGTAGCAAGATCGGATTTTGAAAGCATCAGGACCTTCTTGTCCTCCGGCAGATGCAATGCTGTGTACAAGCCTCCGACTCCGCAGCCTGCAATGAGTACATCATAAAACAAATCCTTCATGTTTTGTTCTCCTTTGGAGTACGCAAAAAAATGGCATACTCCCTGTTCTGTAATAACAGCAAGTATACCACATGTTTTTGCTGGTAACAAGACACCTAAATTGGAAATCGGATTTTAATTTTTGTCCCGACATCCAGTGTACTCTCGATTTTTATTTCTGCATTGTGGAGCTTCGCACCATGTTTTACGATGGACAGTCCAAGCCCGGTTCCGCCGATTTCCTTGGAATGACTCTTATCAACACGATAAAACCGTTCGAAAATCCGGTCCAACTGATCGGAAGGAATTCCAATACCGGAATCCTTTATGCATAATACTGCATTATGCTTTTCTTTTTTTACACTGACATCCACCGTTCCGTTTTCCCGGTTATATTTAATCGCATTCTCACATAAATTATAAATCATTTCCTCAAGGACTGCATGGATACCCTGAATCATGACATGCTCACCCTTTATGCCGACTGCAATTTGTTTTTCAGCAGCAATCGGAGCCAGATGATTGACAACCGATTTGGAAATCTCATACAAATCAATCTGTGTAAATTCTACGGTCTGTTCTTCTTCGTCAAGCTGAGACAGTTTGATGATATCCTCTACCAGATGAATAAGCCGTCTTGCCTCATCGTATATTTTTCCGGCGAAGGTTTTGACATCCTTATCATCTACGATTCCATTTTTGATGATTTCAGCAATGCCGGAAATGGATGTGAGCGGTGTCTTCAATTCGTGCGATACATTTGCAGAAAACTCCCGGCGCAGATTTTCCCGTTCTTCTTTTTCCGTGACATCAGTAATGATGACAACTGCTCCTGCCACATTATTATCCTGAAAAACCGGATTTGCATATACATTATAATAGCGTTCCTTAACCTGGCAGATGTATTCGCTGTGCACACCATTTATCGCCTTTTGAATACAGCCAAGAAATTCTTCGGAACGATTTACTTCTAATACGTGTTTGCCATCCACGGATGTGTCGATTGAAAACAGTCGTGTTATACCACGGTTATGGGATAATACAACCGCATTTTTATCAACGACCAGGAATCCCTCCTGCATGTTTTCGGTTATCATGGCAAACTCGCTCTTCTGTGTCTGAAGCCTGTCCATCGTCTCCTGTATCTGTTCGTTTTGCGCCCGGATTTTCCGGATAAACGGGGACATCTCATCATAGACCTCCGCTTCAATCGGGTGATCCAAATCCATCGCCTCAAGCGGTGCCATAATCTGTTTTGATAACCGGTATGCAAGCAGAGCAGAAATTATTAAAGCAAGAATCAAAATGGCTATGGCTGGTTTTATCACATTTAATGCAAGAGCCGGGATGGATTTTACAACACTTGATAGCCGGATTACACTTCCGTCTGATAACCGGACTGCATGATAAATCGTTTTTTGGGACAAGGTAGTCGAGTACCGGATACTGTTTCCGGCGGAGGAAGTCATTGCTTCTTTTATCTCCTGTCTGTCTTTATGATTGTCCATTTTGGATGCGTCTGCCTGATTGTCATATAGAACGGTTCCGTCCGTTGCAACCCATGTGATTCTTGTTTCATTTTTCTGCATATTGTCAAGATAATCCATGCCGGAAAGCTCGACACCGGTTGCAATATGATTTGTTTCATTATTTAATTCCGAAACCAATTGTCTGTTAAAATAGCTGTATAATACACCAAGTATGGATATTCCACACAAAATGACGACAAGCATGACAATCAGCACGGTATTTTTAAATATTTTCTTTGTCATGTTAATCCCCTATTTTATAGCCGACACCGCGCACGGTTTCAATCATGTTTCCGGCATCTTTCAGCTTTGTACGAAGACTGCGGATATGTACATCAACCGTCCGACTTTCTCCGTCGAATTCATAGCCCCAGATTTGATTTAACAGCTGATCTCTCGTAAATACCTGTCCCTGATTCTCAAGGAAAAGATGTAACAATTCAAATTCCTTCAATGTAAGACTTATACGTTCCTCTCCTACAGAAACGATATGACGTTTTGTATCGAGAGAGATGTCTCCTGCTGAAAGAATCTCGTTTACTTCCGATGAAGCCGGGATTTTCTCCGTTCTCCGAAGCAGGGCTCGTATTCTTGCAACAAGCTCCATCATACCAAACGGTTTTGCCACATAGTCGTCTGCACCACTGTCAAGCCCCAGTATCTTGTCATATTCACTGTCCTTGGCAGTCAGCATAATAATCGGAATATCTTTTGTTTCCTTGTTTTTCCGAAGCTTACTAAGTACGCTTAAACCATCCTCCTCCGGAAGCATGATATCGAGCAAAATGAGAGATGGCATGGCCTCTTTCATACCACTCCAAAACTCAGATGGGCGTTCAAAGCCCTGTGCCGGAAGATCCATATGGCAGAGTGTGTAAACTACAAATTCCCGTATGCTGTTGTCGTCTTCTAAAACATATATCATATTATTTATGCTCTCCTGTTATGGAATAATATACCCATTCCGCAACGTTGGTTGCGTGGTCACCTATTCTTTCATAATACTTTGCAATCATGATAATGTCTATATAAAATTCACCTTCACCCGCATTTTTTTCTATCTCATGAATCAGACGATTCTTCACGGATACAAACAGATTATCTACAACATCATCACTGTCCATAACCTGCAGTGCAAGGGATTTGTCCTTTTTTACATAGGATTCGATTGCATTCGTAAGCATTTCCTTTGCAGCCTGTGACATACGCTGCAAATCTTCAAACTGCTTTAAATCATGCTTGGTGGTAAATCGAATCATATCCGCGATGTCAGCACACTGATCTCCGATTCGTTCCAAATCGGAAATCATTTTTAGCGCAGCCGAAGTTTTACGAAAATCCGAGGCAACCGGCTGCTGCTTTAAAAGCACATTCATGCAGATATGCTCGATTTCATTTTCAATCCGGTCAATTTCTTCTTCAACCTCATGGGATTTTTCGCAATACTTTACATTTCCGCTAAACAGTGCCTTGGTTGTGCCTGCAATTACCTTTTCGCAGAGCGCTCCCATTCTTATAAGCTCAATGTTTAATGTCTCAAGTTGCTTTTCCAGTTCATTTCTCATAATTAACCAAACCTTCCTGAAATATAATCCTCGGTACGTTTATCCGACGGAGTTGAAAACAGCTTGTCTGTCTCATCAAATTCAATGACCTCTCCCAAAAGGAAAAATGCCGTATGATCTGAAATACGGGCTGCCTGCTGCATGTTATGAGTCACCATGATAATCGTGTATTTGTCCTTTAATTCTACTGCCAGATCTTCAATCTTTGATGTGGAAATCGGATCAAGTGCTGAAGTCGGCTCATCCATCAAAAGTACATCCGGTTCCACAGCTAAAGCCCGGGCAATACACAGACGCTGCTGCTGTCCGCCCGACATTCCGAGGGCACTTTTCTTCAGACGATCCTTTACCTCGTCCCAGATAGCAGCCTGTTTTAAGGAGCGTTCTACGATCTCATCCAGTTCTGCCTTTTTGCGGATACCATGTGTACGAGGACCATAGGCGATATTGTCATAGATGCTCATCGGAAACGGATTCGGTTTCTGGAATACCATGCCCACGCGTTTTCTCAGTGCATTGACATCCATCCCTTTGTATATATTTTCTCCGTCAAGCGTGATTTCACCAGTAATCTTACAGCCTTCCACCAGATCATTCATGCGGTTTAAGCTTTTTAACAGTGTGGACTTTCCGCATCCGGACGGTCCGATAAATGCTGTTATTTTCGTAGACGGAATATTTAAGTTAATGTCTTTTAGTGCATGGAAATCGTTGTAATACAAATCCATGTCCTGTATATCAAAATTACCCAATGTTTTTCCTCCATGATTATGTATTGGATTGCAGTTTCTTTGCCAGCTTGCCGGAAGCTGCGTTGATTATTACAACCATCACAAGCAGAACAACGGCGGTTGCATATGCCTGATTCGTATAAAGTCCTTCCGAAAGCAGCTTGTACATGTGAACGGCAAGTGTACATCCTGAATCAAGCAAATTGTCCGGAACCTCTGCGGTTGTTCCCGCTGTAAATATCAGAGCAGCTGTCTCGCCGACAATTCTTCCGATTGCAAGGATGACGCCGGATAAGATGCCCGGAACTGCCGAAGGAAGAACAACCTTAAAGATGGTACGAAGTCTTCCTGCTCCAAGTCCGAAGCTTCCCTCCCGGTATGAATCCGGAACCGAAAGCAAGGCCTCCTCAGTTGTACGCATGATGGTCGGAAGCACCATGATGGACAGCGTCAGTGCACCACCGATAAAGGAAAGTCCCCAGCCGAATGCAATGACAAACATCAGATATCCAAACAAGCCATATACGATAGAAGGAATTCCGGACAAGGTTTCTGTCGTAATTCTTACCATACTTACAAATTTATTTCCGCGCTTTGCGTATTCCACAAGATAAATGGCAGAACAGATACCGATTGGAACTGCAATCACCAAAGACAGCGCGGTCATAAGCACGGTATTGATGATGGCCGGCAGCATGGATACATTTTCCGTTGTATATTTCCATGCAAACAATTCCGGACGAATATTTGTGATTCCTTTTGCAAGGATATAAATAATCAAAGCTCCTAAAACAGCAACCGTAATCAATGCCGATAAAGATACACAAACCAGCAGAAAGAGAGAAAACGGACGTTTTTTATATGCTGCTATTTTATCTTTCCATGTCACAACGTTAATTGGCTCCTGTGGCACGATTTTTGTAATTTGTTCACTCATTTCCATTTATGCTCTCCCCTTCTTTTTTACAACCGAAAACAGCAGATTGATAATCAGGATGAATACAAACAGAACAACGCCTGTTGCAATCAGTGCCTCTCTGTGTAAGTCGGTTGCATATCCAAGTTCAAGTACGATATTGGATGTCAGTGTTCGAACACCTGCAAGCAGGCTGTCCGGTACAACTGCATGGTTTCCGGCAATCATAATCACGGCCATCGTCTCTCCGATTGCACGCCCGATTCCCAGAATCACACCGGCTAAGATACCGGATTTTGCTGCCGGCAACACAGCTTTAAACACACTTCGTTCGTGTGTATCCCCAAGTGCAAGGGCACCTTCATAATAGCTTTCCGGTACGGCACGAATGGCTGCCTCAGAAACACTGATAATCGTCGGTAAGATCATAATGCCAAGCAATATGCAGGCAGTCAGTATGTTTTTACCGCTACCGCCAAATATATTTCGAATCATCGGTGTAATCACTACCAGGCCAAAAAATCCATAGACGATGGATGGGATGCCTGCCAGCAGATCCACTGCCGGTTTCATAATGCGGTGAAGCTTTGGCGGACAAAACTTTGCCATAAAAATGGCACACAGAAGTCCAATCGGAACGCCGATGATGATTGCACCTGCGGTTACATAGATGCTTCCGATGATCATCGGGAAAATGCCGAATTTGTTTGCTCCAGGCATCCAGGTTTTACCAAATATAAACTGGACAAATCCGATTTCACGGATTGCAGGTATACCATTTGCAAACATAAACAGACATATCATGGCAACTGCCAGTATAGACATACAGGCAGCTACCATAAATACAATATGCATTGTTGTTTCTTTTACTTTTGTCATAATATTTTTCCTACTTAATCTCAGACCACTTTGTGATTGTACCGGTGTAGATACACTTTACCTGCTCACTTGTAAGGCCCTTTACGTCATTGTTGTTGTTTACAATCACAGCGATTCCGTCGATGGCGATAACTGTCGGTGTAAGACCTTCTGCAAGCTCGCTGTCCTTCAGCTCTCTGGAAGCCATTCCGATATCACAGACACCTTCGATTGCACTTGTCATACCGGTTGTGGAATCACTCTGCTGTACCTCGATTTCTACATCCGGATTGACTGCGATATAAGCCTCTTTCAGCTTCTCCATAACCGGAGTAACGGATGAAGAACCTGCAACGGTAATCTTGCCCTTTAAGCCTGCGGATGCATAAGCACCTGTGTTGCCCTCGCTGATATAGCCTGCTCCCTCAACAACAGCCTGACCATCTGCACTTAAGATGTAGTTGATAAAATCCTGTGTCAGCTCATTCGGGGTACCCTTTGTTGCGATATTGAATGGTCTTGATACCTTGTAGCTGCCATTTTTCACATTTTCAGCTGTTGCAACTGCACCATCAATCTCAAGAGCCTTTACCGTATTGTCAAGAGAACCAAGGGATATGTAACCGATGGCTGCTTCGTCATCCGCAATACTTGTCATCATAACGGATGTAGAATTTGTGATATCGGCAGTTGAAATTGTATTGTCAATCTTGTTTCCGTCTGCATCCTTTTCCTCGATACCAAACAACTCAATAAATGCGCCTCTTGTACCGGAACCATCCTCTCTGGAAATGACGGTAATATCATCACTTGCAGATTTGCCACAGCCGGTAAGGGATGCCATAAGCATCGTACCTGCCAGTATACCAACTAAAAGTTTTTTCATTTTTCTCATGTTCTTTGTCTCCTTTTTTGTTTTCTTTTTTTCTTACATAGGAAACTATATCCTGCGTTGGTAAAGTTCGTTATCGCACAAATGTAAAATGTGTGTAAAAAAGACCGCTGATATCGAATTTTCATTCCATATCAACGGTCTAATATTTAACGTATCCTTATCAGATTAAAAGCTCCTTGTAAAATTCTGCATAATCACGGCGATTATCCTTTGTAAATGCAATCGCGGAACGCGGATGCTGATTCAAAAGTCCGGTCATCAGGTACTGCAGATCGTATCCCCAGACAATACCTTCATCCTTTAATTTCATCATGTGTTCCTCGATAAATTTGAATACCGGATATACATTGTATTTCGGATTTTTCAGGAAACCGAGCAACAGCTCCATCGCACAGTTACCGGCACCACGTCCCATCTCCAGATAGGTTCCGTCTAACCAGTCCACACCATCACCGCATGCCTCAATCGTATTTGCAAAGGCAAGCTGCTGGTTATTATGTGCATGAATACCAACTTTTTTATTGTATTTGGCTGCAAAATTCAAATATAAATCAGCGATTCTCGCAATCTGCTCCGGGTAAAGTGATCCAAAGCTGTCTACGATGTAGATAACATCTACCGGCGTCTGCCCAAGCATATCAAGAGCAACCTTGATATCCTCCTCCTGAGAATTGGAGATTGCCATGATATTACAGCTTGTTTCATATCCCTTCTTTGCAGCATCCTCCACCATGTCAATTGCCTCCGGCATCTGGTGGATGTAAGCGGCAACGCGGACAAGATCCACCGGAGAATTCACCTTTTGGTCAAAATCATTTTTGTCATGACGACCGATATCTGCCATGATTGCAAGCTTTAGATCCGTATCATTGTCTCCGACAATCTCACGGATATGGTCATCGCTACAGAATTTCCATTTTCCAAACTTGGATTCGTCAAATACCTTTTTCGATGCACGATATCCCATCTCCATATAATCAACGCCGGCTTCAATATTGGTCTTATAAAGCTCCTTTACAAATTCATCCGTAAAATAAAAATCATTTACGAGACCGCCATCCCGAAGGGTTGCGTCTACAACCTTAATGCTTTCTCTGTAACCGAGTAATTTTGATACTTCCTTCATGTTCCTTAATTCCTTTTGTCATTTATTTACTTTATTGCGTTAAAGCATTAAACAGACTATAGCAGATTTTACAGGATACGTCAACCTGTTTTTATTACCAAACATTCATAATTATGCATTTCGTTCATACGCCTGTTCAAAAAGCATTTCCTGGGCATTGATATTTTCTTCTCCCTGCCTGTATGTATAAACTCCGTTTATCTGCTCCCGCGCTTTTTGATCATCCTGATAGAACAGACGGAAATCAGCCAAAATACGTTTTTTAATATCTGCATCTAAGATAGGAACGGCTACCTCTACACGATGTATCGTATTTCTTGTCATAAAATCTGCAGAGGCGATATAAACCTTACAATCCTCCTCGGTACCGAAGATGTAAATGCGTGAGTGTTCAAGATAGCGTCCGACAATGCTTATGACATGAATATTGTCTGTCTCTCCCGGCACACCGGCCTTTAAGCAACAGATTCCCCGGACAACCATCTCGATTTTTACACCCGCTTTTCCGGCTTCAATCAGCTTGTCTATGATTTTCTTGTCTGTCAGAGAATTTATCTTGATACCGATATAACCGCATTTTCCGGCTTTTACTTTTTCAATTTCCACATCAATCATCTCAAGTATTTTGTTTTGCAGGCAATTCGGAGCAACAAGAAGATATTTGGTTTCTTCAACCGTATTGCCCATAGACAGATGATTGAATACCTCCGCGGCTTCATTTCCGATATCAACGGAAGATGTTATCAGCGAGTAATCCGTATATATTTTGGATGTCTTCTCATTGTAATTGCCGGTTCCTACCTGTGTAATGTATTCAATCTGATTGTTTCTCTTTCCTGTAATCAGACATAATTTGGAGTGAACCTTTATATGACTCAGTCCGTATATGACACGGCAGCCTGCTTCCTCAAGCTGTCTTGACCAGCGGATATTGTTTTCTTCATCAAAACGTGCCCGAAGTTCCACTAAAACAACAACCTCTTTTCCATTTTCTGCCGCTTCCACAAGCGCTTCCACAATCTTGGAATTGCTTGCCAGCCGGTATAATGTCATTTTGATGGATACAACCTCCGGGTCAGCCGCAGCTTCATTTAAAAGCCGGATAAACGGCTTCATGCTTTCATACGGATAGGAAAGAAAAAGATCTTTTCTCCGAACCTGCTCCATGATGCTTTCATTTTTTTCAATCATAGACGGCTGCTGTGGAATGCGACGTTCAAAAAACAGACTTTTATCCGTGCGGAGCATATCTTCAATCTGAAATAAAAACGACAGGTTTAGTGGCGCGTCGGAATGATTGATCTGATTTTTATTCAGGCTTAAGTAGCTGCATATCTTCTCTATGATGGAATCATTCATAACCCGTGTATATTCCATTCGAAGCGGGCACAGACGGTTTCTTGTCTTAAGAACCTTTTCTACCCCTTTTCTGTAATCCTTTTCATCGTCATCGAGAGCTTCATCCACATCAATGTCTGCACTGCGTAAGATACGAATCAGGGATTTACTTACAACCTTATAATCAGGAAAAATCTTTTCTGCAAAATGTAAAATCAGTTCTTCCACAAGCATAAACTGCTTTTCATCGTCGGAGATTGGAATAATACGTTTAAATACAGAATTACTACATGGGATAATACCGATTTTCGTATTGTTTGATTTGGTCCGAAGCTCGACAACCGCATAGATTTCCTTATTCTTTAAAAATGGGAACGGCTGCCGTTTTCCGATAATCTGTGGTGAGATAAATGGTTTTACTTCCTGTTCAAAATAGAGCCGTATCACTTTTTTCTCAATCTCACTCAAATCCGAGTAGCGAAGCTCTTTTACACCATACTCTTTTATCTCGCTCATCAGACTCCGGTAAATCCTGTCCTTCTTCTCTAAAAGCTCCCGCTCCTTTACAGAGATTGCCTGTAATTGTTCCATGCAGGTCATATTCGTCTTATTTTCTCGGACGTTGCTGCTTATTCCGTCTGTTAAGGAGCCAACCCGCACCATGATAAATTCATCAAGATTACTTTGGAATATCGAAACAAACGATAATCTTTCACAGAGCGGATTTTTCTTATCCTCTGCTTCCTCTAAAACACGGTCGTTAAATTTCAGCCACGAAAGCTCCCGGTTATCATAAATGGTTTCTTTCATTTGTATAAACCGCCTTTCTGCGAAAGGCACCAATGCGTCATGAAACTA
>JBJEMZ010000123.1:0-2256 GCA_051879935.1 Wujia sp.
TTTTCTCGCCTGTTATAATCGCATTCATCGCATCCTCGTACATATCCAGTATGACACTTACGGATTTTCGAAGCTCCTTTAATGCTTCCTTGGAATACTTCTGTTTCTTGCCTGTTGTCTGACCTACATTTTCGGAGATATCCCTGCACAGCTCTGCCATACGGTCAATATCACTCAGCACGTACATAATTCCGGTACTCTGATTTGCCTGCTCCTCTGTCAGTACACCCTCCGAATACATCACGGACAGGTATTCCGTAATACTTTCATTTAACTCATGCTCAATCTGCGCCTTCTCGACCATATCCTTTAATACAATGGCATTTTCCTTACTCCCATCTTTCACCATAAACAGCATTTCCTTGACCAGCTCGCTGCATCGCACAACCTCTTTTGCAACCAGATGAAGTGCAGCAACCGGCTGGGCAACCAGTTTATTGTCCAGATATTTTGGTGCAGACGGTAAAAGCTGGGTATTTGCCTTTTTGTCCGGAACAATCATCATAACGATTTTAACCATAATCGCAATCAGCGGAATCCACAGAACCGTCATTGTCAGGTTAAAACCGGTATGCGCATTTGCAATCTGTCTTGCAATCACATCAACCTCAGCACCTTTTGGGGAAATACGCTGTATCAGGTGTGCATACGGCTTCACGAACCAGATAAACAGAAACGCGCCGGACAAATTGAAGATACAATGCGCAACTGCGGTTCTCTTTGCATCTTTATTTTGTCCGATGGACGCCAAAATCGCAGTGATTGTCGTACCGATATTATCGCCGAGCAGAATCGGAATTGCGCCTGCAAGACCAATGATGCTTGTCGCGCCGTCCGGGCCTGCCTGGGAAGCAAAGTTCTGCAATACAGCAATCGTTGCACTACTACTCTGCACAACCAGCGTCATGAGTGTTCCGACGAGTACGCCGAGTACAGGAATATCCGCAACCTTTGCAATCATGTCGGTAAATACCGGGCTTCCTGCCAGCGGTTTCATGACACTGCCCATTGTCTCGATCCCAAGGAACAGCAATCCAAATGCAAAGATCGTCTGTCCGATATTTTTCACCTTTTCCGATTTCCAGATAAAGCTGACAAGGAAGCCTAAAAAGATAAATACATAGATATAATCACTGATTTTAAATGCAATAATCTGGGCTGTCATCGTTGTACCGATATTGGCACCTAAAATGATGGAAATCGCCTGCGGCAATGTCATAAGTCCCGCACTGACAAACCCGATTGCCATAACGGTGGTTGCACTGCTGCTCTGCAGGACTGCTGTGGTGAGCGCACCGGCAAGCACACCGAGCACCGGATTTTTCGTGAGCATAGAAAGAATTGCTTTCATTTTCTCACCTGCTGCCTTCTGCAGACATTCACTCATCATATTCATTCCGAAAATAAATACCGCCAGGCCTCCAAGCAGGCCGAATATCACACGCAATGTTTCGTTCATCAATTATTTCCTCCTATTGTCCGACTTTCAAATCCTTCCAATCCAACACCGAACCTGTGTAAATTGCCTTTAAATCCTTTGAAGAAATGTTCTCAAGCGGATTGTCCGCCTGAACAATCACTGCAATTTCATCCTTCGCAATTTCCTCGTAGGAAAGAAGCTCCTTTTCATAATCCTTTAATTCTCTTGATGACATTCCGAGATCATAATTACCGGACATCGTGCCGGTTAATCCATTTGTAGAATCTGTCACCGTAATTTCAATGGTAGCATTTGGATTTTTGGTTTTATAATCATCCGCAAGCTCCTGCATCAAACCCGCAATCGAGCTTGAACCTCCGATTCGGATTGTGCCGGAGGGTTTCAAAGACAGAAAGCTTGTAGCCTTTTTTACTGCCGTATAATTCCGGCCTACGATTTCCTGTCCGGCACCCTTTATATACGTGATAAAATCCTGTTCCAGCTCCGACAGATTACCGGAATATGCCAGATAAAAGCTTCGTTTCAGACTGCTTCCATCCACCGTTACCTCATGTACCTGTTGCGTTTTTGTGTTGGTCAGAACGCCCTTTGACACGTAACCGATTGCTGCCTGATCTTTACCGACAGTGGCAATCACTTCCTCGCTGCTCATGGCATACAAAGCTCCACTTCTTGTCTGATCGCGCCCGATTGAAGAATCGTAAATCCCGATGCTCTTTGCGAAAATCTCCCTTGTTCCTGAGCCTTCCTCACGGGAAACAACTGTTATATTCCCAAGCTTATCCAAACCCGCACCGGCAGATGTACCCTGCTTC
>JBJEMZ010000124.1:0-2256 GCA_051879935.1 Wujia sp.
TACAGTCTGGTGGAAATCGGAATTGCCGAGACTGTATTTCATGTAACAAGCTTAGTGTTTGAGATTCCGTCGGGGGTTCTCGCGGACTTGTTCGGAAGGAAAAGGATGCTGCTTGTCAGCAGTGTGATGAGAATCATTGGCAATCTTATCATGATACTTTCCTGAGCTGATAAGAGAAGTGTTGATGGAAGAAGTGCCGATTGGAAAACGATGGTCGGTGCGATTGATATTTTGCTTTTGTTTTTCCTACAGGCAAAGCTTTCGGAGACGGACATGCCCAGATGGGCGCTTGGGTTTGCCTTACTTTTCATGGAGTCCTTTACATTTTCAACGATTATGATCGTTTTGTTTGATAGTTTCCCAACAAAAACATTTATGAAAGAATGGTTCTGGTTCTGTCCCTTATGGCGACGAAAGGGTTTGGGATGTATTCAACATATCAAAGATACGCTTCGTCCTGTGCGTACAGCAAAGGTGTGACATGATACATAATAATATGTTATTATTAAGGACAGAAAACAGGTGATGGTTATGCTTAGAAATGCTGCGATATTTACAGATTACATGGTTCTTCTTTTGTAGAACAAAACGTGTGCTGATGGCGAACAATTGGGATATTATACGAGGAGATGAAGATATGTCATACATGGATACCTATAAGCTTTGGCTTACGTCGGATTATTTTGATGAGACTGTAAAAAGTGAGCTTAGGGCAATTGCGGATGATGAGAAGGAGATTGAAGACCGGTTTTATAAAGGCCTTCAGTTTGGGACCGGTGGATTAAGGGGTATGATTGGAGCCGGGGAAAACAGAATGAATATCTATACGGTACGCAAAGCTACACAGGGACTTGCGAATTATGTCATAAGCGAGCATGGAGAGAACAAAGGCGTTGTGATTGCCTATGACTCAAGAATTATGTCGCCTGAGTTTGCGAAGGAGACGGCACTGTGTCTGAATGCGAACGGCATTAAAACCTATATTTTTCCATCGCTCAGACCAACTCCGGAGCTGTCGTTTGCAGTAAGATACCTTGGCTGTATTGCAGGCGTTGTCATTACGGCGAGTCATAATCCGTCTCAATATAATGGCTATAAGGTATATTGGGAGGATGGCGGACAGATTACCCCGCCACATGACAAAAATATAATGGAAAAGGTGGCGCTTGTAACAAGCTATGATATGGTGAAAACCATGGAGGAGGAGCAGGCGATCCAAGCGGGGCTATACAATATTCTTGATGATGAGATTGACAAGCATTATATAGAAGAAGTCAAAAAACAGGTTATCAATTCCGATATCATAGCGCATGTTAAGGATTTGAAGATTGTATATACGCCTCTTCATGGTACAGGGCTTGTTCCTGTGACAACCGTGCTGAAGGAGCTTGGCTTTGAAAATGTGTATGTTGTGGAGGAACAGGCGAATCCGGATGGAAGATTTCCGACTGTGAAATATCCGAATCCGGAGGAGGAAAGTGCGTTTGAGCTTGCGCTTGAGCTGGCAAGAAAGAAAGATGCGGACATCGTTATGGCAACTGACCCGGATGCCGACAGACTGGGGTTGTTTGTCAAGACAGGCGCAGGAGAATATAGAAGCTTTAACGGGAATATGATCGGAACGGTTATTACTGAGTATGTTCTGCGTGAGAGAAAAGCAAGAAATATGCTCCCGGAAAACGGAGCCGTTGTGTCAACAATTGTTACGACAGATATGGTAAAGCCTATCTGTAAGGAATACGGTATTCAATTGATTGAGACACTTACCGGTTTTAAATATGTAGGTGAGCAGATCAAGTTTTTTGAACGTGACAATTCCTATGAATTTATATTTGGTCTGGAAGAGAGTTATGGCTGTCTTGCCGGAACTTATGCAAGGGATAAGGATGCCTGTTGTACGCTTACTTTGCTTTGCGAGGTTGCGGCATATTACAAAAGCAGAAATATGTCGTTATGGGATGGTATGAACGAGTTGTACGACAAGTATGGTGCGTATGCAGAAAAACTGTCCTATATCGTGATGCAGGGAAAAGACGGGCTTGAAAGAATCGTACAGATTATGGAGATGCTTCGTGAAAATCCGCCTGAGAGCTTTGGAGATTTCACGATAGAGGCAACGGTTGATTACAAGTCCGGCATACGCAGGGATTATAAAAGCGGACAGCAATCCGGGACTACACTGCCGAAGTCGGATGTGCTATATTATGAATTGAAAGATGGAGCATGGTGCGCAGTCAGACCGTCGGGCACGGAACC
>JBJEMZ010000125.1:0-10716 GCA_051879935.1 Wujia sp.
GGATGGAATTCATATCAATACCGGATCCCGGAATTTCCCTCGTTTTTGAATCAAGCCCCATCGGATTTAAAGCCGGATATACATCCACAATCCCGGTCAGGTTTTCATATTCGAGCTTGATACGGCGGATGACTTCATAACAGATATACTGCCCCTGCAATTCATCTCCGTATAATCCGGACACAATACAGATTCTTTTTTCATTTCCTTTCGGAAAATCCGGTGCAAGATGATTCTTCTTAACTTTCAGTTCCTCTTCCACCATCAAATCAACCGATACAACCGTCTCTATCATAAGCTTCTCTATCTCCACATAGTTTTGACACAACACAATGCAAATGGTCATATATACAGGGTATATACGACCATTTGCATTTGTATAAACATCTGAATTTTATTTTGCAGCAACCTGCTCGATAATCTTTAACACCTGTGCCGGATCAAACGGCTTTGAGATAAACTCCTCCGCACCACTTTGAACCGCCTCTACCATATTATGCTGCTGACCGGCTGCCGATACCATAATCACCTTTGCTTCCGGGAAATCGCCCTTAATCTTCTTCAGGCTTTCCACTCCGGACATAACCGGCATCGTAATATCCATCGTCACAACATCCGGTTTTAACTGCGCGTACATGTCATAGCCTTCCTGACCATTTGTGGCTTCTCCTATAATCTCATGTCCGCCGCCTTCCAAAACACCCTTTAATATTTTGCGAGAAGTTCTCGAATCGTCCACAATCAATATTTTTGCCATGATGTATTCTCCTTTTTCGTTTAGTTAATTACCCACTTGGTTTCCATACATACTACTATATCTGCACGCTCACCACGAATAAAGCATGGAAGCAGGAACATCATACCATCCGTACTAATCGTTGTAAGCTCCGTATACATCTGTGGCGGGAGCATATCTATATGTACACCCTCCAATGATTCCTTCGATGCAAAAAGACCATTTGAGACATTGACAAACTCACAGGCTGCATCCAGACAATCCTCATCAATCTCCGGGAACTCTTCCTTCGCATAGCTCTCTGCAATCTGTCTTGTTGCGTCATTGCATACGCCGATAAATAAATTATAATCACCTTCAAAGCTCTGACTTGCAATCGCATTGCTTGTATATGTATGAATCCGTTCAATCCGCTCAAAACGAACCTTGTTATCGACAAATCGAACGATATTTCTTGCAAACAGCGCCATATAATCCTTCACAATTGCCGGAACCTGATAATCCTTCAGGAATATCTGAATAATCTTATCAATATCCGAGCTCTTCAATGCATCGATTTCAAGCGCCGTATAACGTTCCGACTTCTTATAATGATTCAGATGCATCTGAATCTCCTCCAATGTGAGCAACTTACGCTCAACAAGAGCCTGTACAAACAACAGATAGGAATCACCCTGTTTTTTGAGCAGCTTACCAACCTGATCCTCTGTAAGATATCCTTTTTCAACTGCTATATCACCAAATCTGGCATCCTTCATCACCTGAAGCTGATTAACTTCTTCTGCCTGTTCATTTGTCATCATGCCTTCACTGACTGCAAGCAATCCCATCTTTACACGTGCAGTACGGCTTGCCTCCACAATCTCCGTATACTGCTCATTTGTTAATACACCAACATCCTGTAGGTATTTTCCAAAATAAACACCAAACATAACGCCCCTCCTTTAAACAAAATACTGCATTCATTATACACAATTCGCTACAAAAAAGCAACCGTCTGCCCTATGTAAAAAAATCGCATTATAGATTGAATATTCGCAATTTTTTATATATAATAGAAATACTACTTAGAAAAATGGGGAATAGCTATGTCTATACAAAAATCCTTGCGATTGTCTCTTATTTTAATGGCATCTCTGCCACTTATATTTCTGACAATCCTTACATACAATCTTTCATACAACAAATACTCGGAGCTTGCCAAAAAATCGACTGCCGAGCTTGCAAAAAATTACGGCATGGGCTTTGAAACACAGTTAAACTCACAGGTTGCCGAAACGGAAGGATTATCCCGGGCCGGAAATATTCAGAGCATCGCGCTTGAATGTTATAACGGTGTATCACTTGGCAGTGATTCTCCATATTATGAGGCGGTTACCGGAGTATTAACAGATGCTTCCGCATACACAAACAATACTGTGTCGTATTACATATATGATGTAAATGGTTATTACATCACAAGCTCCTCGCATACCGATACATCAGACTGGCAGGAACATATGGAGATATCTGTAGAAGAAATCACACAGACAAAGATTTTAAAATCATCCTCAATCAACAAGGACACCGGCAGCATTGATATTATTTCCCCGATTATTGTCAAAGGCAAAACTGTCGGTTTAGTTCGGGCCAGTATTTCTTCCCGATATTTCGGTTCTTTTATACCTGAGGATGAAAGTGCATTTATCCTGACAGATGACAAAGAGTATCTATTCCGGGCAAACGGTTTATCAGAAGATCTCGAACAACAGGCCTTTGAAAAATTACAGGGAACTGCCCCGTATGGTTATCTTTCGGATCCGTCTGAGTCCTCAATTTCCGGCATTTACGGATATTGCAGACTTCAGGATTCCGGCTGGATTTATCTGATCAAGCAGCAGGACAGCCAATACGAGCAGATTTTATCCACCCTCCCCGTCACATTGATTATTACGTTAGTCATCATTTTACTTATCGCAATCTGGGTGAGCCGGATTTTATCTTACAAATACACCTCTCCGATCTTCACGCTGCGCGCTAACATGACGGATGCATCTGCCGGAAATCTGGATGTAAAATGCACCGTAGATTCCAATGATGAATTCGGAGATTTATCTCGCATGTTTAACAGCATGATGGATATTATCTCCAACAACTACAAAGAGTTATCTGACTCAAAGGCAGCACTTGAAATCAGTGAGCAGGAATTAAAGAAAAATTATGCACACATCGAACAGCTTGCCTATCATGACGGACTTACCGGACTTTACAACCGTGTTGCATTTATGAAATATTCCTACGATATTTTCCACGATGCAAGCGTCAACTCAAACCGGCATGCTATCTTTTTTATAGACCTTGATAACTTTAAAAATATCAATGACACACTAGGCCACGACTACGGTGATATGCTCTTAAAAGAAGTATCCGCAAAGATGCTCTCCTGCATTTCGGAAAAGGATATCCTGGCGCGAAACGGCGGAGATGAATTTTTAATTTTGAAAAATGATTTTCAGACAAAGGATGACCTGGATCATTTTGCAGCAAGACTGGTTGATGTTGTCCATCATCCGTTCCAGCTTAATGACGAAACAGCTTCCGTTTCCATGAGTGTCGGAATCGCTGTATTCCCGAATGATGGTCTGACCGTAAGCGAGCTGATTAAAAATGCCGATATCGCCATGTACAACGCCAAGAACTCCGGCAAAAACAGCTATCGGTTCTTCGACAGCTACATGGAGGATGACGTGAACCGAAGAAACGATCTTGCAGAGATACTTGCGCATGTCATCGATAAGAACGAAATCTATCTGCAATATCAACCGCAGGTAAATGTTGCAACCGGAAAAGTCACAGGCTACGAAGCACTGATGCGTATAGAGTCTGAATTGGTAGGATTCATATCACCTGCGGAATTTATCCCGATTGCCGAGGAAAGCGGCATCATCAACAGCCTTGGTGAATGGGCATTATATGAAGCATGCAATTTCAATCAGATTCTTATAAAAAGCGGCTTCGGACCACTTCGTGTCTCTGTGAATGTGTCAACCACACAGTTAAAGGACAGCCACCTGATTGATGTCATACGAAAAATCCCGGAAAGAACCGGCATGGATTTAAAGCATCTTGAAATAGAGATTACCGAAAGCGTATTGATGAATTCCTTTGAGCATAACCTGCTGCTTATCAATCAGATGAAACACCTTGGATGTTCCATCGCCTTAGATGATTTTGGAACCGGCTATTCTTCCTTTAATTATCTGACACAGATTCCGATTGATACACTGAAGATTGATAAATCCTTTATCGACGGAATATGCAGCAACGAAAAGGACCGGTATATTGCAGATTCCATCATCAATCTGGCACATAAAATGGATATTTCCGTTGTTGCAGAAGGTGTTGAGGATACAGAACAGCTTCAAATCCTGCAGAATCAGTTCTGTGACACGCTGCAAGGCTATCTGTTCTCAAAACCGCTCAGTTCCACAGACTTTATTGAACTGTTGAGCAAGCATAAATCGCTCTGATAAACACCGCATAAGCAGAAATTATTTCCGGCTTATGCGGTGTCATTTATTTTATGCACTTTATCTTCTGGTTTCTCGTTTCTTCTTGAGTAACATCATAAAAACCACCCCGATTGCAGATGTACTGGCAATTAATAGCACAACAAACACCTTACTGTTATCTCCGGTTTTCACAGCTGATTCTCCTTTCACTTCCGGTTTTTCTGTTTCCGGCTTCTCCGGTTCTGTAGGTGTCGCTTTTTCCTCCGGAATATCAATTGTCTGATTTTGATCTTCTAAATCTTTATGCTCAGCAACCACCTCGTCCGGACAACTCATATCCGTAAGTGTTTCAAAAAATACCAGTTGCTTACCTAACAAATCTCTTGTCACGGTAATTTCAAAGTAAACCTCCACCTCCATCTCTTCTCTATCTGCCGTGAACTGTGTATATCCGCTGACAGCATTTCCATTTTGCACAAGTATGCTTCCATCCTGTTTAAGATGTGGTTCCCCGGATATTCTATATACATGTCCCGGCTCCAGGTTCTGACAGAATACAGTATCCACTACCGTGATGGTCTGTTCCATTTGTTCCATATCAAGTAAACTGCGATCATACCACGCTTTCGTCTGAATAACCGGATTCACCTCATTTTTTTCAATCACCGTTACTGCGTTTTCAACAGAAAGAGCCACATCATCCCCTGGAACAATATTTTTCACATATACAGTATCGTCCACTATATATCCTTTCGGTGCTGTTTTTTCTTTAAATGTCAAAGTTCCAGCCGGGATAATTATCTCTCCATTTTCATTCCTGTAAAACGTATCCCCCTCCACAAACCATGCAGAATTATCGCTGTAACGAATTTCTCCCTTTTCATCTGTTTGAAATACCCATGTTCTCTCAGGATTTAATCCGTCAAGTTCAGGATTTGTCTCCATGGATTCCTTGTAATAACTTATCGTATACGTTGCACCCGGTACCGCTTCCCCATTAACTCCAAACTTACGAAGTAAGAGACTTGCTTTTGTAACCCACGGCGTATCGTATACTGTCATATTCAACACTTCTATATTCTCATGTGTCAACTCAATCCATTTTGGTGTCGTGTCAAGTGTCATGCTTTGATTTGCCTTTGTCTCCTGAATCATATACCATCCAAATGGCAGATACATATATTGTTCTCCAATGCATTCCGGTGAACGATTGCATTTCGTAACCTTCCCGTTTCCATGCTCGTCCATTGTAAATACACCAGCCAAATCGGATATATTCATTACGTGATTACCATCTACACGGTAGATTGAATACTCAATTCCGGAATAATCATAATTAGGATTCCCGCCTATCACCCCGGCAAAATTGTCATTTACTTTTTTGGATAAACCTATTTTGCACAGTACCGGCTCTTCCGGTCCTATCATCTGTGTATCAAAGTATTCATTTGTCTCAGGCAGTATTAACGGATTTGCACAGGCATCTCTTGCTAATCCAAGAGTTGTCCGTTTACCTGCTTTTATCGTAGTTTCATATATGTTGTTATCCATCTTCCAACAATTTCCGGACGGAGTCCAATATTCCCTTACATACACCGTTCCGGGTTCAAATTGCACAACATCGCCTTCTCCTCCCGGCTTTGTCCTTGCTCTATCCGATACATTATCCTCTGAAAGTGCTCCATCATTACCAGGTTCAATATAGCAAAAACCCTTCGCGTTCTGTCCATTTTCTGCATCCATCCGGTTTAGGTAAACCGCATAGCATGCACCTCCGATATCATATGCCTTCGGATTGTTCCGGTAAACAGCTTCATCGTAGCTTTTACATACTCTGATTGTACCGGTATCCATATCTTCCTTATCCTTATATCGATATACAATCATTCCACTGCAATTTTTCCTCGTGTCGACTGCATTATCTATATAGTAGCAGGCACGAAGAGAGTCCCAGCCGGAACTAAACAGATGTCCTATCAGAGCATTTCCCCCGCCGGCAATTGAACAATGCACGTAATTGTCCAGGCTTTTATTCACAAAACAGATAACATCTCCCGCATTTGTAAGACTGTCGAAAATTTCGTCATACTCTGCCTCTGTTTTTTCTTTTGGAAAACAGTCTGCATCTTCAAATACACGTTCCCAGTGTTCACTTGCATCTAATATATTTGATATCTGTGAAACAAGCGTCTTGCTTTGTACCGGAGCTTTTTCCCCATAGTAACCATATAAAACATCAGAAACATAAATTGCGCACTGATTATCCGTATAGATTCCGGACCCACGCTCTACCGACATTGCATATGAAACAAATGCATTACTTGTATCCGGATTTACGCGATACGATTCCGAAACAGCACTTTCTACCATCTCCGTCTCAAAAGAGAGCTCTTCCGGATCTTCCGTTAATAATTCATCTGTCCCGGGAACAGCGGACGTATATGTTGCATCCCCAATTGTTGCAATCTCTTCCAGATATTCATCCTCCTCAAAAGCCCGCGACATGCCATAACACTGCAATATCAGAAATGCTGCTATACAATACGCAATCACCCGATAAAGACCATTTTTTACGTGGAATTTCCCCAAAATCATTCTGCGAAATTTATAAAACATAAGCGTTCCTCCATACCTTTATAAATATGCAGAAATCTGATGAAATTTTCCAGAATATAACATTAAATAAACGATAAAAAATTGTTAAAAAAAGAGTATGGCTACTGTACCATACTCTTAAAATCCGTGTCAATCGTTTCGACGAAATTCACACTCTTTTCACATGTTGTGTTTATACAAAATAATTTGTATAGAAAATATATGCAAAATATACTGCATAGCTGACAATCATCGCGACACCGCCCGCTCTTTGCAGCTTTTTATTTTTCGCCACACAGACAAACAACAATACCGCAGCAAAAATTGCCACGCAGGTATCGACGATAAAGGATGATGGGAACGGAATTGCAACACTGCTTACAGTTGCGGAAACACCAACTACAAACAGGATATTAAAAATATTGCTTCCTACGATATTACCAATCGCTATATCTGTCTGTCCCCGCTTTGCGGCAGTTGCAGATGTCACAAGCTCCGGCAGGGATGTACCAAATGCTACAATCGTAAGACCGATCAGGCGATTTGACATACCAAGTTTTTCTGCAACAAAGCTTGCCGCCTCCACTGTCACATCACTGCCTACCACAATACACACGATACCAAATATAACAAAGAATATAAGCCGGAGCATCGTATCCTTTTCCGTAAGCTCGGTCGCATCCTCCGCTTCTCCATTTTTTGCAGACCGGACAAGATACACCATAAAAATCGCCATAAAGACAAGAAATATAATACCATCTACACGGGACAGGCTCTCACCCATCATGCCAAGGACAAGCATCAATACCGTTATAAATATAACAAACGGAATTTCAATCCGAAACGTATTCTTCTTAATCGGAAGTGCCGCTATGCAGGCTGAAATACCAAGAATCAGCAATATGTTCATAATATTACTTCCGACAACATTTCCAACAGAAATACCGGCATTTCCGGACATCGCACCCTTGATACTGACTGCTGCTTCCGGCAGGGATGTACCAAACGCCACAATCGTAAGACCAATAATCATCTGCGGAATGTTAAATTTTGTAGCAATCTTTGACGCCCCGTCTACGAACACATCTGCGCCCTTAATCAAAAGGACAAAGCCTGCCACGATAAACAGGCAATTTTGAATCAGCATAACTGCACTGTTTCCCTGAAAGCCTCCAAGCTTTGAAACAACTGCTGCAGCAATCGCCACAATCCACACCAATATCTTTTTCATACCTTTGTATTTTCCTTCCTGCAATCGCTAGAATGTTATATTCTTTTTCCCAATAATCAAACGTGCTCCGTTTACAATCATTGTCACACCAGCTCCAATGCCAACCAGTACTGTCACGATACCAATGACAAGACTGCTGATACCGATTGAACTAATTTTCTCATATAACTTTTCCATGCTGCTTCTCCTTTCCATGAACAACCTAAAGGTTCTATGCCTCCATACACAAATACAAAACCTACTTCACACCATACTGTTCATAATAAGCATCTATTGCTGCTTTTAAAGTGTCATCAATAATGATTTTTCCTTTGTACTCCTTATTGTACAGGTGTTCAACAACCTCTGCCATCGTAACAATGGCGGTAGTTTTTAATCCATAGTTTTCCTCAATCTCCATCAGTGCACTCTTCTCGCCCTGACCACGCTCCATACGATCAACCGAGACAACAAGACCAAGCACATCCACATTTCCCTGTTCCTTTACAATCGGAAGTGTCTCCTGAATCGAGGTTCCGGCTGTTGTCACATCCTCGATAATCACAACCTTATCGCCGTCTTCAATCGGACTCCCAAGAAGTATACCCTTATCTCCATGGTCTTTAATCTCTTTTCGGTTTGAGCAATAACGGATATCTGCTCCATACTTGTTTGAAATCGCCATAGTCGTTGCTACAGAAAGCGGAATTCCCTTATAGGCAGGTCCAAACAGAACATCAAAATCAAATCCAAATTTGTCTTTGATTGCTGCTGCATAATACTCTCCAAGACGCGCAAGCTGCGAACCGGTTCTGTAAAATCCCGTATTCACAAAGAATGGTGTCTTTCTTCCGCTCTTCGTCACAAAATCACCAAACTTCAACACGTTACAATCAATCATAAACTCGATAAATTCCTGTTTGTACTGTTCCATTTTTCTTTCCAGCCTCCTGTGTATGTTTGATTAATAAATCTTCTCCTATACTAGCACAAAACGGAAACGGATTCAATCTGTTTCCTGCACAACCGGAAATGTTAATCATACAATGAAATTCCATACTTTATTTTTCTGTAAATCTTATAAAACAATGTGCCAAACAATGTAACAACAATACAAAGTATGGAGCCAACACCAATCACAGCCTCAACAATAAAGAAAATCCATATAAAAATATCCATCTTCTCGATTCCTTTCAAATTATATTTTTACACACGAAAAACAGGCCTATGTGAAATAGGCACGCAAAAATATAATTTGAACTTATTTTTGTCCATCCTGATTGTGAATATAATCTACTATGACTACATCTGAAAAAGAGATAAAATGCTCCTGATTCTTTCGTATTTCACGATTCACGAATGCTCTGGAATCTAGATTATCCGGACAGTAAAGGACATGGAGCAGTCTTACATCGTTTTGTCCTAAAGTGCGACGCTCGCTCCTTACAAAACGGACGCTATTTCTTATTCCGAGCAGTTCAACTGTACAAATCTCACTGTTTGCAGGCTTCTCTGCATCGAGTGTAATCTGCATATTATACGGATTTGAGGCATCCTCAATGCCAAAAGCATAGGCTTCTCTGTCTCCGGAAAACAGACAGCCAAAAAGGAGCGTACAGATTGCCAAAACGAAACATAAAATACGTTCTTTGATACTATTCATATACGCTCCTCCCCGTAAGTTTGTTTTATATAATTATACTCCTCAAAATATGCATCTGCAAGCAGGAAATCATTCAATTTACTTTAAAAATGAAAGGATAACCCTTGTGCACGGCGTCCTGCTTTTCTGTCAAATGCCTCGATTGGCAATATGTGTTTTTCCATTCTTCTTACAATTCTGTATCCGATCACGCCTCCAAGTGTGTTTAACAGCAAATCATCCACATCACAAAGGCGATAAGAACCGGAAAAGAGGAAAAACAATCCCGTAAGCTGTGCCAACTCAATAAACAGGCTGACAATAAACGAAAGAAGCAATATCCGTTTTCCCGAACAGTGATGCATATAACGCATATAAATACCAAATGGTACAAACATCAAAATATTATATACAACCTGTAACACGGCGCGATTTGTGAGTGCCGGTATATATGTGGATGTCCGGTTCCATACAAACGGTGTCTCCCGTATAATATCACTTACAAAACGAAATGGCACATACTGTATATCATATCCGGATAGCTTTGCAGATTCCACCAGTGTCGGAAGTGGAAAAAACACAAGTGCAATCACGCATAATACATAAAACAAAAACACATAATCCCCTGCAAGTCTTACCAGATTCCATCTCCGTCTTACAACCTGCATCAAAATGAACGGAACGGTAAGCAGGCCTGCTAACGTTGCAAAATGGCTTGCTCCAAGTAAAATTGTCGATGTCATATTTCCCATAAAAATTCCTCCTTCAGAGTATTCCTGTTATCTCTTCCTGATAACTCAAGTATACTTAGAAGGAGGAACCGCATCCATCGATATAGCTTACATTTTCATGCGTTAACTTACATTCTTGTAATATAAACTAATATTCCTGTTCCGCATCCACCTTTGTATGATGAACTGTGTATCTCGGATGATGTGGCGGCGCATAGATGGTTGATATTTTTAACGGCATTCTGCCTGTATTGATGATATTATGCCATGTACCTGCCGGCACAAACACAACATCCCCTTTTTGAAGGTTC
>JBJEMZ010000126.1:0-10630 GCA_051879935.1 Wujia sp.
AATATCATAAAAAAACTGACACCTAATTCTAAAATCATAGCCGTTTTAAAAGGAAATGCCTATGGCCTTGGGCTATGCAAGTTTGCATCGTTCTTACATGTCCACGGCATCCGTCATTTTGGTGTGACTGAACTTTGCGATGCCGTTATGCTTCGAAAAAGCGGGATTGACGGTGAAATACTACTCATGACACCTATTTACAATGCAGAGGATATTACAACCGCCATCAAATATGATATTACACTTTCTATTACAAGCATAGAATGTGGACAGGCAATTGAAGCCACAGCTGCATACCGAAACCACTTTTCCGCACACGCCCATCTCTGTATCGATACAGGCTTTGGCAGATACGGTTTTCTATGTGATAATACCTCACAAATTGCAAAAATGATTGAAATGGTTCATGCCATGTCCCACGTTCAGATTACCGGTATCTACTCTCATTTTCACGCTGCCACATGTCGCAATGAGCGTTATGTTAAAAATCAGTTTCAACAGTTTTGCCTTGTGTGCGATACCTTACAGGAGGCCGGACTCTCTATCGGCATGCGACATATCTCAGCGTCCTCTTCCATGGTTCGCTTTCCGGATATGAATCTGGATGCCGTCCGCATCGGTTCCGCATTTCTCGGTCGGCTCGCTGTACCAAATGATTACGGTTTTCAGGATGTATGCAATCTGTCTGCCTGTGTGGATGATATCTATGAGTTGCCTGCCGGCCACAATATCGGATACGGCAATGACTGTCGTTTATCAAAGCCAGCCACAACTGCCGTCATATCTGCCGGCTACTACCACGGTCTCGGATTAGATCGGGAAACAACACAGAAGAAGTATCCCCTCTCTCCCCTTCGGATTGCCCGTCTGATTAAACGTTCCTGTACAAAACAACTTCCGTCTGCCATATTTGAAGGCTACACCCTTCCGATTCTCGGTCAAATCAGTATGAATTCGGTGATTGTGGATGCATCGGGCTGCCCGCTGTCTGTGGGAGACTTTGTGACATTTCCGATTAATCCACTTTTTGTCAACAGTGCCATCCCGCGTGTATATACATAAAAACGGATTTACCGGTGCTATGGTAAATCCGTTTTTTATTAGTTTTCATATTGGTTAATTTTTAACCCATTTACTAAAAGGTCGTCATTGATTTCGATGACAATGCAGTTTCTGCCATCTATCTTTCTCACTTCGATGGCATCTGTACACTCCATCGGCAACGAAACCTCCGTCTTGCCGGATTTGATTTTCAGCTTATTGCTGCCGGCAAACACATTGCTCATCAGTATCTTTCCGTTTTCCTCTGTCTGCTCCTCAAAGGTTTTTTGGAAGGTTTGAATCTCCTCCTCTTCAAATCCACTCTCCTCTAAAATTCGCGCGGCATCCTTTTTCTCCACAACCATCGCATCCGGATCATCCTTCGTCTCCATCTCATGCTCGCGCATATTGGAATAAATCGCCTTCGCCTTGTCAAATGTCATCTCAGGCACTGCCTCAATCGCCTGTATAAATATTTCATTCTGTTTTTCCGCAGTAGCCGGAATCTCACATCCAAACACATCCGACAGTAAACCTTCCGCGAGGTCTGTCGGTTTTTTCGCATAATAAAGTGCACTATGCACGTCGGATGCCCGTTCCGTAAATGCCGGGAATAAAAGCGCATGCATCGGGGATTCCACCATCATATTGCGCATGGCATTTTCCAGACTGTTATCAATCGGATTGTAAATGAGTCCTGCCTTGGATGGTTTGAGCGGACAGAGTAACGTAAGATTAAACTTGTAGACAATGTCCGACGCATCCTCCATCTCCATGCCGTCACTTGAAAGCCCCGGCACATCATATACACCATACACAACCATGATATAGTAGTTATCAATATATGCATATGCATCCTTAATCTTCTCAAAATATGACTGTAATATCGTTTCATCCTTTAATTCCGAAGTGAGAAGCGAAAGCATTTCATCTCTGTTTAAAGCCGTCTTTCCACCCTCTGTCCGAAAAGCAAGATTGAGCAGATTTCTGCCGATACGCCCGGAAAATGCCTTCTTAATCAAATCAAAGTATTTGTGCTGTTCCTCCTCCGGCAACACGAGAAATTTGCCTTGCGGAATGACATGCACCTTTTTTTCCGTATCTACATAACAGCCCGCAAGGCCATGTATGCAACAATCCGTATTTGTCAGTATCTTCTTAATCTCCGAAATCTCACTCTGTATCATTTGTATATCCCATCCTTTTTATTTACTCCACGAGGTTCGTAATCCAGACGCCCTTTTTCACGAGTATGTAACCCACAATTACCTTAATCATATCTGCCGCCTGCACAATCGTAAAGATAGCCAGAATCGGAAGTGATGAAAAGCTGCAAAGCAGATACGCCATACTTACTGAAACAACCCATGTAAATGCGCTGTCGAAGAAAAATGTAATAAGCGTCTTGCCACCGGAACGAAGTGTAAAATAAAGCACATTTAAAACACCCTGCACCGGGAAGAACAGTGCAGTCAGAATAATAAACCACTGTCCAAGATTCCGCACGGCATCAGATGTATCGTAACACATCGGAAATACCTTTGACAAGGAAATTAAAATCACTGTCAAAATCAAACAAAGCCCGCCTGTAAACCACATCAGTTTTCCGGATGCCCGTTTTGCTTCATCAAATCGTGATGCGCCAAGGTACTGACCAATCAAAATCCCAACCGCATTGCCCATCGCAACAAAAACAACATTTAACAGATTACAGATAGCATTTGAAATATTTAATCCCGCTACAATCTGTAACCCAAGAATGGAATAGCATTGTGTGAGCGCCGCCATTCCGCCCGACCATAAAAATTCGTTCAAAAAGATTGGGATACCCTTTTTTATTATAATGCCCATCCTACGAATCGGTACGCGCAGCGTACGGTACACCTGCTGCAGATATTCGTGTTTATGGATTTGCAGATGTGTCCACAAAACAACAACCAAAAGTTCCACAACACAGGCAAGAACCGTTGCAATCGCCGCGCCCTTTACACCAAGCTTCGGGAAACCGAATTTGCCATAAATCAAAAGATAGTTGAATACAACATCCACAACAACCGAACAAATACCTGCCACCATCGGCTTCACACTCTGGCCCTGCTCTCGCAGACTGCCCGCATACACCTGCGTAATCGAAAACGGAATCAGCCCAATCAACATAATATGCAGATAGTCCAAAGCATACTGCATCGTAGCCTCCGGATTGATATCTCCGGCATTGCCCCGCAGATAACGTCCGATTAACAGCTCTCCGCCAAAGATAAAAACACAGATTCCTGCAATCGCAAGTATAAGTGCAATCCACAGCTTCAACCGGAATACATTTTGATAGCCTTCCTTATTGCCCTGCCCGTAATACTGGGCACCATAAATACCCGGACCTGACAACCCGCCGAATATCGCAAGAAAGAACACAAATAACAGCTGTCCGACAATCGATACCGCCGTCATGCTCTCCGTGCCGATGCTTCCCACCATGAGATTGTCCACAAGATTTACCGCGTTGGTAATGCCGTTTTGAATCATCATCGGAACTGCAAGCTTCAATGCTTTTTTATAGATGGATTCTTCCATGTATATTTCTTTTTTTAATTCACCAGTTGCCATGTCGTCTTCTGTCTCCCTAAAAATCTAAACATTTTTGAAACGTCGCTTTTCTATCATACATATTTATAGGAAATATGCAAGTGCCTTGTAGTATAAGATGCAGAATTTACCATATGAAATGCACAATAAAAAACGCTTGACAAAAAACCATAAAACTGTATAATGGTACATGTGTCTTGCGTAGAAAATGCAGAGATTACATATTTATAGGGGATTGGTCAAATGGTATGATAGGGGTCTCCAAAACCTTTGGCGGGAGTTCGATTCTCTCATCCCCTGCTATTTTAAAGAGTCTTAAAAACCAAGTGCATTCTTGGATTTTAAGGCTTTTTTATTTGACCTGCCATACATTTTATTATAGTATATGGTCAGATATAATTTACAAGGAGGATGCGAAGGATGAAAAGAAAACTTACAGCTTTGTTATCTCTGCTGGCAATGCTATTCAGTGTGCTGTTCGTACCGGATATCAAAACCGTGAAGGCAGAAGAACAGATTGGACTTGTGGGAATGGCGCATGTACAGACTTATGGAAATGTAAAGTCCAAAACTACCGTTCAAAATGGTGTGGAAACACTTGTACTTGGAACAAGGGGACAGGCAAAACGGGTGGAATCCATTACCATCAACATGATCAACAACACCGGTTATGAGGGAACACTTCAGTATCGTGTACACCGCCAAACATACGGATGGACCGATTGGATTGACGCAGGCAATCCTGCGGGAACAACCGGTCAGGGAAAACGGTTGGAAGCCATTGAAATGCGCCTGACCGGCGATCTGCAGTATCATTACAATGTCCGATATCGCGTACACATTCAGACATACGGCGACAATCAGGGCTGGGTAAGCAACGGTGCACTTGCCGGAACGACCGGAGAAGCCAAACGTCTGGAAGAAATTCAGGTCCAGTTAGTACCTAAGCCGGAAATCTCCTACGACGAACCAACTGATTATATACCGACGGTTTCCTATCGTGTACACCGTCAGACATACGGATGGGAGAATACCTGGAAAAAGAACGGAGAAACCAGCGGAACAACCGGTCAGGGAAAACGGCTGGAAGGAATTACCATTTCCATTGACGATGAACGTTTAACACATACAGGTATTAAGTACCGCACCTATGTCCAAACCTACGGATGGCTGGACTGGGTAGAAAACGGAGAGATGTCCGGTACGCAGGGGCAAAGCAAGCGGCTGGAGGCAATCGAGATAGAACTGACAGGCGGATTGGAATATCAGTATGATGTTTATTACCGCGTACATATGCAATCTATGGGATGGCTGAAATGGGTAAAAAATGGGGCATCCTCCGGTTCCATGGATTGTGCCAAACGTCTGGAGGCAATCCAGATTAAGCTTGTGAAGAAAGGAGATCCGGAACCGAGTAATGCAGATGTCGGAAATCCAAAATACGGCTTTCTCTGGAGATCCGATTACTATGATGTATTGCGGGAGCGTATTGCAGCGAAATCATATAGCGGTCCCGGAAACGACATTGTAAGATATGCAGCCCAATTTCAGGGAACCCCATATGTATATGGAGGGGCTGATTTAAAAACCGGCGTTGACTGCTCCGGTTTCACAATGAAGGTATACGAGCATTTCGGTTATCCGCTTGGGCATCTGGTATCCCTGCAGTACAAAGCAGGAACAGAGATTTCCCTGATGGATGTACAACCTGGTGACCTGTTTATTTACGGTGAAGCAAAAAACGATAATTTCTTTCATGTTGAAATGTATTATGGAGATGGAAAAATCATTGGTTCACGACCGGCAGAAGGTGTATGCATCAAAGATATGTTCTGTATCGGTATGCCGTCTTATATAGTAAGAATTATACGATAAGCGAATAAAATTGCCGGGCATCATGCCCGGCAATTTTTATATTTAAAATGGTGTTCCCGGATATGCTGTACCATCATATATCAAACCGCTTTCCGGTGTTTTGTTTGTATTTCTATCCACACGCATTGCGTTTACCTGATTTCGTGTGAGCACCTTGTACTTCGCAATCTCAGTATCGCTTACATTGGATGGAAAACTGTTTTCGGCTGCATACCAGCAGTCATCTGCACTGTTGTATGTATATCTTATAGTACAGGTTATGGTTTGGTTATCCAAAATTGTTACCTGTTGATTTGTAAGTATAATATCCGCATTTGGATATTGTGCAAATGTAGCCCCTCGCTGAAACGTTCCATTCACATATCGTCCATCTACCCATCCACCATGCAGATAGGAATACTGCTTTTTGTTTCCGCTCCAGTATGTATAACAATAAACATACGGTTCTTTCTGCTTTGTGTAGACATTTACGACACGCATCCAATTGCCCGGATAGATGGTTTCCGCCAATATATCCCCCTGTAACAGAGCTTGATAGCTCTGAAGCTCCTCAGAAGAAAGCTCTCCGTATGCCAATAATTTTTCCTTCATCTGAGGCAATGTTGTCTGTGCTGCAAAATCATTTGCAGATCCATCAAACAGGAAAAGCTTTTCCACATATTTATCAAAAACATCCTGGTCATTGCTTCCCACTCCATATCCTCCATATGTTGCGCTTCTACCGTCTAATGTGATTTCCACTGACCAATGGGAACCACCGTTTTCCACTTTGCAATTCGGATTCAAATATCTTGCCATATCCCCCATGAAAGCCGGAAAGCCTGTGGAGGAAAGCACGTAAGGATACATCTCCAATATCAGTAGTTTTTCATCGGATAAATTATAGATTCTACAGCTTTTATCCAAAAAATATTCATACGGATTCAACACCAACAGCGGATATGGATATTGGTCATTTGGCTCCGATGTATCGAGCAGGAATTTCGGGTATACTGCCTGGATTCCTGACTGTATACTTCCCAGATTCTCAAAAAAATCCTTGTCCGGACTTGCATAGGCATCAACCAGATAAGCAAATTTGTTTTTCACCTCCGGACAATCGATTGTCACAGAAGTATCCTCATACTGAATATTCGGGTTGTTATTTATACGATATCCCTGCTTAAGCGTAAGCTTTCCTCCATCAACGGAGCTGTCCAGACTGTAAAAGATATATCCGCCTTTTACCCTGCGGGTTGTTTTGTCTTCATACTGAACATCCGTATAACAACGGGTACATGCACTGATTCTGTAATATGGATAATAAGTACTTATGTTCCCCATCGTAGACTGATTGTATTTGGATTCCTCATCATAGAATATAAAAGAATCCGGATTTGGATTATCTGTCTTAACATAATAATATTCATTAAATGGCGGCAGCAACGGAATAATCTCATAAGAATATTGCGTAACATCTGTAAGATATACTTTTTCATCCTCATTTTGACTATTGGTATTATTCCCGGATGCATTATTACTTGGATTATACGGATTGTCCGGCATTGGTGTACCCGGCTTATTTACAAAACCAACTGCTTTACCGGAATCAACACCACCAACCGTTCCAGGCTTGCCTGCATTTTTCGTTACAAGTACAATCTGGATTGCTTCGAGGCGTTTTGCATATCCTGCCGTTCCGGACGGCTCACCGTTCTTTACCCAGTCTAACCAGCCAAAACTCTGTGCATGTACGCGATAATAAATATCATACTTTGCTGCCATTTCTCCCGTCAGATAAATCTGAATTGCCTCGAGACGTTTTGCCTCTCCACTCGTTCCGGACATCTCACCGTTTTTCTTCCACGTCTGCCAGCCATAAGTCTGCACATGGGTACGATATACGATATCCCCGGAATACTGTCTGTTTACAAGCTTTAAATTAATTGCCTCCAGACGCTTTGCCTGTCCGCTTGTTCCGGATACATTACCATTATATTTCCAGCCTTGCCAGCCGTAGGTCTGCACATGGGTGCGGTACATAACGCTGGTCATTGTCTGCCCTTCCACGTTTGCATCCGCTGCAGCATTTGCTGCAACATAAGATTTTCCGGACTGGCTAACGACATTGCCCCAGTTATTTGAAACCTGTGTTCCCGCAGGAACTATCCGTATCTGAATTGCCTCCAGACGTTTTCCGAATCCTGCCGTGCCGGCAGCCTCTCCGTTTTTTGCCCAGGCAAGCCAGCCATAGGTCTGCGCATGTACGCGGTAATAAACATCATACTTTCCGGCATTTGCACCTGTCAGCTCAATTTTTATTGCTTCGAGACGTTTTGCCTCACCTTCCGTTCCACTTACCTCTCCATCAGACACCCACGGGAGCCAGCCATAGGTCTGGCAATGTGTCGTATATCGTACTCCAAGGTCGTCTCCATTTACACGTATACAGATTCCCTCTAACCGCTTTGCCTTTCCGCTTGTACCGGATACGGCTCCATCACTTTTCCATTGATTTTCCCAACCAAAGGTCTGCACATGTGACTTATAGGCAATCGACACCTGCTGCGCTGCATTTACCTTTTGCATCTGCACCTGTGATAATGTACAAAATGTCATCACAAGCAACAAAAATTTTGCTAAGATTCTTTTTCGTCTTTTCATCGCAATCCCTCCTTATTACATCCAGACTGCACCTATGGTACAATCTCTCCATCTGCTGTATACTCATATCCTTCCAGGTTGCATGTTACACATTCTCTATATAAAGCATCGATAGTCTCATAACCATCGTAAACATACCTGCCCTTATCAAATCCATCCTCATGAAAAAGCCAATTATATTCCGGCACCTCATATTCGCTCAGGTCAACCGAGCAGACACCGTCTGCAGTCGTAATCAGATCACTGAATTTTGTATATGT
This sequence comes from Wujia sp., assembly GCA_051879935.1. Lineage (GTDB taxonomy): Bacteria > Bacillota > Clostridia > Lachnospirales > Lachnospiraceae > Coprococcus_C. The sequence goes on from JBJEMZ010000126.1 coordinate 8,403, forward strand.
ATAATAAGAAAATGGCTCTGAATCCGGGTTGGTTACATCCACCTTATAAATCAGATATATCGCATTATCCGGTCCGTAGTAAGACATATTTTTCTTGACAAGGAAATAACTTCCTATATATGTGAATCCATTACATTGTTCCTCCTCATCCCAATCCGATGCAACCATGGCATAAAATGTATCCTCCGCCTGCTTTTTCATCGAATTCATCTGTTCTTCCGGAATTTCATCCATGGAAGAAATATACGAATTTACATCCTCGCACACAAATTCTTTTGTTTTCTCTTTTACAACGCAACCATAAGAATTTAACATTGCAGCGTCATTCACATCCAGTGTTGCTACAACTGTATCTCCTTTTTTAATGTTGTCATACTTATCTAATGAAACACTGAAACTATAGGAATAATCATTTGATTCCTCATTTACAGATGCACTTACATATGGTGATACTCCGCTAAATTCCACCGTCACATAGTCAAATAAGTCTACAACCTCTACTTCTTCCAGACCATTTACAGTCTCCTTTATATTACCGCCTTTAAACTCGAAACCATATCGCTCTGCAATGGCATTGTTTACATTCACCGTAATAATCAGGGTATCGCCGTTTGAAAGGTTTTCTGATTCATTCAATTCATACTCCCACGCATCCTCCAGTGCATCGACTGCATCCTCAAGACGTTCCTCTGTTTTATAACTGATCATTCCGTCATCAAGGCAGTCCAAGATGACATCCCAAGGGTTATCGCTTTTATTTGCCTCGATTCTCTTTTGTATGCTGCTCATATTTCCAATCATTTCAAACTTTCCATAAAGCAAAACATCCCGGTCAAAACGCAGTCTGTCAAACTCGACATTTGCCGTTGCATATCCATCCCTTCCGGAATAACTCACTGTAATATAATCTGTAACATCCAACGTCTTCTTACGATTCTTGATGACTGCACAGGTTATTGCTATCGCACCTGCAATCACACACAATATCGCAAGTGAAATCAAAAGACGTTTTTTCTTTTTCTTCTTCGTCGTATCATCCCCGTAAAACTGCACATTTGTTGGTGCACCACACTGTGGGCAAAATGGGTCATTGTCCTTTACTGTTCCTCCGCATCTTTCACATATCATAATTTTATCCTCCTACATATTTTTCTCTTTGTTTATGTTGCTCATAATCCTGTTCCAAAGTTTCCTACTTTTTTGTTCTTCCAGACGTTTTCGCCAGTACCTGTAATTCTCTTCTGTCAGATTCTCAATTTGGTTCCCATGCTTTATCCAGAAATACACCTTTCTCATAATCCGTTTCCTCCTTTCGTTGTCCTTTGTATGCTAATACGCAGAGAAAATGAAAAAGGTTCAAATTTTTTTTAAAATTTTTATTTTTTTCAAAAAAAGAAAAGGGCTCATTGCACGAGCCCTTTTTAAGGATTTTAATTTAATATGTAGAAAGTATCTCATTTACCTTCTGGGTGTATTCGGATTCGGTTATATTGCTACTCAAATAAACATCCATTAGCGTCTCAGGGTTCTCTTCTTTATATACATCCCCCTCAAACCACTTTGGTGTGCCCCCAAAATCGCGATTTCCAACAAGCTTAAGCACTCCATCTTCATAAATGACACAAAAATCATATTTGTCATAACTTTCAGAGTTTTCCGGAGTCACCATATGCGCGGCCTTGCCATTTTCCGAATATGTGATTGATAACTCCCCCACTTGAATAATATATTTTTCCATATACTCATTATATTTTATGCCATCCAACTCTCCAAAGGTAAAACACTGTTGCAGTTCGGATGTCTGGTTCAAAAACGCTGCATCATTTGCCGCCTCTGCCAGAATCCGAATCGTTTCGTGTTTTTTGGATAAAGTTTTTTCAACATGTAAGTAATGCTCTGTTCCAATAACAGCTTCATATCCAAACTCAAAGATATATGCATTCAAATTCTGTTCCATGGATTCAAATGTGCGTTCACAGACATCCTGCGTAACCTCCTGTCCGTCCACCCGGTAATGTGATTGCCCTTCTTCAGACAACTCTGGGCATTCAGGATTCAACCCCTGTTTTTCACATATGTGGGTCATGACCATCTCTCCGTCTATATATTCATACTGCTTTGCACTAATATCCATATCCCCAAAACCATCCGGGTTGTTATCACAATATACATACAGCCAGGTGTGCTGTTCATCACTACCATAGCATATGTTCGAGCCATAAGGGAAT
>JBJEMZ010000127.1:0-10602 GCA_051879935.1 Wujia sp.
ATAAACGGAAATATGATTTTGCGTGTAAAGGACGCAAGGGTGGCAATCGGAAAAGAGATGGCCACGAAAATTATGGTAGTAGCAGCTTGATGTATGCAAGACAAGAAGCGATACCAGTTGCGCGAAGATGAATGATTCAAGAAAGGAAGTGAAAAAATGGCAACATTAAATGAAGTGAAAGTAGGAACCAGTGTGACGGTTCAAAAGGTAGCCGGTGACGGTCCGGTGAAACGGCGCATCATGGATATGGGAATTACAAAGGGAACAGAAGTTTATGTTCGTAAAGTTGCACCACTCGGTGACCCGATTGAGGTTACCGTGCGTGGTTACGAGCTTTCGGTACGCAAAGCAGACGCGGCATTTATTTCAGTATCGTAAATTAAGAAGGAGAATCATTATGGCAATTACAATTGCACTTGCAGGAAATCCAAACTGCGGAAAAACAACACTATTTAATGCACTCACCGGATCGAATCAGTATGTTGGTAACTGGCCGGGTGTTACCGTTGAGAAAAAAGAGGGGAAGTTAAAGGGCAACAAAGAGGTTGCAATCATGGATTTGCCGGGTATTTATTCGCTTTCCCCTTATACATTGGAGGAGGTTGTTGCAAGAAATTATCTGATTGACGAACAGCCGGATGCCATCATCAATATTATAGACGGCACGAATATCGAGCGTAATCTGTATTTGTCAACACAGATTATGGAACTGGGAATCCCGGTTGTTATGGCAGTCAACATGATGGATGTTGCCCGGAAAAACGGAGATAAAATCAATGTAGAGGCACTTTCCAAAAGTATGGGATGTGAGGTTGTTGCCATCTCCGCACTGCGAGGTGAGGGAGTCGAAACCCTGATACAAAAAGCGGTTGCTGTGGCAAAAGCGAAGAAGAACGCTGCATGTGTACATAGGTTTGCAGATGATATCGAGGCTGCAATACAGGATACCGTGAGCCGTCTGGACAGCTCCGTGCCGGAACATGCAAAGCGTTTTTTTGCCATTAAGGTTTTGGAAGAAGACAGTAAAATCGGGGAGAAGGTAAATGAACTTCCGGATATGTCGGCAGAAATTAAAAAGCTTTCGGATGTATACGATGACGATGTGGAGAGCATCATTACAAGTGAGCGGTATGCCTATATTGCTTCGGTGATTGATTCCTGTGTAAAGAAGGGGAAGAACGGGGAAAAGCTTTCCGTGTCCGACAAGATTGATAAGATTGTAACCAATCGTATATTGGCACTTCCGATTTTTGCGATCGTTATGTTTCTTGTATATTATATTGCCATGTCCACGGTGGGCGCATGGTGCACAGATTGGACAAATGACAATCTGTTTGGAGATGGCTTCCACCTGTTTGGTTTGGATACAAACGATGATGGAATTACCTACGCGGATGATGCAGATGCATATGCAGAAGCAGTGGAAATTATCAATGGATTTTATGAGTATGCAGAAGTACAGGGCATGGACGTCTCAGATGTGTTGGCAAATGAACTGCTGACATTGTTTGATGAAGATACGGTTGCAAACTACTCTGTGGAGGATGAGGAAACACTTGCGACCGAGGAGGTGCAGGCCGATTATGGACAGCTTCAGGAAGCTGTCCGCGTTTACACGGAGGATTTCGCATGTGAGGAACCGGATCCGGCGGATTATGGTGTGTTTATACCATCGATTCCGGATCTTGTGTCGGCAGGTCTTGAAAAGATACATTGTGCCGAGTGGCTTCAGGGATTGATTGTAGACGGAATTATCGCCGGTGTAGGAGCCGTGCTTGGATTTGTACCGCAGATGCTTGTGCTGTTTTTGCTGCTTGCAATTTTAGAGTATTGCGGATATCTTGCGCGTGTTGCATTTATCATGGATCGAATCTTTCGCAAATTCGGTCTTTCCGGAAAGTCCTTTATTCCGATGCTTGTTGGTATGGGATGTGGTGTTCCGGGTATTATGGCATCAAGAACGATTGAAAATGAAAAGGATCGTCGCATGACGATTATGACGACTACCTTTATTCCGTGTGGTGCAAAAGTGCCGTTTATTGCCATGATTGCAGGTGCAATCTTTGATGGCTCTGCACTGATTTCTACAGGTGCATATTTTATCGGAGTACTCACCATTATCTGCTCCGGTATCATTTTAAAAAAGACAAAGATGTTTGCAGGTGATACATCACCGTTTGTAATGGAGCTTCCGGCTTACCATATGCCAAAGGTGAGTGCCGTTTTGCGAAGCATGTGGGAGCGTGGCTGGTCCTTCATAAAGAAAGCAGGAACGATTATTTTGCTCTCCACAATCGTTGTCTGGTTTACAACCTATTTCGGATGGGTGGACGGAGCATTTCGTATGCTTGCCGAGGATGAAATCGATGCAAGTATTTTGGCAAACATCGGCAATGCTATTGCGTGGATTTTCAAGCCACAGGGCTTTGGCAACTGGCAGGCAGCGGTTGCAAGTGTGACCGGACTTGTGGCAAAGGAGAATATCGTCGGTACGATGAGTATTCTTTACGGAGGAACCGGAGAACCGGTATATCAGGTCTTGGCAAATACGTTTACGCAGGCAAGTGGACTGGCATTCTTACTGTTTAACCTGCTTTGTGCTCCGTGTTTTGCAGCGATGGGTGCAATCAAGAGGGAGATGAACAGCAGAAAGTGGTTCTGGTTTGCAATCGGTTATCAGTGTGGAATTGCATATCTTGTATCATTGGTTGTTTATCAGCTTGGTACATGGATTTCGGAAGGCATCTTCGGAGTTGGAACCGTGGTAGCAATCCTCGTTCTCGTCTGGTTCTTCTATATGCTGTTCCGCCCGAATAAAAATGCAGAGAAGATGGTAAAGGCTTAAGTTTTGTAAGGAGGGACGCTTATGATTCAGACAGGAACTATATTTGTATTATTGATATTGCTTACAGTTGTTACGTTAATTGTCCGTAGCATGCTGAAAGCTAAGGCGGCCGGAAAATCAACCTGTGGTTGTGATTGCGGTCACTGCGGAGGAGCCTGCCATTGCAGTATGCAACAGGATACGGACCGGAATTGACAAAGTCTCCCATCGGTAATAAAATGAAATTTAATGAGTATTTATGACTCTTGTTTGTTTTATTTTGTTACGAAAGAATTCCGGAAGGAGATACAGATGATAATCATACAATGGTGTAAAGTGCAGATTTTGTGCCTGTTGCTTCTCGCTTATATTGGTATTTTATATATTCGAGAGGGAAATGCACTTAAGAAGGTGGCGAACAGTGTAACATGTAATCGCCTGTTTGATTTTGTTTTTGTTTTTTCGGAAATCGGAATACTTTTTGACGGTATTACTGCATGCACCATCAATTATCTGGACAAGGTACCAAGGACGGTCAATCTGTTGCTTCATCTGGGGATGTTTGTTTCCTATGAAATATATATGATGATGCTGTTTTTATACTGGATGGACATGACAGGTGGTCTGTCAAAACGGAAAGTTAAGAGACTGGCATATATGTTGCCGGGCTTGGTTTCCATTTTCCTTATGATTCTGTTTTTGCCGGAGCTTCGATTTGAACAGGGGCAATATACCAATTTCTCCATGGGGAAATCGGTTTATGTCTGCTTTGCCTGTGTTATTATTTATGGAATCCTGATAATTTCAATGATTATATCAAAATATAGATATATACCGAAAAAGAAGCGGAGAAGTCTGGCGACTTCGCTTGCATTTATTCTTTTTGTTTTACTGGTGCAGATTATCTTTCCGGAGTCGCTGGTAACCTGTTTCGCAGCTATGATGACAACAATCAGTATCTATCTGAATATGGAAGAGCCTGCCATTCATGGTCTGGAACATTATCATCGGGAGATGGTAATGGGATTTGCGACTCTTGTAGAAAATAAGGATGATAATACAGGCGGACACATCCGGAGAACCTCTGCCTATGCGCTATTAATTGCAAAAAATCTTCGGAAAAATGAAAAGTATAAGCCTTTGATTACGAAGGACTTTCTTGATAATCTGGAGAAGTCCGCACCTATGCATGATATCGGAAAAATCGGGATTCCGGATGCTATATTACAAAAGCCGGGCAGGCTGGAACCGGATGAATTTGAGACGATGAAGAAACATCCAGTTATAGGCGGAAAAATCATCCGTGATACATTTGGTCATCTGTTCAATGGAGAATATGAAAATATGGCGTTTCAGGTTGCGATGTATCATCATGAAAAATGGAATGGAAAAGGATATCCGAGTGGCCTGTCTGGGACGGATATTCCGCTTTGTGCCAGAATTATGGCAGTGGCGGATGTATTTGATGCGGTATCGGCAAAACGCTGTTATCGGGATGCCATGCCATTGTGGGAGTGTTACAATATCATAACCAAGGGGCGCGGTGAGGATTTTGATCCGGACATTGTCGATGCGTTTATGATGGATAAAGAAAAAGTAGAAGAGATATACAATAAAGAAAGAAACGAATAATCAAATATAGGACGAAGTTGAGAGAGGATAATGACATGAATGAGGTTAAAAGGATTGCGGTTTTGACAAGTGGCGGTGATGCACCCGGTATGAATTCGGCGGTGCGCGCGGTTGTATTTAGTGCGACGCAATTAGGAATTGATGTCATCGGTGCTATGCGTGGCTATGACGGATTAATTGACTGGGAGACAATTCCGCTTGGTGTTGAAGAGGTGCGCAATATCAACAACCAGGGCGGTACGATACTTTTTACAAGCAGAAGTGAACGCTTCTTAAAGCAGGAATACAGAAGGCAGGCGGCTGATAATCTGCGCAGTCATGGTGTGGATGCGGTCGTTGCTATCGGCGGAGACGGAACTCTGCGCGGGGCCATTGAATTTCAGAAGGAAGGCGTGAACATCGTATGCATTCCAGGAACGATTGACCGTGATGTTTCCTGTTCGGAATACACACTCGGATTTGATACGGCGGCAAATACGGCGATGGAAGCAATCGACAAGATTCGGGATTCGTCGGTATCCCACGGCCGATGCAGTGTTGTTGAGGTCATGGGAAGAAAGCGCGGATATATTGCACTCTGGGCAGGTATGGCAACATCGGCGGATGCAATCGTGCTTCCGGAAAAATGGGATGGTAATTTTGACAACATTATAGAGGCGCTAAAGCAAAGACATACAGATGGCAGAAACTGCTATCTTGTAGTTTTGGCAGAGGGCGTAACAGATGCAGCAAAGCTGGCTGAGCTGATTCAGCAGGAGACCGGAATTGAATCGCGGGTGTCCGTGCTCGGTTATATTCAAAGAGGTGGACAGCCGACAGCAAAGGACAGAATGTATGGTTCGCTGATGGGCGCATATGCGATTGAGATATTGCGTCTTGGAAGAAGCAACCGTATTGTTGCAATTAAAAACGATGTGCTTGTTGATTATGGTATCACAGAGGCTGTTGAAATGCAGAACAATAACCTGGACAGCTTCCAGTACAAGCTGAGCCTGCGGTTATCGGAGTAGACTGTGAAGCGTGGGAGGGAAGTGAAAAGATGGAAATCAAATGGATTGATAATGTGAATCCGCTTCCGACAGAGGAACCACTTATAGCAGCGGTTTCCATGGATGAATCGCATGCAGTAGCAGGGTTGCTTGACGATGGATTTGAGCATAATGTGTTACTTCGGAAAGTTCTGAAAACGGATGAAAATTTAGATAAATATTACCGGATTATTTTAGATGCAGATGGTGCAGACTGGACATTTGTTGTGCCGTCAGACTACAAAAACATTTCAAACAAAGAACGAAGAATTAAGGAATTTTATAACGAAGGTTATAAAGCTATTATTCACTTTCTACAAGAGATCGGTTATCCGGAGAATGTTGAAATTCCAAAGCGTTACAGAAGACACCTTGATTATCTGACAAATGAAGACTATTCGGAATAGATTACAGAGTATTTGGAAGGATGAGTGTGTATGAGAACAAAAGAGGAAGTGCTTCGCTTTGGTCTTTCCTTTGCGGACACCTATCAGGATGCGCCGTTCCATGACGATAACTGGCAGCTCGTACGTGTAAAGGGGAGCAGGAAAGCGTTTTTGTGGACATATGAGCGCGGTGGGTTTATCAATCTGAATGTCAAAGTGGCTCCGGAGCTTCGGGAACTATGGCGAGATGCATATGATGCAGTGATTCCCGGCTGGCATCAGAATAAGGAACACTGGAATACGGTTATTCTGGATGGCAGCATTCCGGACGAAGATGTAAAGGCGATGATTGCACACAGCTATGATTTGGTGACAGACAGTCCGGCAAAGCGTATCTATGAGGCAGTAAAGAAGATTCCGAAAGGTAAAGTTGCAACCTATGGACAAGTCGCAGAGCTTGCAGGAGATAAGAAGATGGCGCGGGCGGTAGGAAATGCACTGCATAAAAATCCGGATCCGCTCCATATTCCATGCTATCGTGTTGTAAATGCCAAGGGTGAGCTGGCAGGTGAATTTGCATTCGGAGGCGCAGGAGCCCAGGCAAAACTGCTGGAAGCAGATGGAATAAAGGTGGTTGCCGGAAAAGTAGATTTAAGCAAATATGGTATAAAAATAGAGTTGCATTGACTTTTGTGCAATGGAGATGAGACTCAAAAACGGTGGAAGCCTCTGCTGACACCGTTTTCGTATTAAGAGGCTCATCGGAATGTTTTGCACAACGGAAATGCAACTCTATTTATTTCACTTCCGGAAGTGTTGCAAAGGACTTTGCAAGTTCTTCGTCGGTCGGAATATAATCGGACATCTCACCATCATTGTAACGCTGGTAAGCTACCATATCAAAATATCCGGTACCGGTCAGACCGAATACAATCGTCTTTTCCTCACCGGTTTCTTTGCATTTCATTGCTTCGTCGATGGCAACCTTGATTGCATGGCTGCTTTCTGGAGCCGGTAAGATACCTTCCACGCGGGCGAAGGTTTCAGCCGCCTTAAACACTTCTGTCTGCTCAACGCTTCGTGCTTCAAGAAGACCCTGATCGTACAATTCGGATACGGTGGAGCTCATGCCGTGGTAACGAAGTCCGCCTGCATGGTTCGCAGAAGGAATAAAGCCACTGCCGAGCGTGTACATCTTTGCAAGTGGGCAAACCTTTCCGGTATCGCAGAAGTCATAGGCGTAGACACCTCTTGTCAGACTTGGACAGGATGCAGGCTCCACTGCAATCATCTGGTACTCTGCCTCTCCGCGGAGCATGTCGCCTGCAAACGGAGAAATCAGTCCGCCGAGGTTGGAACCGCCACCTGCACAGCCGATGATGATATCCGGCTTAATATTGTATTTATTCAGTGCGGTCTTTGTCTCAAGACCGATGATGGACTGGTGCAGCAGTACCTGAGCAAGTACGGAACCGAGAACATAACGGTATCCTTCCTGTGTTGTTGCTGCTTCAACAGCCTCAGAAATTGCGCATCCGAGACTTCCGGTTGTTCCCGGGAATTCCTGATTGATCTTTCTTCCGACTTCCGTGTTCATGGAAGGGGATGGTGTAACCTGCGCACCGTATGTGCGCATAACTTCGCGACGGAACGGTTTTTGCTCATAAGAGCATTTTACCATGTAAACCTGACAGTCTAAATCAAAGTAAGAACAAGCCATGGAAAGTGCGGTACCCCACTGACCGGCACCGGTCTCTGTTGTAACACCCTTCAGACCCTGCTGCTTCGCATAATAGGCCTGGGCAATGGCAGAGTTTAGCTTGTGACTGCCGGAGGTGTTGTTACCCTCAAACTTGTAATAGATGTGTGCCGGAGTGCCAAGCTTCTTCTCAAGGCAGTAAGCACGTACAAGTGGTGATGGACGATACATCTTGTAGAAATCGCGAATCTCCACCGGGATATCAAAGTACGGGGTCGAATCGTCCAATTCCTGTTTTGCAAGCTCTGTGCAGAATATACCGGAAAGCTCTTCCAGTGTAACTGGCTGTAAGGTTGCCGGATTTAAAATCGGTGCCGGTTTCTTTTTCATATCGGCACGGACGTTATACCACTTAGTTGGCATTTCTTTTTCTTCCAAATAAATCTTATAAGGGATTTCCTGACTCATGATTGCATCTCCTTTTTTATAAATATGCTCTATTTTACAATAATTACAGAGGAAAAGCTACTACACTTGTGAAAAAAACATGAAAATCCATGTAACTTATTTTATTCAAATGAAATAGATGACATTTTTTCTGTTTGTGTGATATAATTACTATAATTGTGCGTATTATCCTGTTTGCAGGTCAGTCGCAGGAGGATACTGTATGTTTTCATATTAGAGGTGTAAAAATTGGAAATAAGGAAAAAATGCTGGCTTATCGTTTGCTTGCTTTGCATCATTTTCATTTTATCAGCATGTGACAGCAAGGAACTAGTGCTTGCGGATGATATGTTTTTAAAGGTTTCATCAACTGTTAAGGGACAGGATGTGGAAACGTGTGAGATGTATACACTGAATCTGGAAATCTATCAGGATGGAACAATCCGTTGCTATGCGGATGAATTCAACCGTTGGCTTTCACAAGAAGAATGCCCGGTGGAGACGATGAAGGTTACACAGGAGGAGATTGCGGAGATACAGGCTCGTATAGAGGAAGCAGATTTGTATCATATGCGGGAACGCATCAGTAGTCCGGATTCGAAGGAGGGAGAATATAAATCATTGACGATTTATACCACAAAAGGGGAGCATACCACCGGGGGATTGAACCCTTCCAGTCAGGATTTTTTAAAGGTATACGATTATATTGAGAATCTGACGCGGGAGATGGTGTATGGGTATCGGACAAAAATAACGGCGATGCAGCAAAAAGGTCTTTCGTTTCAGCAGACAAAAGGTGTGACAATTACGGATGCACAGGAAAATGAAATTGTAGCAAATGAGGACATCAATGATGTGTATGTTACATTTGGAGATATGCATGAGCAATATGTGGCTACCGACACGGATGGCATAGATGAAATGGAAGAAGACGCTTTATATTATGTGACAATCCGCCTTTCCGATGATATGGCGGAACGTATGGAAGGAGATACAGCAGGATGTACACCGGATTTGCCGGAGTATTATAAGCTGTACGAGAATCAGACGTATGTGTTTACATTTGGTGTGCAGGAACAGATTAAAAATGGTGAGATGTATGTATACGAAACAGCAGATGCCGCCGAGGCAGAGTCGATGGCAAAGCAGTTTCGCAGTAGTGTATATGATTAGGAAATAAGAGGTTAAGGGCGATGGGCAAATTAAAAGCAGTGATTTTAGCAGCAGGAAAGGGAACACGTATGAATTCGGAACTTCCGAAGGTTGTACATACCTGTCTTGGCAAACCGATGGTGCATTATGTGATTCAGGCGGCAAAAGATGCCGGTGCAATGGATGTGTGTGTGATTGTCGGTTACAAAGGAAATGAAGTAAAAAAAGCGATTTATGATGTTGTGGAATACGCAGAGCAAAAGGAACAGCTCGGAACCGGACATGCGGTAAAATGCGCAAAGGATTTCATCGGAACCGAGGGCGATACCCTTGTCTTATGTGGTGATACGCCACTCATTACCGGAAAGACACTCTCTGAGCTTGTGGAAAAGCATAGAAAAGAGGCAAACGGCGTGACCGTGCTTTCTGCGATTCTTCCCGATGCCACAGGGTATGGCCGGATTATACGGGATGCTGCAGGAAACTTTGAAAAGATTGTTGAACATAAGGATGCGACCGAAGAAGAACGGGCGTGTAAGGAGATCAATGCAGGTATGTATGTGTTTAATTCGGAGGCACTTTCTGCAAGTCTGGAGCTGCTCTCAAACGAAAATGCTGCCGGGGAATACTACCTGACAGATACGATTGCACTCATTAAAAAGATTGGCTTAAAGGTATCGGCGCTCGCACTCACCGGTGAAGCATGCGATGAGATTCGCGGGGTGAATACGATTGATCAGCTCGAGGAAGCTGAGCAGATTATGTGCAATCGGGAAGATTAAAAAAATGGGAGATGGACCGTGAAGATTATAGTCGGACTTGGGAATCCTACCAAAGAATATGCAGGGACAAGGCATAATGTAGGGTTTTCCGTGATATATAATATTAGTGATGCCTATGGAATTGCTGTTGATACAAAGAAACATAAGGCATTGATAGGCAAAGGCATGATAGAGGGCGAAAAGGTTGTACTTGCCATGCCACAGACTTATATGAATTTGAGTGGCGAAAGCGTGCGGGAATTGATGGATTTCTACAAATGCGACCTGCAGGATTTGATTGTCATTTATGATGATATCAGTCTGGATGTCGGCAAGATTCGCATCCGCGCAAAGGGAAGTGCAGGCGGGCACAACGGAATCAAAAACATCATCGCACATTTAAACACGCAGGAGTTTACGAGAATCAAAGTTGGTGTCGGCGAGAAGCCTCCTAAGATGGATCTGGCAGATTATGTGCTTGGACGTTTTTCGAAAGAGGAACAGCCGATCATCCGTGAGAGTGCGGATCGCGCCCGGGAGGCAGTTGCAGACATCATCATGCATGATGTATCGTATGCCATGAACAAGTATAATTAAGAGGATCAGACATGAAGGCATTAGTAAGCGCATTTCAGGAAGATTCAAGATTTGCAGAACTGAAAAAACATCGAAG
>JBJEMZ010000128.1:0-10527 GCA_051879935.1 Wujia sp.
ATGCCGACAATTAGTTTATGTATGATAGTGAAAAATGAAGAGCAGGTGCTTGCAAGGTGTCTTGATTCCGTGGCGGATTTGATGGATGAGATTATCATCATCGATACAGGTTCGACCGATGGGACAAAGGAGATTGCCGCACGATATACGGATAAGATTTATGATTTTACGTGGATTGGAGATTTCTCGGCAGCAAGAAATTTTTCGTTTTCCAAAGCGACAATGGATTATATCTATGCACCGGACGCGGATGAGATGTTGGATGAGGTAAACCGGGAACGGTTTCGGCAGTTGAAAAGCTGTCTGCTTCCCGAGATTGAAATCGTCCAGATGTGGTACGTGACGGAAGATGAGAATAATACTGTCATGAATGTGAAACGGGAATATAGACCGAAGTTGTTTAAGCGGCTTCGAACATTTACATGGATTGACCCGGTGCACGAAACGGTTCGGACGGAGCCGGTTGTGTTTGACAGCGATGTGGAGATACTGCACAAGCCGATGTCAATGCATGGAGCCCGTGATTTGGAGATTTGCGCGAGGACATTTGCACGGGATGGAAAGCTGTCACCGAGGCTGCAGAATATGTATGCGAAGGAGCTTTTGAAGTGCGGAACTGTGCAAGAGATTGATAAGGCGGCGCCACTTTTTGAGAAGACGTGGCAGGAAGATCCGCTTTCCGATGCGGGAAAGGAAGCGGCCTGTGTGTTGGCCAGACAGGCACGGCTTGCGAATGACGGGGCGTCTCTTATGAAATATGCGCTCCGGGATATGCTGGAGAAGCCGTGTGCGGAGATGTGCTATGAGCTCGGGCAGTATTATGAGGTGCGTAAGGACTATGATGAGGCGATTGTCTGGTATCAGAATGCCGTTTACGAGACATCGTGCATCTTAGATGTGGAAGCAGGTGGGAAGCGTGGCCTTCAAGGACTTGTTAATTGCTATGAGGGATTGTTAGATAGGATGAATCGGGATGTGTCGGGAGAAGCAGGACAGGAAGCTGGCAGTGAACCGGATAGCCGTGTACAGATGAAAACTGCTTGTGAGGCACAGCTTGAACATTATAAGACAGAGCTTGCAAACTGGCAGATGCCGGATGTTTTTTGAAAAGAGCAAAATGTGATACATCCATGAATCCATTTCATTTTCATGGATGTATCACATTTTGCTATGAGAACATATTGATTCTTCTTACATGGCGCTCATCATTTGAGAATGGAGTGTCTAAAAATTTATCAACGATCATAAGTGCAAGACCCGGACCGATGGTGCGTGCGCCAAGGCAGAGAACATTCGCATTGTTGTGTTCTTTTGTTGCCTGTGCGGAGAAACAGTCGCTGCACAGAGCAGCGCGAATGCCTTCGACCTTATTTGCAACCATGCTCATGCCGATGCCGGTTCCGCAGATTAGGATACCGAGTTCCTCTTTTTTTGCGGCAACGGCCTCTGCAACAGCTTTTGCAAAGAGTGGGTAGTCGCAGGATGCCGTGCTGTCACAGCCATAGTCCTTTACTTCAAATCCGCGGTCCTGTAAGTGCTTGATGATTTCGAGCTTCAGTGTATATCCGCCGTGGTCACTTCCGATTGCGATTTTCATGTGTTAAATCCTCCTTAGATGAATAATGGTAATATTTATATGGTGATAACTCTATGCCCTGCCGCTTTGAGCAGACGGTTCATGATGGCTCCTCCGAGCTCTGTCTGGTCAAATGCCTCGCTGTACATATATTCTATTTCTTGTGCGTCGCATTCCCGCAAGGTAGCATATAGGTTCGCTGCGATAGTCTGTCCGTTTTCGGATTCGCCGACGACAAAGATGTGTTTACATTTATAAAGGCTGGCATGCTCTTTTGTGGTGAGAACTGCTGTTTTATACCCTTGCGCTTCTTTTTCGGCAACCAATCGGGTGATTTCTTCCGCGACGCGGTGGATGTGGATGTCCGCTGACATGTCTGTGTCTGTCGGGATGCCTTTATTTGCTACGTGTGCTGCTTCTACGATGCTAAGCATACCCTTTGGCGCATAGTGCGTATATTTCATGCCCGGTGCCTTCGGCCTCAGATTCGAATCCGGTTCGACGATGGCTTTATCGATGGTGACGGTTCCGATGATGGTTTCAAGCATTGTTTTTGTGATAAATCCCGGGCGGAGAATTGTTGGGAGTTCTCCGGTCATGTCGACAATGGTTGATTCTATACCGATTCCGACAGCTCCACCATCTAAAATCATGTCGATGCGTCCGTCCATATCCTCTGCCACATGCTGAGCGGTTGTGGGGGACGGTCTGCCTGAAGTATTGGCAGATGGTGCCGCGATGTATATGCCGCTTTCCCGTATGAGAGAAAGGGCAATTGGGTGGGATGGCATGCGGATGGCAACGGTCGGTAATCCGCCGGTCGTTCCGTCCGGAACAATTTCCTTCTTCGGAAAGATGAGTGTCAGAGGTCCCGGCCAGAATGCTTCCATAAGCATCTCTGCTTTTGGTTGCATGCTCGGATTCTGCGAAGCAAGCTTTTCCATATCTGCAAGTTTGTACACGGCATCCGTATCTGCTATGTGCACGATAAGCGGATTGTCACTCGGTCGCCCTTTTGCCGCATAGATTTTTGCTGCCGCATCTGCATTTAAAGCATCCGCGCCAAGTCCGTATACGGTTTCGGTGGGAAATGCGACGAGTCCACCGGTCTGCAGGATTGTGCACGCTTCTTTGATTGCTGTGAAATTGTCTCCGGATTCTATCTTTGTGCGCATGTTTTTTCAATCAATCTAATGTTTTTATATATTGTATTCGCTCTTGTTTTAATTTCCACGCTATTGTACATCAACCAAAGCGAGATGACAACCTGAAATTGTAACTGACGGTTTTACGCCACCAGCGGTCAAAAAATACAAAATCGGCTTCCTGTTTATTTTGCTGTATAAAAGATTGAAAAAAACGGAAAAATCTTATATAATAGCTTTTATGTGTATCTGATACGATTGGAAGGGTGTTATGAACAACAAAGAGAGAAACCAGGTTGTGAAGATGATTTACCTCATAACACAGATTGGGTTCACGATGTTAGTGACGATTTTTCTGTGTCTTGGAGTCGGTTATCTCATTGACCGTAGATTTGGAACACATCTGATGATATGGTTTATCGTGCTTGGGGTTCTTGCGGGGTGTCGCTCCGTTTATATTCTGATTCGGAAATTCCTGGACAATTCAGATCGTGATCACAGATAAATATTGAAACCGTGGAGATAATAACAAGGGAAAGAAGACGGTTCTCGACATGACGGCAGTTCACAGAGTATTAAAAGAAATGTATATCGGGATGGGAATTTGCATGATTGCCTTCTTGGCGCTTGGTGCATTTTTCATGCGCCCGTACTATGTGTTTGCCATTGCCCTGCTGGTAGGAAATGTGGGTGGAGTGCTTCGCATCTATCATATATATGATATTTTAGATCAGGCACTTGACATGGAACAGGAGGGTGCAAAGAGAAAGACCATTATTCACAGTCTTCTCCGGACAGCGGTCAGCGTTGCCCTGATGGTTGGCTCCATGTTTATCAGCGGGACAGCATTTGTGGGGGTTACAATCGGACTGATCGAACCGAAAATCAGTGCATATTTTAATCCACAGATCCGTAAATTGCTGATTCGACTTGGTCTTGAGACTGAGGAGGAGCTCACGGAAGTAGATGCAAATAATAAAAATTAAGATAAGGAGGGTAAGCGTATGACGAGTGGCTTTGCCACAGGAATTAACGTGATTTGTAACAGCTCTGAGGATGTCGACTTTTATATCCACGAGCTATACCCGATTAATTTCTTTGGCACAACGGTATATATTACCACCACCCATGTCTGCACGCTGATTGTGCTTTTGGTGATTGCCGTCCTGGCGATCTGCGGAAGGCGCAGTGTGTTAAAGACGAGGGACAACCCCAGCAAATTTGCAACGGCAATCGAGCTTGCGATTGATTCTTTGCTCAAATTTGTAAATGGTACCATGGGAAAGGAAACCGGTAAACATTATATCAATTATATTGGTACATTGTTTATCTTCGTGTTGTTCTCAAATATATCCGGTCTGTTTGGGCTCAGGCCGCCGACCGCGGATTATGGTACAACACTGTGTATTGCGCTTGTATCATTTGTCATGATACAGTATGCGTCAATCCGCTATCAGAAATGGGGGGCCTTTAAGAGCCTGTTTGAACCGATATTCCTGTTCTTCCCGATTAACGTAATCAGTGAATTTGCAACACCGGTTTCACTGTCGCTGCGTTTGTTCGGTAATATTCTTGCAGGTACGGTTATGATGGCTCTTTATTACGGAATGCTGCCGATATTTGCCAAGTTTGGTATTCCGTCGGCATTGCATGTGTATTTTGATTTGTTCTCAGGTGTGATTCAAGCGTATGTATTCTGTATGCTGACGATGACATTTGTAGCAAATAAGAGAAATGTAGAAGCATAAAATAAAAAACGGAGGAAAGTAAAAATGGATAATATTACAGGTGAAGCATTAATTAACGCTGCATCCGCAATTGGTGCAGGTATCGCAGTTTGTTCCGGTATCGGTCCTGGTATCGGTCAGGGTATCGCTGCCGGTTATGGCGCGTCTGCAGTTGGACGTAATCCGGGGGCAAAGGGAGACATCATGTCTACGATGCTTCTTGGACAGGCTGTAGCAGAGACAACCGGTTTGTACGGTTTGGTTGTAGCGCTTCTTCTTATGTTCGTTAAGCCATTCAAGTAAGGAGGTTTACACAGGATATGACAGGACTTGCAAATGTAGCGTTTCTGTCAGAGGGAGCGGGACGTATTTTCGGATTGGATGCGCAGCTTCTCTTCGATATATTGATTCAGGGACTCGCAGTCTTTCTTTTGTTCATATTCCTGACTTATGTGCTGATTAATCCGGTGAAAAAGGTGCTGGATGACAGACAGAATAAAATCAGGAATGACCTGGCACAGGCGGCAAGTGACCGCGAAGAAGCGGCAAAGCTTCGTGCGGAGTATGATGAGAAGATTAAAAATGCAGATGCGGAAGCGGGTGAGATTTTAACTTCAGCGAGAAAACGCGCGGTGAAGAATGAGGAATCCATCATTGCGGAAGCAAAGGAAGAAGCAAATCGCATCATCAGTCGTGCAAACCAGGAGGCAGAACTTGAGAAAAACAGAGTGCAGGACGAAGTGAAGCAGGAGATCATCGGCGTGGCAACTGCCATGGCCGGAAAGTTTGTAGCATCCTCGCTGGATGAGGAAAAACAGGCTTCCCTGATAGATGAGACGCTGAAGGAAATGGGTGATGATACATGGCGAAACAAGTAGAAACAACCTATGGAGATGCACTTTTGGATCTCGCTTTGGAAGAGGGAACATTAGATGCTCTCTATGAAGAAGCACAGGCTCTTGTTGTAGCATTACAGGAGAATGAAGATCTGATTCGTCTTCTTGCTCATCCCCAGATTGAGAAGGAAGAAAAGAAAAAGATAGTGGAGAATATATTTGACGGGCGTGCGTCGTCCGCAATTGTTGGATTATTGGTTATGCTCGTGGAAAAGGATCATGGCAACAAGCTGGTAAATGTTCTTCAGTATTTTATTAGACAGGTTAAACGCGAAAAGAATATCGGAGTTGCAAGTGTGACCAGTGCGGTTGCACTAAATGACAGTCAGAAGCAGGCAATCGAAAAAAGGTTGGTTGAAACCACGGATTTTGATACGATGGAGATAAGCTATATCGTCGATGCCTCTCTGATAGGCGGACTTGTGATCCGGATTGATGACAGAGTACTCGACAGCAGTATCAAAACCAAGATTGAGAAGATGTCGAAAACACTCGCAATGTAGAAAGATGTGGAAATTACGATTTAAATATTCGTAATGAAAAAAAGGATAGGAGGTGTTCGTGCTCCATGAATTTAAAACCGGAAGAGATTAGTTCAGTCATAAAAGAACAGATCAAAAACTACCAGACAAAGTTGGAGACATCCGATGTCGGAACCGTTATTCAGGTGGCTGATGGTATTGCACGTATTCACGGACTTGAGAATGCGATGCAGGGCGAACTTCTGGAATTCCCGGGTGAAGTATACGGCATGGTTATGAACCTGGAGGAAGATAATGTAGGATCGGTTCTCCTCGGTGAAAGCAAGAATATCAGCGAGGGCGACATAGTAAAAACAACAGGCCGTGTGGTTGAGGTACCTGTTGGCGACGCAATGCTTGGACGTGTCGTAAATGCATTGGGACAGCCGATTGACGGTAAAGGCCCGATTGAGACAACCAAGACAAGACAGATTGAGAGAGTGGCATCCGGTGTTATCTCCCGTAAATCTGTTGATACACCGCTTCAGACCGGTATCAAGGCAATCGATGCCATGGTTCCGATTGGAAGAGGACAGCGTGAGCTTATTATCGGAGACAGACAGACCGGTAAGACAGCAATCGCGGTGGATACGATTATCAATCAGAAGGGGCAGGGCGTAAACTGCGTTTACGTAGCAATCGGTCAGAAGGCATCTACTGTTGCAAATATTGTGAAGACCTTGATGGAATATGGCGCAATGGCATATACAACCGTTGTTGCAAGTACGGCAAGTGACTTAGCTCCCCTTCAGTATATTGCACCGTATGCAGGATGTGCAATCGGTGAGGAATGGATGGAAAATGGAAAGGATGTACTCGTTGTTTATGATGATTTGAGTAAACACGCAACGGCTTACCGTACACTTTCCCTGCTTCTCCGCAGACCGCCAGGACGTGAGGCATATCCGGGTGATGTATTCTATCTTCATTCAAGACTGCTTGAGCGTGCGGCAAAGCTTTCGGATGAACTTGGCGGTGGTTCCCTTACGGCGCTGCCGATTATTGAGACACAGGCCGGTGATGTATCTGCATACATTCCGACAAATGTTATTTCCATTACAGATGGACAGATTTACCTTGAGACAGAGATGTTTAACTCCGGTTTCCGCCCGGCTGTAAATGCGGGTCTTTCCGTATCCCGAGTTGGTGGTGCGGCACAGATTGGTGCGATGAAGAAGCTGGCGGCTCCGATTCGTGTGGAGCTGGCACAGTACCGCGAGCTTGCAGCATTTTCACAGTTTGGTTCCGAGCTGGATGACGATACAAAGGATAAGCTGGCACAGGGCGAACGTATCAAGGAGATCTTGAAGCAGCCACAGTATAAGCCAATGCCGGTTGAAAAGCAGGTTGTAATTATCTATGCTGCTACAAGACGGTATCTGCTGGATATTCCGGTAGACCGCATCCTCGAATTTGAGAGCGGATTGTTTGAATTTGTAGCAACAAAATATCCTGAAATCTTTGAGAAGATTCGCACAGAGAAGAAATTAAGCGATGAGCTTGAGGAAGCTTTGAAGAAGGCAATTACGGAATTCAAGGAAACTTTTTAGGAAAATGAGCGAGGAGGTTGATCTTTCTTGGCATCCATGAGAGATATTAAGCGGCGCAAGGAAAGCGTCCAAAGCACTCAGCAGATTACCAAGGCCATGAAGCTTGTCTCAACCGTCAAGCTGCAGAAGGCCAGAGGAAGAGCCGAGAGCAACAAACCATATTTTAATATGCTCTATGACACGATATGTTCCATCCTTGCAATGACGAAGTATGCGGATCACAAGTATCTGCGCGACAATGATTGCCCGAAAAAAGCTGTGATTGCAATCACGTCGAACAGAGGCTTGGCAGGCGGTTACAATAACAATATTGTAAAAGAAATCGTTGCTGCCGGTTTCCCGAAGGAAGATACATTTATCTACGGTATCGGTAGAAAGGGAAATGAGGCCCTGATTCGAAAGGGATATACGATTTATCGGGACGAGTCGGAAATTATCAATGCGCCATTGTTTGGAGATGCGATGGAGCTCACAAAGCAGCTTTTGACACAATTCGCCAAGGGCGAGATCGGTGAGGTTTACATTGCATATACCAATTTCAAAAATACGGTGACGCAGGAGGCAAAGCTTCTGAAGCTGCTCCCAATCAGCGCTGAGGATTTTGTGGCGCGGGAAGATGCGGATGACAAGAAGCTTCTGATGAATTTTGAGCCGAATGAAGAGGAAGTGCTCGACCAGATTATACCGAAATATATGTCTAATATCATTTACGGTGCATTTCTGGAGGCGGTTGCCAGTGAAAATGGTGCGAGAATGCAGGCGATGGATTCTGCGACAAGCAACGCGGAAGACATGATTGGAAGTCTGTCGCTGAAGTACAATAGAGCAAGACAGAGTGCGATTACGCAGGAGCTCACGGAGATTATCGCCGGAGCGGACGCGATTAGTTAGTACGCAAAAGCTGATGGATAGGATATCCGGGGCAGATGCGATTAGTTAGTTTTAAGAAGGAGATTAAGGAAATGGCAGATACAAATGTAGGTAAGGTTACCCAGATTGTCGGTGCCGTTATCGATGCAAAGTTTTCTGACGGCAAGCTGCCGGAGATTCACGATGCGATAACGATTCCCACAAAGAGTGGTGACACACTGTACGCCGAAGTAGCCCAGCATCTTGGTGATGACACGGTTCGTTGTATCGCGATGGGTCCGACGGACGGACTTGTGCGTGGTATGGAAGCGGTCGGAACCGGTGCACCGATTACGGTACCTGTCGGTGAGGAAACCCTGGGACGTATGTTTAACGTGCTGGGTCAGCCGATTGACAATAAGCCGGCTCCACAGGTAGATACGTATCTTCCGATTCACAGAAAGGCACCGGAATTTTCGGAGCAGTCCACTGAGACGGAGATTCTCGAAACCGGAATCAAGGTCGTTGATTTGCTTTGCCCATATCAGAAGGGTGGTAAAATCGGTCTGTTCGGTGGTGCCGGAGTTGGTAAGACGGTATTGATTCAGGAGCTGATTACAAACATTGCGACAGAGCACGGTGGATATTCTGTATTTACCGGTGTTGGAGAGCGTACAAGAGAAGGAAATGACTTGTATTATGAGATGATTGAATCCGGCGTTATCGAGAAGACAACGATGGTGTTCGGTCAGATGAATGAGCCGCCTGGAGCGAGAATGCGTGTAGGTCTGACAGGACTTACGATGGCGGAATATTTCCGTGACAAGGTAGGAAAGGATGTATTGTTGTTCATCGACAATATCTTCCGTTTTACACAGGCTGGTTCTGAGGTGTCCGCGCTGCTTGGACGTGTGCCTTCAGCCGTAGGTTATCAGCCGACATTGCAGACAGAGATGGGTGCTCTGCAGGAGCGTATTACATCTACGAAGAATGGTTCCATCACTTCCGTACAGGCTGTTTATGTGCCTGCGGATGACCTGACGGACCCGGCGCCTGCGACAACATTTGCCCATCTGGATGCGACAACGGTTCTTTCCCGTTCCATCGTAGAGCTTGGTATCTACCCTGCGGTAGACCCGCTTGAGTCCACATCCAGAATTCTGGATCCGCGTGTGGTAGGTGATGAGCATTATAAGGTTGCGCGTGGCGTACAGGAGATCCTCCAGAAATACAAGGAACTGCAGGATATCATTGCAATTCTTGGTATGGATGAGCTTTCGGAGGAAGATAAGATTGTTGTTGCAAGAGCAAGAAAGGTACAGAAATTCCTTTCCCAGCCGTTCCATGTAGCAGAGCAGTTTACCGGACTTCCGGGCAAATATGTTCCGCTGTCTGAAACCATCCAAAGCTTTAAGGAGATTCTTGAAGGTAAGCACGATAATGTGCCGGAGAGTTATTTCTTAAATGCCGGAAGCATCGAGGACGTTGTTGCAAGATGTAAGGAAAGCTAAGACGGTAGTGGCAGGATAGCCAGGACAGTGGTGGCAGAAAAGCCAGGACGGTAGTGGCAGGAAGGAGTCTGTATGGCGGAAAATAAAATGATGGTTCGCATCATTGCACCGGAGCGTGTGTTTTATGAAGGCGAAGCAGACTTCGTGGAGTTTAACACGATTGAAGGTATAATCGGTCTGTATCCGAGACATATACCCATGACGGTTGTCGTTGCACCCGGCGTATTGAAGATACAAGGTGCTGACGGCCCGAAGGAAGCGGCGCTTCATTCCGGATTCGCAGAGATTTTGGGCGATTCCATTACGATTCTTGCAGAGTCGGTCGAGTGGCCGGATGAAATCGATATCAATCGTGCGGAGGAGGCAAGAATTCGTGCGGAACGCCGAATCCATGACGATTCGCAGGATATCGACCGCGCAGAGCTCGCATTGAAACGTGCAATGCTGCGTCTGGAAATGACAAAACGAGTGTGATATAACAGATGATATAATAGGGGCTTTTTCAAAGCCCCTATTTTTGTGCAATAAGCCGTCATGCAGAAATTGTGCTTGCACAAATTTCTATATGACGACCAATGTTCATCGAGCCGATAGGCGAGATGTCATTGATTGCACATCGAGTAGGTGATAACCTACTCAATTGTTGGCTGTTGGCTGTCTGAGGTGTTGCTGTTGGCTGTCTGAGGTGTTGCTGTTGGGGGTTGGTGGTGGTTGTTGGCAGTGTTGGTTGTTGGTACTTAGCTTCTTTGGCA
>JBJEMZ010000129.1:0-2201 GCA_051879935.1 Wujia sp.
TGAGAAGATTCGTGAATATTCTATGATGGCAGGCGAACAGGTGAAGAAATATGGCAATGAGAACAATCTGGTTGATCTGATTGCTGAGGATGCTGCATTTGGTATGACGAAAGAGGAAATCGTTGCAATTTTAGAACCGAAAAACTTTGTCGGTCGTGCACCGGAGCAGACAGAAGAATTTCTTGCAGAGCAGATTCGCCCGATTTTGGATGCGAATAAGGAGCTTCTTGGTGTGAAGGCAGAAATTAACGTATAAACTGTCGATGAAATATTGATTTTCACATCATTTTCATGTAAGATAAAGAGTGGACTGTGCTTTATGGGTAATCCACAGTCGAATAACGTATAGGAAAACGTAAATGGAGGTAGCATAGCAGATATGGTACAGGCAGTTGTCGGCGCCAATTGGGGTGACGAAGGAAAAGGTAAAATCACAGACATGCTGGCAGAGAAGGCAGACATTATAGTCCGTTTTCAGGGAGGCGCAAATGCAGGACATACAATCGTAAATGATTATGGTAAGTTTGCATTACATACACTTCCGTCCGGTGTGTTTTACAACCATACAACGAGTATTATCGGAAATGGTGTGGCACTGAATATTCCCGTATTATTTAATGAGGTGAAATCTATTACGGATAAAGGCGTTCCGATGCCGAAGCTTCTCGTGTCAGACCGTGCACAGATGGTAATGCCGTATCATGTGCTGTTTGATGCATATGAGGAGGAACGTCTTGCCGGAAAGTCTTTTGGTTCCACAAAATCCGGTATTGCACCGTTTTATTCTGACAAGTATGCAAAGATTGGTTTTCAGGTAAGTGAATTGTTTGATGATGAGCAGTCACTTCGTGAGAAGATTGAGCGTGTCATTGCGTCCAAAAATGTGCTGCTTGAGCATTTATATAAAAAACCGCTTTTGGATGCGGATGAAATCTACAATACATTGATGGAATATAAGGAGATGGTTGCTCCATTTGTCTGTGATGTATCAGCATATTTATATGATGCAATCAAGGAAGGCAAGACTATTTTGCTGGAGGGACAGCTCGGCTCCATGAAGGATCCGGATCATGGTATTTATCCGATGGTAACATCCTCCTCCACACTTGCGGCATATGGCGCAATCGGTGCAGGAATTCCTCCGTATGAGATTAAAAAGATTGTTACGGTATGTAAGGCATATTCATCGGCAGTCGGAGCCGGTGAGTTTGTCAGTGAGATTTTAGATGAGGAAGTAGCCGACGAGCTTCGCCGTCGCGGTGGTGACGGTGGTGAGTACGGCGCAACGACCGGAAGACCGAGACGTATGGGATGGTTTGACTGCGTAGCGTCCAAGTATGGTTGCAGAATTCAGGGCACGACAGATGTTGCGTTTACGGTTTTGGATGTGCTTGGTTATCTTGATGAGATTCCAGTTTGTGTCGGATATGATATTGACGGAGAGGTAACGACGGATTTCCCGACGACAACAAAGCTGAAAAAAGCAAAACCGGTATACGAGATGCTGCCGGGATGGAAGCAGGATATCCGAGGAATCAAGAATTACGAGGAATTGCCGGAGAACTGCCGGAAGTATATTGAGTTTATCGAAGAGAAAATCGGGTTCCCAATTACAATGATTTCGAATGGACCAAGCAGAAACGATATTATTTATCGAGATAAAAAGAATTAACGAATCAGAAATTAAAACTGCCTCACCGGTTTTTTTGGTGCGGCAGTTTTTTAAATCCGGGTGCTTGCGAGCCTGTAAGAATCGCAGGAAAGGAGAATGTGTATGCGTAATTTGACAATGCTGATGGATTATTATGAACTGACGATGGCAAATGGTTATTTTGAAAAGGGATTTAAGGATAAGGTGGTTGTATTCGACATGTTTTACCGGAAAAATCCGGACAATGGGGGATTTGTCGTGTCGGCAGGCCTCGAACAGTTGATTGAATATATTGAGAATATGCATTTTTCAAAAGAGGATATCGAATATCTGAAAAGCAAGGGAGAATTTTCGGATGCTTTTCTGGACTATCTTTCGGATTTTAAATTCACCGGAAATATCGATGCCCTGCCGGAGGGAACAATCTGTTATCCGAATACACCGCTTGTTACCGTGACGGCACCGGTCATTGAGGCGCAGCTTATCGAGACCATGCTGCTTCTCACGATTAATTTCCAGTCGCTCATTGCGACGAAGGCATCCCGTATCT
>JBJEMZ010000130.1:0-10385 GCA_051879935.1 Wujia sp.
AAACAAACGCCGCATCTTATGTTGATTCCGTTTACCTTTTTCATGTTTGCGGTTTCTTATGTGATGCGGAAAAAAGCGCCGAACCGGTTGGTTTTACTGCTTGTTCATGTGCTGCTTGGTGCGTCCGTTTTTCTGTTGCCGTATTCGATGGAGACGAGAGGAACCTATTGTGTCTTACCATGTTATCTGTTTTTTTCATCCGCACTTTCTTATGCAAAACCTGAGTATAAACGGTCGACCGATGATATTCCGTGGCCGTCGTTTCTGCTCTGTGTGGTTGTCTATCTGGTGGGCAGCAGCCTTGGTGAGACTGTGCTTGTGACATCCGCCTATGTTGGTGCGCTGTTGCTGCTGTTTTTATATCTTGCACTGATTTACATTGATGGCATTGAGAGTTATCTGACATCCACAAAGCATGTATCGGGAATTCCGATTCGGCAGATACTTTCTACAAATACGATTATCGTTGGTGCGATTGTGGTCTGCCTGATTTTAAGTCTGATACTCGGACAGGTATTTGATTTCAAAAATATACTGTTATTAATCGGAAAAGCGTTTCTGGCGGTTTTTACCGTTGTTGGCAGGCTTGTCGGTTTATTTTTTGAGTTTGTAAGCCACTGGTTTTCCGGCTCGGAGGAACAGGCATCGGAATATCAGGAGTTTGATGACGGAGACATGCCGGGGCAGATACGCTCTATCGGAGAAACGCTGGAGCCGGTATTATATATCGGGCTTGCATGTCTTTTGCTGTTTATCATATATAAGGCAGTTTGTGCATTTGTAAAATGGCTGATGCAGAAAAAGAGACATGTCGGCGATATCGTGGAAACAGTAGAGAAAAAGAAAGAAAAAAAGACGGAACAAGAGAAGAAAAAAAGATTCCGATTATTTCTTTCGGCAGAGGATCGAGCAAGGCGATATTATAAGCAATGTATGGAACGCTACCGTTATGATATTTCCCTTACACCGACAAAGACGGGGCGGGAGCTTGCGCAGGAGCTTATAGAGCAGCAGCTTGCAGATGTGGATGCACTTACGTCCTGCTATGAGAAAATCCGGTATGGAGACAAACCGGTGGACAGGGAGATGGTTTTGGAAATGCGCAGACTATCCGGTCAGGTTTTCGCGGATAATCCGTATTTTCGACAAGAACGATTGTAAAATACGTTGAATATTGAGCCCGATTATGCTAAAATCAAAATAACTTTGGGGCATAATGTAAAAAAATGCCTTTTATACGGGAGGACGGAATTATGAAAAAAGTGGCATATATTGCATCGGAATGTGTACCGTTTATAAAGACCGGCGGTCTTGCGGACGTAGTTGGTACATTGCCGAGGATTTTTGATAAAAAAGAGTATGATGTAAGAGTCATCATACCAAATTACATGTGTCTGCCTGCAAAATTCAAGAACAAAATGCGGTATCTGACACATTTCCATATGGATATCGGATGGAAGCAGAAGTATGTCGGAGTTATGTATCTTGAATACGAAGGTGTGCCGGTATACTTTATCGACAACGAATATTATTTTAATGGATTTAATATTTACAGTGATGACATGAAGTGGGATATTGAAAAGTTCTGCTATTTCAGTAAGGCAGCACTCTCGATTCTTCCGAGTATAGGATTCCAGCCGGACATCATTCACTGTCATGACTGGCAGGCAGGCTTTGTGCCGGTATATCTGAAGACATTGTTTGCAAATAATCCGTTCTACAGCCATATGAAGTCGATTATGACGATTCACAATTTGCAGTTCCAGGGCAGATGGGATATCAAGACGATGAAGGAATACTCCGGACTTCCGGATTACCTCTTTACACCGGACAAGCTGGAGATTTCAAAGGATGCAAGTATGCTTAAGGGCGGACTTGTATATGCGGATAAGATTACAACTGTATCGAACACCTACGCACAGGAGATTCAGACTCCGTATTATGGAGAAGGCTTAGACGGCTTGCTTCGTGCCAGACATGAAAGTCTGTGGGGCATTGTAAACGGTATCGATTACAAGGATTACGATCCGTCCACAGATAAGAAGATATACAAGAATTATACAACCGGTAATTTCCGTAAGAATAAGGTGATGAACAAGGTTGCACTGCAAAAGCAGCTCAGACTTCCGGAGGATCCGAATGCATATATGATCGGTATCATTTCCCGTCTGACAGACCAGAAGGGACTTGACCTTGTAGACCGTGTTATGAATAATATCTGTACAGACGGTACACAGTTTGTTGTACTCGGAACCGGCGAGAGAAGATATGAGGATATGTTCCGTTATTATCAGCGGATTCATCCGGCAAAGGTATCTGCAAACATTTACTATTCGGATGACTTGTCACATAAGATGTATGCAGCATGTGACGCTATGTTAGTACCTTCCCGTTTTGAACCGTGCGGTCTGACACAGCTGATGGCACTTCGCTATGGTACACTTCCGATTGTGCGTGAGACAGGCGGTCTGAAGGATACGGTTATTCCGTACAATGAATTTACGGGCGACGGAACCGGTTTCTCCTTTGCGAATTACAATGCGCATGAGCTGCTTAATACAATCAACTACTCCAAGCGCGTATTCTTTGACTATAAGGATGCATGGCAGAAGATGCAGGAGCGTGCGATGCAGCAAAATTACAGCTGGTCAAACTCAGCGGAAATCTATGAGAGACTGTATCAGCAGATTTAGAAAATGTGGTGTAACCTCGGTAACATGGGGTTACACTTTTTTGATTAAAATGAAAAAGTGTAAATAATATAAATAAAAACATCGTTATTGGTGCAAATAACTTTTGAAAAAACTTGAAAATTGGTGCAAGTTATAATTGTGTCAAGCGACCTTGCAGATGGAACGATGCAATTATAAAAATACCCATTTCTCCAGATGTCCAGAGAAATGGGTACATATCATACTTGGTAGTTTTTACTCATTATTCCTTGTTGTTTAAAGTATCAGAGCCCGGATAGTTCTCCACCGCAAGATCGTCCGCTGCATCGTCGTCATAAAGAATCTGTCCGATGTCGAGATTTGGATTGTCCAGACGGCTTAATACTTCGGCATCTGTATTCTTCGGAACGACTTCCTCCTTCAGCTTTTCTACTTCCTCGAGGGGAAGTCCTGACATCATGGCAACTTCCTCCGCATCAATGCGTCCTTTTAACATACGGGTCGCCATATCATATTTGGCCTTTGTTGTTCGATTCATAAATACGCCTCCTAATCAATCAAACTTTTCAGATATGCCTCGTTTATTTCAATGACAGAAAGAATTGCTTCTTTTCCCGGAGCACCGATTGTATTGCGCTTGCTTACACAGGTCTCTAAACTGATGGCATTATAGATATCCTCTTCAAACACAGGGCTGATTGCCTTATATTCTGCCAGTGACATATCAAGCAGAGATTTGTCATGCTCAATACAGTATAACACAAGCTGGCCGACGATTCCGTGGGCATCCCGGAACGGAACCCCGTGGTTCACAAGATAGTCTGCCGCATCGGTTGCATTTGTAAAGCCGTTCATGGCGCTTTTTTCCATGACAGGCTTATTTAATTTCATGGTGGAAATCATGCCGGTGAAAAGAGCGATGCAGCCCTTGACAGTATCAATCGCATCAAAGGTAAGCTCCTTGTCTTCCTGCATGTCTTTGTTGTAGGCAAGCGGAATTCCTTTCATTGTTGTGAGAATTGACATGAGCGCACCATACACACGTCCGGTCTTCCCCCGGACAAGCTCCGCGATATCCGGGTTCTTTTTCTGTGGCATGATGGAGCTTCCGGTGCTGTATGCATCATCCAGCTCCACGAACTGATACTCATTGGAATTCCAAATGATGATTTCCTCTGAGAAGCGGGAGAGATGCATCATAATCGTGGAAAATGCGGAGAGCATTTCTATCACATAATCCCGGTCGGAAACCGAGTCCATACTGTTTAAGGTTGGTCCCGCAAAATCGAGCAGGCTTGCCGTTAATTCCCGGTCAAGCGGGTAGGTGGTTCCGGCCAGTGCGCCGGCTCCCAGCGGACAGTAGTTCATACGTTCATATATATCGCACATACGGCTGTAGTCACGCTTGAACATTTCCATATAAGCACCGACATGGTGGGCGAAAGTCACAGGCTGCGCTTTCTGCAGATGTGTAAAGCCCGGCATATACGTTTCTGTATTTCCCTTCATCAGCTTATGCAGCTCCTGCATAAGGGAGACTAACAGATGCTTTACTTCCACAAGTTCATCGCGCACATAAAGACGCATGTCGAGTGCGACCTGATCGTTTCTGGAACGACCGGTGTGAAGCTTCTTTCCCACATCGCCAATCCGGTCAATCAGATTTGCTTCCACAAAGCTGTGGATATCTTCGTATTCGGATGTGATGGCAAGTGTTCCATTTTCGACATCTGCTAGAATTCCGTTCAATCCGTCTATAATCTGATCCCGCTCTGTATCTGTCAGAATGCCGGAGGCAGCAAGCATTGTAACATGGGCAATGCTGCCACGAATATCCTGTTTGTAAAATTTCTGGTCAAATCCGATCGATGCATTGAAATTATATACAAGCTGATCGGTCTCCTTTGTGAATCGACCGCCCCATAACTGCGCCATAAAAGTACCTCACATTCTTTTGTTCTTAATCACTTCATTCTACATCAAAGCGTAAGGATTCACAAGAAAAAAATAAAATGGTTGCGAACACGTAATCTATCCATTAAAATAAATTAGAAAAAGAATGGGAGGCAGAAATGGATATGAATATGTTTTTAACAGCCTTGACAGCTATGACAGGTGATAATGGCAAACCGTTGCTTGTTGCAATTTGTCTGATTGTCTCGATTGTGTTGATGGTCGTTTTGATTGTTCTTGGAAAAAACAGTCAGCATACAGAGGATGACGAAGAAAATGAGTCGGAGGATAACAGAGAAAGTTAGATGGAGCAGAAAAAAGGAAAAATACATTTATGGATTCCCATACTGGCAGTGTCGGTCATACTTGTATATTATTTTTTTAATTTCCGGATCGGCGCATATCTTCATCCGGACCAGACAGCACGTGATATGGCAGAATTGACGCAAATGGTAACAAAACAGATTGATTCCGGAGAAAAAACAGGTGTGTTTTATGTATGTGGAATTACAGAAAGTGATATAGCCGGTATCAATGAAAGTATATGCAGTATGAATGGGATGGTTTCTCAGTATGCAATAACGGAAAAGAGCCGGGATGGTATGCGATTGACACTTCGGTATGATATATCGGATAATTATTATGTATATCAGAAGTATGTAAACGGAACGGAAATTCCATCGGATCATGCCCTTGCGTATAAGCTTTATGATAAAGTGACGGAGGTGCTTGCACAGATTATAAAACCTGGAATGAGTGAGTATGAGATGGAACTTGCCATTCACGATTATATTGTCAGAAACTGTAAGTATGGGTATGTTGAGACATCAAAGGACTATGCATATCGTGCATATGGTGCTCTTGTTCAGAGGACGGCAGTATGTAATGGTTACGCAGAGGCCATGGCGCTGCTTATGACCTGCGTAGGTATAGAAAACCGGATTGTAACCGGAACGGCAGATGGAGAATTGCATGCATGGAATCAGGTTTGTCTGGATGGAAACTGGTATCAGGTGGATGCTACCTGGGATGATCCCCTTCCGGATCGCGGAACATTTGCAGGTCATGCATATTTTAATGTAACAGATGAAATTATGGATGTCCATCATGATTGGGCAAAAGATAATTTCCCTTCTTGTGAAAGTGATGACTATAGTTATTATGAAAGAAACGGTCTTGTCTGCAATTCGGAAACATTTAAAACATTAATAAAGGATGCTGCTCTTCATAATGCCACAGCAACTGTGGAGGTTGTAGTGACGGATTACGTGGAGGATTTTGATTATTCGTTTATGCGTGATGTGGGAAGTGTACAGTATTTTCAATATACAAATGAATCATATGGTGCGTATGATTTGGTAACGATTTATTTAAATCAGAGGTAAAACATTTGGAAACATTTACAATGGGAAACAAGGCCGCATATATGAAGGAGCTTTTGGAACAGGAGAAGTTTGACAGCTTTTATCTGTATGAGGCACGGATAAAAACAAAACTGGATTATTATATAAATGGAAAGATTAATCGTGACTATTATGACACGGATGAACAGGAGAGCCTGCCGGATTACATTGAGTGGAAAGAAATCAAACGTACAATCTATGATTTTATAAAGGGAAAACGGCTCCCAATCAGTTTTCGGATTATCTTGATGTTTAACCGGGAGAATATCAATCGATTGCTGGAGATGAATAATCTTCCGTACAAGGAAGAGGATGTAAGCGCGCTGTTTATGAATATTATTTATGAACATGACAAGCTTTTTGTCACTACAGGTACATCGCTTAAAATATTTACATTGGATAAAACCCTGGAGCATGCATGGGATGATACGGTGAGAAAATATTACACGGAATAATTATTAGCACTCGATTAAAATGAGTGCTAATTTTTCTTGACTTTCGTTTCATGGCGTATTATTATATCTGTCATAGGATTCCATATGATTAAGGAGGTAGATACGATTATGGAACGTCAGGGAAATTTATCGATTAACAGTGACAACATTTTTCCGATTATTAAAAAATGGTTATACTCCGATCAGGATATTTTTATCCGGGAGCTGATATCAAACGGATGCGATGCAATCACAAAGTTAAAAAAGCTTGCCATGATGGGCGATTTTGAAGAGACTGAGGGTGAGGAATACAAGATCGAGGTTTACGCTTCTGCAAAGGACAAGACACTTACCTTCGTCGATAATGGTCTTGGTATGACAGAGGAAGAGGTAGACAAATACATCAATGAGATTGCCTTTTCCGGTGCGACGGACTTTATCAACAAATATAAGGACAAAGCAGGCGATGAGCAGATTATCGGCCATTTCGGACTTGGATTTTATTCTGCATTCATGGTTGCAGATAAGGTAACCATCGAAACCTGTTCTTATAAGAAGGATGCAAAGCCGGTATATTGGGAATGTGACGGCGGAACGAATTATATCATGGATGAAAGCGACGATGATATCAGAGGTACGGCGATTACCCTGTATCTGAATGAGGATTGCTTAGAATATGCAAATGAGTACCGTGTGCGTGAGGTCATTCAGAAGTATTGTGCATTTATGCCATACAACATCTACTTTATCAACGAGGATAAGGAAGAAGAGGAAGCATTAAAGAAGGCTGCCGAGGAGAAGGAAAAAGAAAAGGAAGAGGTCATCGAGGTTGATACGACACAGGAAGACGAGCTTGTGGGAGACGCTCCGAAGACAGACGAAAAGAATGCCGAGACAGAGGATACTACGGAAACAGAAGATGAGGAAGAAAAAGAACCTGAAAGAAAGCCGTTAAACGATACAAATCCGCTCTGGATGCGCAACCCGAAGGATTGTACGGAAGAACAGTATATCGACTTCTATCAGCATGTGTTCCTTGACTTTAAGAAGCCGCTGTTCTGGATTCATCTGAATATGGATTATCCGTTTAACTTAAAGGGTATTTTGTATTTCCCGAAGATCAATACACAGTACGATCAGCTTGAAGGAACAATCAAGCTTTACAACAATCAGGTGTTTATCGCGGATAATATCAAAGAGGTTATTCCGGAATTTCTGCTCTTGTTAAAGGGTGTGATTGACTGTCCGGATCTTCCATTAAATGTATCCCGTTCCGCTCTGCAAAATGATGGATTTGTAAAGAAGATTTCCGATTACATCACAAAGAAGGTTGCGGATAAGCTGACCGGAATGTACAAAAACAACAAGGAAGATTATGAGAAATACTGGGATGATATCAGCCCGTTTATCAAGTTTGGCTGTCTGAAGGATGACAAGTTCTGTGAAAAGATGACAGACTATATGCTGTTCAAGGATTTGAACGACAAATACGTTACTCTTCCGGAGTACCTGGAAGAAGGCAAAGAAAAGTACGAGAATAAGGTGTTCTACGTGACAGATGCTTTGGCACAGTCCCAGTACATTCACATGTTTAAGGAAGAGGGCATGAATGCCGTTTATCTGACACACAACATTGATAATCCGTACATTACACATCTCGAAGGAAAAAATGAAAATGTGAAGTTCCTTCGTATCGATGCGGACTTGTCTGACAACTTTGTAGGAGAGGCACTTTCAGAGGAGCAGACGAAGGAATATACCGACAAGCTCAGTGAGGCATTTAAGAAGGCAACCGGCAACGATAAGCTTGTCGTTAAGGTAGAAAATATGAAGAATGAGGCTGTATCCTCCATGCTGACGGTTTCTGAGGAGACACGTCGTATGATGGATATGATGCGTGCTTACAACATGGGCGGTGAGATGGATCCGAGTATGTTTGGCGGCGATGCAGAGACACTTGTATTAAACGCAAATAACAAGCTTGTGAAATATGTTCTGGACAATCCGGAGGGAGAGCACACAGACATGATCTGCAACCAGCTCTACGACCTTGCTGTCCTTGCAAACAAGCCGCTCTCTGCTGAGAAGATGACCGCTTTCGTAGCACGAAGCAACGAAATCCTCGGTCTGCTGTTGTAAGGAGAAGAAATATGGCATTTGACGGAATCACGGTATCCGCAATTATAACCGAATTGAATCAGAAACTGACAGGTGGGCGTATCTACAAGATCTACCAGCCGGAGGTCGATGAGCTTTGTCTCGTGGTGAAAAACCGGTTAGAATCGGGCAACACCACAGAACGACTTGTGATATCGGCGGATGCCAGCCTTCCGCTCATCTATCTGACAGGGCAGACAAAAGAAAACCCTGCCACAGCCCCGAATTTCTGCATGTTACTCAGAAAACATATCGGGAACGCAAGAATTATTTCCATAACACAGCCAGGCATGGAGCGTATTGTGGAATTTGAGCTTGAGCATCTGGACGAAATGGGTGATTTGTGTCGGAAGAAGCTGATCGTTGAGATCATGGGAAAGCACAGCAACATCATATTTACGGATGAAGCCGGCATGATTATAGACAGCATCAAACACATTTCCGGGCAGATAAGCTCCGTGCGGGAGGTGCTTCCGGGAAGAAGCTATCAGTATCCGCCTTCTCAGGAAAAGGAAAATCCGTGTACGATTGATGTCAATTATTTTATGAACCACATCATGCGCAAACCGGTTTCGGTCACAAAGGCCATTTACACATCTTTAACGGGTATTTCTCCGGTTATGGCAAACGAAATCTGTTACCGTGCAGGCGTGGATGGCGGTGCGAGTACGGCTTCCCTGACAATGCCGGAGCAGGAAAAGCTGTATAATAGCTTTGACGAGTTACGAACTGCAATTGTGAACGAAGCATTTCGGCCGTGTATCGCCTATCAGGGATATACACCGAAGGAATTCGGTGCGGAGTTACTTACGATGTATGGCAGTGTGCAGGATGTGCCGATGCCCGACAAGGATGTGGATGGATTGAAGCTGTTTGATTCCATGTCCTGTGTCATCGAGGAATACTACCGGGCGAAAAGCGTTGTGACGAGAATCAGGCAGCGCTCTACAGATCTTCGAAAGATTGTTGCAAACGCCATTGAACGAACTGCAAAAAAATATGACCTCCAGTTATCCCAGTTAAAAGATACTGAGAAGCGGGATAAATACAAGGTATACGGAGAATTGATCACGGCCTATGGATATTCCTGTAAACCGGGCGATAAGGAACTCACCTGTGAAAACTATTATGATGGTACAACCATTACCATTCCGCTTGATCCGGAGCAGTCCGCCATGGAAAATGGGAAACGTTATTTTGCAAAATACAATAAGCTGAAACGGACGTATGAGGCATTGATGGAGCTGACCGTGGAATCAAAGGCAGAGCTTGATTATCTTCTGTCCGTACAAAATTCACTGGATATCGCCAAGACAGAAAATGATTTGCAGGAGATCAAGCAGGAGCTTGTGGAGAGCGGTTATATCCGTGGAAGACAGGATAAGAATAAACAGAAAAAGCAGGCGAAGGCAAAACCGCTTCATTACATCTCCAGTGATGGTTTCCATATGTATGTCGGTAAAAATAATTTTCAGAATGAAGAACTTACCTTCCGGTTTGCCGAGGGCAATGATATGTGGTTCCATGCAAAGCAGATGCCCGGTTCCCATGTGATTGTCAAGACCGAAGGGAAGGAACTCCCGGACCGGACGTATGAGGAGGCTGCAAGACTTGCGGCATATTATTCGACCGGGCATGAGGCACCGAAGGTAGAGATTGACTATACGGCAAAGAAAAATTTAAAGAAGCCGCCGAAGGCGAAACCGGGATTTGTGATTTATCACACAAACTATTCCATGAGCATTGAGCCGGATATACACGGAATC
>JBJEMZ010000131.1:0-10353 GCA_051879935.1 Wujia sp.
TCTGTGCTGCATCTTTTCCAAGACCGTTTAAGATAACACGAAGAGGTTTCTGACGAACTTTGTTTGCTTTCTCAGCAATTCCGATAGCACCTTCTGCAGCGGCAAAGGACTCATGTCCTGCTAAGAATGCGAAACACTCGGTTTCTTCTTCCAGAAGCATTTTACCGAGGTTTCCATGTCCCAAACCTACCTTACGGTGGTCAGCAACAGAACCCGGAATACAGAAAGCCTGAAGACCTTCACCGATTGCAGCAGCAGCGTCAGCAGCTTTTCTGCAACCCTTCTTAATTGCGATTGCAGCACCTACAATGTAAGCCCAGCAAGCGTTCTCAAAACAGATTGGCTGAATACCCTTGATCTGATTGTAAACATCAAGTCCAGCGTCCTTTGTAATCTTCTCAGCTTCTTCGATTGAGCTGATACCATAGCTGTTCAATACAGCGTTAATCTGGTCAATTCTTCTTTCATATGATTCAAATAAAGCCATTGTCGTTTCTCCTTTCTTCTTATTCCTGTCTCGGATCGATGATCTTCACTGCATCAGCAACACGACCATACTGGCCCTTTGCCTTCTCCCATGCTGTGTTAGGATCATCACCCTTCTTAATGAAATCAGTCATCTTTCCAAGAGAAACGAACTGATATCCGATTACCTCATTATCAGCGTCAAGAGCAATACCTGTTACATAGCCCTCAGCCATCTCAAGATAACGAACACCCTTCTCCTTTGTTGCATACATTGTACCAACCTGAGAACGAAGACCCTTACCAAGATCCTCAAGACCTGCACCAATTGCGAGACCGTCATCAGAGAAAGCACTCTGTGTACGTCCGTAAACAATCTGAAGGAACAGCTCTCTCATAGCTGTGTTGATAGCATCACATACAAGGTCTGTGTTGAGAGCTTCCAAAATTGTCTTGCCCTGCAATACCTCTGCTGCCATAGCTGCAGAGTGTGTCATACCGGAACATCCGATTGTTTCTACCAATGCCTCTTCAATTACGCCATTTTTAACGTTCAATGAAAGTTTACAAGCACCCTGCTGTGGTGCACACCAGCCTACACCATGTGTAAAACCTGAGATATCTTCAATCTTCTTTGAGTGTACCCACTTTCCCTCTTCAGGAATAGGAGCTGGCTCATGCTTTGCACCCTTAGCAACCGGGCACATGTTTTCAACTTCCTTCGTGTAAATCATTGTGAGACTCCTTTCAATATAAAATAAAATTATAAATAGATGTTTTCTTCCCGAAAAACACCATCTATTACATTTTCGCACAAAGAACCAGATTCGTCTACAATTTTTTTGTCATTTTTCGTAGAATTTTATAACAAAATTAGAACAAATTTACTCCTTTGCTTTTCCAAGCTTCTTCTCGGATTTCTTATCCTCTTTTTTCTCTTCCTTCTTTTCTTCCTTTACTGCTGAAGACTCATCCTCATCCTTGATGACTGCTGAGCCTGCCTTCTCAATCTCTGCGATCGCATTCTTGTGCATCGGAATACGGCAGTTCTTGTTGTTACCAAACTCTACGATAACAGTTGTGTCGTCAACGATATCAAGAATTGTTCCGTAAAAGCCACCGGTTGTCATGATGTTATCACCCGGTTCCATCGCATTGTGAAGCTCCTCCATCTGCTTCTTCTGCTTCTTCTGTGGACGGATAATCAAAAGATACATAAATCCAACCAGAATGACGATATAAATCACCCAAAATAATCCGCTCGGCTGATTTGCCGTTGTTGCCTGTCCCTCTAAAAATGTTACCATGTTTTTAAAAACCTCCTAATTATTTTGAAAGCCTTCCAATTTGCGCCGTTTATATTCTGCAAAACGGTGTTCCTCGATTGCCTCCCGAATCTCCTTCATCATATTATTATAAAAGTATAAATTATGCAAGACGCAAAATCTCATTCCAAGCATTTCCTTTGCCTTTAATAGATGACGGATATACGCGCGGGAGTAGGACTTACATGCAGGACATCCACATCCTTCCTCGATTGGACGGTCATCTAATTCATACTTCGCATTGAACAGGTTGATTTTGCCATGATTCGTATATACATGTCCGTGTCTTCCGTTTCGTGACGGATACACACAATCGAAAAAGTCTATACCACGTTCAACTGCCTCCAGTATATTTGCCGGTGTCCCGACACCCATCAGATACGTCGGCTTATCTTCCGGGAGATACTGAACCGTTGATTCAATGATTCTATACATCTCCTCATGTGTCTCTCCAACTGCAAGTCCGCCTATTGCGTAGCCATCTAAATCCATGTCAGCAATCCGCTTTGCATGCTCGATACGGATATCATCAAACACGCCTCCCTGATTAATTCCAAACAGCATCTGCTGTTTATTAATCGTATCCTCCAGACTGTTCAGTCTGTTCATCTCTGCTTTGCAGCGTGTAAGCCACCGTGTTGTCCGGTCAACAGACGGCTGGATATAGGAACGTTCTGCAGTTGCAGGTGGACATTCGTCAAACGCCATCGCAATCGTAGATGCGAGATTCGACTGAATCTGCATACTCTCCTCCGGTCCCATAAAGATGATTCGTCCGTCCACATGAGAGTGGAATGTAACGCCTTCCTCTTTTATCTTCCGAAGTCCCGCCAGGGAGAATACCTGAAATCCACCGGAATCCGTCAATATCGGCCGATCCCATACCATGAATTTGTGCAGACCGCCAAGCTTCTTCACAATCGTATCTCCCGGCCGTACATGCAGATGATAGGTATTGGATAACTGTACCTGTGTACCGATGGTTTTCAAATCCTCCGTTGATACAGCACCCTTGATGGCAGCCGCGGTTCCGACATTCATAAAAACCGGTGTCTGAATGACACCATGCGGGGTTGTAAATTCTCCTCTCTTTGCACTTCCATCCTTCGTGATCAACTTATAGCTCATAAATGATTCGCTCCTTGTGTTTTTTCCCTTCACCCATTATAATAAACCCATGTAATTTGTCAAAATAAAAATGAGGTGATTCCATGTTTCGTATATGGGGAAAGATAATGAAAAATAACCGTCTTGTAAAAGACCATACCGTCTGTATCGACGACCCTTCCATGACCCGAACAAAAAAGGTGTATGCAGCTCTTGACGAGCTGTGCTACACCTTTGATCTGGCAAAACCTGTATGGCTGAAATCCAATCAGGAGGATTTTATCCGCCATGCAAGAACACGTTTTACACAGGATAATTTTATCGAATCCATCGACTTTGACTATCTGGATTTTCAGGTCATCGAGGAAGAACTTTAATCTTCTTCCTCGGATTCCTCTGTATATTCTTCGGATTCGTCCGTTTCTTCAGAAGATTC
The DNA here is from genome assembly GCA_051879935.1 of Wujia sp. GTDB lineage: Bacteria > Bacillota > Clostridia > Lachnospirales > Lachnospiraceae > Coprococcus_C. Next base: position 3,334 of record JBJEMZ010000131.1, read on the forward strand.
TTCGTACTCATTCATTTCCTCATACGAATCCTCTGTTTCTTCGTATGCATCTGCTTCTTCAGCTACATCCTCTGACTCCGCATATTCCTCCATCTCAGCCGATTCCTCAGTTCCTACTGCACCCCCATAGTTTTCCGTCTCATCCGCAGCATCTGTCTCGGCAGCCTCGTCCTCCTCTGAGAAATAATCAGAATAATCTGTGTTGTCTACTGCCGTCTCATCAGTCGGAATCGTTGTCTCCTCCAAAATCTGATTGATTTCCTCCAAATCAGCACCGCGGAGACTTCCGATAATCTTTGCAATCTCATTTAATTCATCAATAACACCGTTCAATTCATCGAGGTTTGTCTGACATAAATCTGCGGAAGACTGTGCATTTGCAGCAATCTCCTCACTGGCAGCCTGCTGATTTGCCAGTCCGTCGATAATCGAGTTGTTTGACGCATCCAGATTTCCGGAAAGTCTGTCAAGCTGCTTCATATCCCCACTCAGTTCTTCTACCACACCGGCGATCGTCTGGAAGCTGCCATCTGCCGCCTCAATATATTTTGCCTGTTCGGATACAGCGTTTACACTCCGGCGCACCAAATCCGATGTATGATTTGCAAGGTCTGTGACACCCTTCAAAAGCTTCGTGATATTGTCTATCGAGCTTCTTGTGTCATCAGCAAGCTTTCGGATTTCATCGGCAACAACCGCAAATCCTCGTCCCTGCTCACCTGCACGTGCTGCCTCGATGGAGGCATTTAACGCAAGCAGGTTTGTCTGACTCGAAATCTGATATATAATCTGCGTAATCTCCTCTGCCGACTTAATTTTCTCGCAGAGCTCGGCAGATACCCGCGTTACATCCTCATTTGCAACATTGATGTCATCGGACTTATCCTTCAGACTTTCGATAATCTCTAAACCGGATTTTACGGAATCAATCGCCTTCTGCGTGGACTGTACCGTGTTATCCTTTACATCAATCAGATTATCAATGATATCCTGAATCTGCTGTGTCATGGTCGTGGAAACTTCCATGTTCTCTGCTGTATCTGTAATACCAGTTGAAATCGCATCTACGGACTTCGTAACCTCCGAAGTCGCCGCCTGGAAATTATCAAGCTTAGACTGAAGCTGCTCGATATGGGCATTGCCGTTATCCACAACCTTTACCATGTTCTCGGTGATTTCTTCCTGATAAGCAACATGGTACTCAATCTCCTGACGATCTGTCTCCTGCTCGCGCAGCGTAATGTTACATGCCAGCTCCATACCGACTGCAAAAATGAACACTAAAAGAAAAATCTCAATCCAGGTTACAGACGGAATAAATCCGTGCTTTGCAATCTGCATGATGGTCGGAATCAAGGCTCCGAGTATCGCTACAGCATTTGTTATCCGTATATGTAAGGTATCCATATAGATGATACACATACCAAGTGCTACAAAAACCGGAAGTACATCCATCACGGAACCGGAAACCAGTGCAGAGACTGCCACTAACAGCGTATACAATGTAATCGATGTAAATTTCATCAGTTCGCTCCGGTCATTAATCAGCTGGAACACAACATTGCCGACCGCAAACAAAATAAACAATACAAGCAATGGCACAAATCCCTTTTGTGTCTTATGATTGATAATCAGTACGGCGATTTTCGCAATTGCAAATGCAACCATGACCTTCATCGCCAAATCATTTTTTTTCGCCAAACGCGTTCCGTTCATATGTATGCACCCCATGTCTTTCGTTTATTCTATAATAAAAAAGTTATATACTCATATGTATTTAAAATTATAACAAATCTGTCTCATAAAGTCCATACATAAATCTACACGGAAATACATCATATCCCCATATTCTTGTTTTTCCTTGTATCATGCTAAAAAAAATGTTATTTTATGAATATCAAACTAATTTTTGTGAAACGTATAAACAATATTATCAAATAATTGTGTACATAAAAAATGTTTATAAAAGGAGAAACTATGTTTCAGATTCAACATATTTCAAAAACATATGGAAAACATGTGGTCTTAAATGATGTTTCCTTTTCGGTGGCGCCGGGACAATCTATTGGAATCCTAGGCATAAATGGCTCAGGAAAATCAACCCTGCTTTCCTGCATCGCAAAAAAATACGCCGGAGATACGCGGCTTGGCTATGTTCCACAGGAAAATCCCCTGTTCGACGAATTAAAACCGCTGGACAACCTGCGTATGTGGACTAAAAAGCACAAGACCGAGATTTTAGGACAGCTTTCCACCCCGCCGCTCGACAAGTTGGGCATTCTTTCTTTTTTGGATGTTCCGGTCAAAAACATGTCCGGCGGAATGAAAAAGCGGCTGAGTCTCGCCTGTGCACTGCTGGATGCGCCACAGATTCTCCTGATGGATGAACCATTTGCAGCGTTGGATCTGCCTGCAAAACAGGATGCCCTGCAATTTATGCAATACTATTTAAGTCTCGGCAATTCCATCATCGTTGCCTCCCATGAAGAAGCCGTGTTCCAGTTTTGTCACAAGGTTTACCTGTTGAAAAACGGCGGTCTGATTGACACCTCCCAGATGACAGGAACAATTACAAATTATATTGACTTACTCCGAAACGAAAAGGAATCATAATGTCTACATTTACAGTGTTTTTTAATTTCATACGAATAAGCATGAAGCGGCTTATGCATTATATTCCACATATTCTCGTCTCGGTTTTACTGCTGCTGTCTCTGACCGGTGCTGCAGGCATCTACCTGTCAAAACACATATATCAGGAACAATCCTTTCAGGCAGTAAGTATCGGCTACTATCTTCCGGCTGATGACAATCTCGACTGGAACGAACTTGGCATCAGCATGCTGCAGGATCTGGAAGGCATGAAGGAAACGGTAGAATTAATACAGGCTGCAACGGTAGAGGAAGGTTATGCCATGTTGGAACGTGGTGAAATCCTTTATCTGATCGTGGTACCCGAGCAGTTTTTCTCAGGTATTATGGACAGCACAAACCTTCCGCTTGACATCATCGTATATGACAGCACATCCATCGCTTCCTATATCACAAATGAACTTTTTATGTCCTACGCTTCCCTGCTTGGCATTGCGCAAGCGGGCATTTACAGTGCCCTTGATACAACACGCGCAAACGAATATACATCCGAACAGGTACGGCAGGTTTCAAACAAGACGAATCTGGTATTTCTTGACCGGGTCATGAACAAGGCAAATTATGTACAGCCGGTGGATGTGGCAAATGCAGGGATGGTATCCATTCTCGATCAATATCTGGCACTTGCGGTTATTTTAAGCCTATGCTTTACTGCATTTTTGCTGATACCATGCTTACAGGGAATCGGAAACGGTGTACGGGAATGCATGAGGCTTTATCACCTGAACACATTCCATATTCTGCTATCCAATGTGATAACCACGTTTGTAGCACTTTTTATCGCCTATATTCCGTGTTTTGCAGCCATTTCCGTCTACACAGGACTGGCACACTGGTCATCCTTCATTAAAATACTTCCGGTATTGTTATTGCTTGCGATTTTTATTGCTGCTATCGCATCATTTTCAAGCAATGCATTTTCTGCAAATATGTTTTTACTGTTTGCTGTTTTGCTGTTTGCTTACTGTGGTGGCGGCTTACTGCCGGATGCAATGCTTCCGAAAGCAATTGTAAATATCAGTATATTTCTGCCTGGAAAATATGTATTGCAGCTCATGTGTCATGCGCTGTTTTTATGATAGGAGTTTCGTATGAATCGTTTTATTGCAGCAGAAAAAAGAATACTCGCCAGACGGCTTTACCTGTTTCTTATTGGTTTGCTTTTACTTCTTACGGTCATCTATAAGCTATTGCCGGAGAAAAGCAAAACAACCGATATTAAGGTTGCTGTTTATCTGGAAGATAAAAACGAGTATGCAGCAGAACTGCAGGATGAGCTTGCCGCATCCTCTTCCCTGTATCATTTTTATTATACAGGAAGCCCGGAAGATGCCACAATGGATGTGCAGTCCGGATATGCAGAATGTGGTTTTATCATACCAAATGATTTTTTCTCATCCTATATAAACGGAACCGGCGATGTGAAGGTCTCCATGCTTGAAACACCTTCCACCACTCTCTCCGCACCGATTTGTGAGACACTGTTTCATTACATCTTTAAGGTTTCCTCGCCTCAGATACTGGTTGACTGTGTAGGCGACGCCGGCTTAAATGAAGAATTAAGGGAACGTATGAATGCCTATGTAAACGGAGATACCATCTTTCAGATGGAATCGCTTACCGATAGGGCATTTGACTATGAGAATATAAGCTATCATATTGAGCTTCCTGTTTTCGAATTCGCCTGTCTGCTTCTTCTGTTTGCAGGAATGTTCGGGTTGCTGCTCTTTATGCGCGACAGGGAACGTGACATCTATATCGCACTTGGAACTGCCGGACAGCTTGGTATCGAATGTTCCGTTCTGCTTGCAGCGATTGTTCCGGTCTTTGCAGCGGGATTACTTGCAACCTTTATCGTCTACAAAGGGACAAAGCTTGTGACATTCCTGATTGTTACCGCCATTTCATTTATTCTTCCGGTTTTGTTGTCACTTTTTATCAAAAAAAGCACAACGATTGCAAAACTGATGCCGATTTTACTGTTTATGAGTATCCTGTATTTCTTTGTAAACTATGTGCTTTAGAGTATGCAATCCTAAGGATTAAAATGTAGAAAAAGGACGAGATTATCCAAAAATCTCGTCCTTTGTTTCGATTTCCGCACGTGCACCGGTTCCCTCGGTGATTTCCTTTAATATGCGGTCACTGCATCCAACCGGAAGCTCCGCAAGAAACAGTACATCATCTGCATATACCGTATCCGATATGTGAATCTCATTTGTATTTAGTATATACTGCACCTTTCCCATATCCGTATAGTTCGTACGGATTTCCACCGGAATCAGCCGCTGCATCAGCTTCGTCGTGCAATGATCAAGTGCTGCCTTCGTCGCCTGCGTATAGGCACGTACAAGGCCGCCCGTACCGAGCAGTGTTCCACCGAAATACCTTGTCACAACGACACACAGATTGTGGATGCCGGAATTCTGAATGATTTCAAGCATCGGCTTCCCGGCAGTCCCCTGCGGTTCTCCGTCATCCGAAAATCGTAGCGTTGGCATGGATTCTCCGACCGAAAATGCGAAGCAGTTATGTCGTGCATCGTAATGCTTTTTCCGGATGCGCTCGATAAAAGCGTAGGCTTCCTCCTCAGTTTCCACCGGTGCTATCTGACCGATAAAACGGGATTTTTTCTCAACGATTTCACCCTCGCCACCCGATATCAATTTGATGTAGCTATCCATATACAGCCTTTCTATTTGTTATCCAACAGTTTTTTCAGCTCGCTCATAAAGGTATCCGCATCCTTGAATTCCCGATACACGGATGCAAAACGAACATACGCAACCTGATCGAGCTCGCGAATCTGATCCATTACGATCTCGCCGATTTTTTTGCTTTCGATCTCGCGAACCTCCATGTTGAAAATACGATTTTCGATTTCATCGATACAGGCCTCGATCTGATCCACCGAAACCGGTCTCTTATGGCAGGAGCGCACAACACCGGACTCAATCTTAGAGCGGTCGTAAGTCTCACGATTTTTATCCTTTTTGATTACAATCAAAGGAATCGTCTCTACCTTTTCATATGTAGTAAACCGCTTTCCACATTCGTCACACTGTCTTCTTCTTCGAATTGCCTCGTTATCATCTGCCGGTCTCGAGTCAATGACTCTTGTATTATCGTCTCCGCAAAAAGGACACTTCATATCCTACCTCCCGTGTTTATCACAATCTTTTGTTTGAATTTTTCGAATATCACATGCATCGATATCGACCAGAATGATATCCGGGCCGATACGAACAATATTGCAGAACCGGATGTAAAACTCTGTGCAGGAACCAAAACAGGAAAATAGTCTGCCCGGTCCCGGCACGATAATCGCCAGTATCTTTCCGGTTTCACAATCAAATTCTACATCTGCCACGAACCCAAGTCGCCGGCAGTCCTTGCAATTAATGACTTCTTTTTGTTTTAATTCTAAAAAGCGCATACTATGTCCTTCGCTTTTTAGATTAGTATATGCAAAAAACTATCTACGGTCCCCCATAAAGAACAACGTCATTGTTCCGGGGCCCGAATGTGCACCGATTGTCGGGCTTACTTCACTCATAAAAATCTGCTTTGGATGATATTTTTCTTCCACAAGCTTCGCAACATAATCGGCATCCTCTCTACAGTCCGCATGGCAGATTACAACTGCCTCCTGCTTGTCCGCATAGCTGCCGACACATTTATCCATCTCTGCGACCAACTGGTTCAAGGACTTTTTCCGTCCGCGAACCTTGCTCTCCGCAACCAGATTCCCGGCATCGTCCACATGCAGAACCGGTTTCAACTGTATCATGCCGCCGATCACTGCCGCCGTCTTTGAGATTCTTCCGCCTCTTTGCAGATAGACCAGATCCTCCACTGTAAATTTATGCACAACATGCAGCTTTGCAGACTCCAGTGCTTCCATATTTTCCCTTGCTGACATACCCTTTTTCTTGTTTTCAACCGCTAAATAGAGCAACAGTCCCTGACCGCCGCATGCACAGAGGGAATCAAACACACAGATATCCGCATCCGGATATTTTTCCTGCATGTCTTCCCGGCATATATATGCATTGTTGATTGTGCTGCTGATACCGGATGACAGGCACATAAATAAGACATCCTTCCCGGCTGAGAGAGCCGCCTCAAACCGCTCCTCAATATCATTAATATTTGGTGCTGCCGTCTTTGTGCGCTCCCCCGCACGCATACGCTCATAAAACTCTTTATTGGATATCGTCTTTTCACGTCCGTCATATACGTCACCGCCAATCTCAAAGCTGATTGGAATGACGTCTACCCCGTGAACCTCTGTATAGCCCTTTGGCATATCATTGGTTGAATCCGTTATAATAACATAATCTCTTCCCATATTTTCACACCTTTATT
>JBJEMZ010000132.1:0-2179 GCA_051879935.1 Wujia sp.
AAGGTATGCGACTTGCCGGTTATCCTGCACTGCCTTAAATGCAGCGCGGATTGCTACCTCAGTCTTCCCAAACCCGACATCCCCGCACACAAGGCGATCCATGATCTTCCCGCTTTCCATGTCGCGCTTTGTGTCATCGATTGCCTTTTGCTGGTCAAGCGTCTCCTCATATGGAAACAACTCCTCAAACTCCCGCTGCCATACCGTATCCTCAGAATATTGAAAGCCCTGTGTACTCGAACGGATTGCGTAAAGCTCAATCAATTCCTTTGCGATATCCTCCACATGACCGCGCACGCGGGTACGAACCTTTTCCCATTCCGGTCCGCCAAGCTTGTTCAGCTTCGGCTTCGCACCTTCCTTGCCCGAAAGCTTTCCGATTCGGTCAAGCTGCTCTACCGGCACAAATAATTTGCTGCCCTTTGCATATTCAATTGTAATATAATCCTTGAGGCGTCCGTCCGTCTCAACCTTATCGATACCCCGGTAAATACCAACTCCGTGATTCTGGTGCACAACATAATCGCCCACCGAGATGTCCGAAAATCCCGCTATCTTCTCCCCCGTATACTTCGGAAGCTTTTTCCGTTTTTTCAATTCCTTGGAGGTGAAAATATCCCCCTCTGCAATAACGAGAAGACGACATTCCGCAATCTCAAATCCCGTTTCCATACGCCCGACGGAAATACGCACCTCACCATCCTTTAACGGCTGTTCGCGATTTTCCGTAAAATAAGCCGGGATATCATTGTCCTGCAGATTCTTTGCGATTCGCCTTCCTCTTGTTGCTGACGGTGATAAAATCACAATCCGGTATTTCTTCTTTTTATAGCTTTCGATATCCTTCATGAGACCTTCAAAGCTATTGTTATAGCTTAGGAGTCCCTTTGCATCCAACTGGAACCTCGCTGCTTCATTCCATGCCGGCTGCTTCTTATACAATTGCGAAATCAAAACCGGATTCCGATTGACCAGCTTTCCGATGACGGATTTTGCATCATACAGGACATCCGCCTGCGTCGGCAGTACATAACCGCCCTCAAGTCTTCCCTCCATCGACATGCCAAACTGCATGGCATAAGCACCTGCCCGCTGATTCACACGCTCCGGCTCGTCGATATAGATGTCCGTATGCGCCGGAAAATAATCAAGGAATGACACGGTATCATCATAAAAATATTCAACCATGCTGTCGATGCCCATAGTGGAATTAAATTCTTTGAGTTCCTCAAGCACGGAGGAAACCATCTTATTTAACCGTGCATACTGCTCCGTGTGAAAGCTCTCCTTGAACTTCTTTGCCTGCGCCTTGTGCTCTTTTTCAAGCTTACTGATACCTTTGCTGATACGCATGTCATCAAGCACCATCTCCGAGGATGGATAAATCACAAACTCTTCTACCCGCTCCATAGAACGCTGACTTTCGACATCAAAGCTCCGGATACTGTCAATATCATCGCCCCACAGTTCAACACGATAAGGGCACTCTTCTGTCAGGGAGAAGATATCGATGATACCGCCTCTGACCGAAAACTGCCCCGGTGTTTCTACAATTGTTGTTTTTTCATATCCAAGTGTTGTAAGCTTCCTTGAAAATGCATCGAGATTTATCGTATCGCCAACCCGAATTGTAGTAATATTTTCAAGCAGATGCGACAGCGGCGGAATCTTGTCCATCAATCCCTCAATCGTCGTCACAACCGTACATGGCTGCCCTTCCGCAATCTTCTTGAAAATCTCCAGACGCTCCTGCACCGTATTGTTGCTATGGATATCTGCCGCATAAAACAGCGCGTCCTTCGCCGGATAATAATAGGTCTGCCGACTGTAAAACCGGTAATCGTCCACAAGCTCCCGCGCCCTGCGCTCCTCGTAGGTTACAATCAGTTTAAACCGGTTTTTATCCGACAAACCCTCCATCAGAATCGGTGCGATCCGATGGTCCATTCCCCATACGTGACACACACCGCTATGTTCACTTCGATGTTTTTTCAGTTCTGCAAATCTTGGATCCTCCTGAAATGCGCTTACTAATGCCTTCATGTCTGATCCTCTTTTTTGATTATTGCGTTTGGAAACGCACATAATTCATGAAACGGGTTGTGTATATTGAATATTATTATTTCAGATATGTTGTATTGTAATTATGAATTACTAAGTGTTCTTATAAATCATATTC
>JBJEMZ010000133.1:0-10218 GCA_051879935.1 Wujia sp.
AGCTTGGCGATGTCAGAATCCGCTGTCTGCTTGTGGATTCAAAAAACCATCTCTGGATATGCACATCCGGAAAAGGAATTTGGGAAGTGGATGAAGCTGGCGATATACAAATCTATGACAGTACTTCGGGGACGCTTGGTGATAAGTTTCGGTCGGCGATAGAAACACAGGATGGAACCATCGTTGTGGCAGGTGATTCTGGCATCTCGTACATAAAAGACGGCAGAGTACAGCATACGGTCGGCTCTTCGGATGGACTTTCTAACCCGAGGGTGTTGTCCTTGTATGAGAAGCCGGACGGACTGCTTTATGCAGGAACAGATGGCAATGGAATTGCGGTATTGAAGGATGGAGAGATCTTGAATACGCATAAGCGGGAGGATGGTTTAAGCTCGGAGGTTATTCTTAGAATTGTGCCGGATTCCGACGGAACAGGACTCTTTATTGTATCCGGAAACGGATTATGTTATATGGATGAGGAAGAAACAATCCGGACGCTTGATAATTTCCCGTTTTATAACAATTTCGATGTGGTTGAGGGAAACAATGGAGAATTGTTTGTTTTAAGCTCGGCAGGAATCTATATTGTGAATAAGGCGGATTTACTCTTGGGAAAAGAGATGAATTATGAACTGATTGATGCAAGAAAGGGTCTTCGGTTAAGCCTTACTCCAAACTCCTGGAATTATAAGGATGAAGAAGGCAATCTGTATATGGCCGGAGACAGGGGTGCCCTTCGCATCAACCTGAAGCAGTATGATTTGTCGGAACGGGCTTATCGTATGCTGCTTCAAAAGATTGAGGTGGATGGGGAGGAGCTTCCTTTTGAAAAGGGGGAGGCCATTCGCATTCCGAGTGGGGCTGCGAAAATAGAGATTACTCCGGAGATTGTGAATTATTCCATCAACGATCCGGATATTCGTATTTATATGGATGGCTTTGACAATGAGCCGAGAGTTATGCCACAGAGTGAAATCACAAGCATCGTCTATACAAATCTGCCGTCCGGAAAGTACAGCTTCCGGGTTGCCGTGCTAGACAGCAAAACAGGTAAGGCGGTTGCGGAAAATACATATCAGATTGTCAAGGATAAAGAAATCTATGATAACTGGTGGTTCCGGTTGTATGTGGGAGTGGTGGCAGCACTTGGTGTTTCCTATCTTACATGGATGCTTTTCGTGACGCAGATGCAGAAAACACTCCGGCTGCAGAAGATGGAGCTGGAATGGACGAAAAAGCAGATTCAGATGGGTAATGAAACGATTTTGACGATTGCGAAAACCGTGGATGCAAAAGATGAAAATACAAGCCAGCATTCCGTGCGTGTGTCGGAATACTCCGTATTGCTTGCAAAAGAGCTTGGATATGATGAGGACGCATGCGAGGAACTTCGGAAAACCGCCATGCTGCATGATATCGGTAAAATCGGAATTCCGGATAAGGTGCTGAATAAGCCGGATAAGCTTACGGACGAAGAATATGAGACTATGAAATCGCATGTGGTAAGAGGTGCGGAAATACTTAAGAACTTCACCCTGATTGACAATGTACAGGAGGGGGCACTCTACCATCATGAGCGGTACGACGGACGCGGTTATGTGCATGGATTAAAGGGGGAGGAGATTCCTCTGAATGCAAGAATCATCGGAATAGCGGATGCATTTGATGCCATGACAGCCAACCGTGTTTATCGTAAGAGATTAGATCTTGAACATGTGCTTAATGAACTTCGGAAGGGAAGAGGCACGCAGTTTGATCCGAAGCTTGTGGATATTATGCTGCGCCTGGTGGAGGATGGAACAATTGACGTGAAGAAAATATACGCAGAATCGTCAATGAAGAAGGAGTGATAGAGTATGAAGACCGAAATGAAAACGGATAGAATGCCTGATGAAGAGTTGAATCAAAGTTCAGACACAAAGAAGAATAAGAGACGAATCTATGGCATCACAATTCTGACATCCGTTCTGATGATTGCGTTCGCTTTTGGTATGCACTTTCTTTTACATGACAGGAATGCGGACAAGACGCTGAAAGTGGGATTTATCTATGTTGGAGATACAAGCACCGGATATACGAATAATTTTGTAAAGGCGCAGAATGCCATCGAAAACGAATATGATGGACGTGTGGAGACGATTGCAAAATTCAATGTTCCGGAGGATGAAGTGGAAGGTGCTTTAGAAGAGCTTGTAACAGAAGGGTGTGAACTGATTTTTTCAACCAGCTACGGATACGGAGCCAAAACAAAGGAATTTGCCGAAAAGCATCCGGAGGTGGAATTTTGTCAGGCAACCTGTGACAATGCAAATACAGAGCCGGTATTAAGTAATTATCACACGTTTATGGGAAGCATCTATCAGGGACGGTACATTTCCGGTGTTGCAGCGGGCATGAAGCTCAAAGAATTGCTTGACGAGGAGAAAATTACAATTGAGCAGGCAAAAATCGGGTATGTCGGCGCATTTTCCTGTGCGGAGGTTATCTCCGGTTATACAGCATTTCTGCTTGGCGTACGGTCTGTCGTTCCGGAGGCAACGATGACTGTGAAGTATACGAATACATGGGGAGACTATCATCTTGAAAAGGTGTGTGCGGAAGAACTGATTGCGGAGGGCTGTGTCATTATTTCCCAGCATTCTGACACAACCGGTCCGGCGGTGGCATGTGAGGAGACGGGAATCAATCAGGAGGTGTACTATGTCAGCTACAATGAGAGCATGCGAGACGTGGCACCGACTACCTATCTGATTGGTTCAAAAATCAATTGGGAACCATATATGATGCAGGCAGTCGAAGCTGTTTTGTCTGACAAGGATATCGAAAAATGTGTAAAAGGAACCATCAATGGAAACGATGCAGGTGCCGGCTTTGATTATAACTGGGTTGCGATGCTTGAAATCAATGACTTCGTTGCTGCAGACGGCACCAAAGAACGCGTGGAAGAACTCATACATGAATTCAGGCAGGGTAAGCTGGAAGTGTTCCAGGGCAATTACACAGGTGTTAGTCCCGATGATGCAGGGGATGTCATTGATCTGACAGACGGATACCGGGAAAATGCAAAAAGCTCAGCCCCGACATTTCATTATATTTTGGAGGATGTCATAACGATAGAATAGTTAAGGGGAGAAAATGTAATTATGTTATTAAAGGAATGCTATAATCTATTTGGAGGAGATTATGAAGCTGTAAGACAGCGAATGATGAAGGATGAAATAATTGAGAAGTTTGTAATAAAATTCTTAACAGAACCAAGTTATCAGAATCTTTGTGATACAATAGAAAGTAAAGATTATGTCGAGGCGTTTCGTGCGGCACATTCATTGAAAGGAATCAGTGCAAATTTAGGCTTCCTAAGGCTCGAAAAGTCATCTGGTGTCTTGACGGAGATTCTCCGTGATAATGGGAGAAGACAGATTGATAGAGAGATAGTTAAAGAGCTGTTGGAGAATGTATCCAAAGATTATAGAGAAGTTGTAGAAGCTGTTCGAACATATGCGGAGTTGTAAAGAGATATTTTGAATAGCGAAGGAGGAAACATTGTGGGAGAAAAAAAGATTAATTTGACTGATTATTGCGATATGGAGAAGTTATATTCCATTCTTGACAATTGGTCTAAGGGTACGGGATTATCAGCAGTTGTTGTTGGCATGGATGGTAACTACACATCAGAATCATTAGGAATGACAGAAATATGCAGGGTGATTCCGCTTGTTTGGCCGGATGGAATGCAAATCGGCAGGGTGATGGCTGGACAGACACTGTCAGCAGAACGCAATGACAATAGAAAGACTCCGTTGGAGACGGAAAATGCCTATATACTTCTTGAACAGATGATGTCGTTATTCATAGAGAGATGTTTTAACTCTTGGAAAGCACATCGGGCGTTGGAAAAGGAACCATCAACAAAGGATAAAATTTTTTCCCGGATTACAATGGCAGGTGCTGCAAAGGATCAATTACTTTCCGGTGTAACAAAATTACTGTACGGCTTTAATCTGACGGTCAATTTAGTTACGGAAAAATATACTCTGATTACAGGAAATGGTCTTGAAAATGTTGTAGAATTTATGAAAACCACGGATGAGTATACGGACATTTATGAACATTTAATGGAAAACATTGACCCGGAATACAAAGAGAAGGCAATTGCTCTTCTCGAGATAGAACATCTTAGGAAACATAAAGGCAAGGTAGGTTTTTTGGATTCTCAGGAACTGATGGTGCATAATGGAAATCGGATTGAATGGCACGAATTGAACCTGTTTGCCGGTGTTGATGAAACCGGAACACCGATTATTAATATTTTGGGCCGTGATATGACGGAAGCGCATGAGAAGGCGGATACCAAGGCACAGCTTGAAATTGCAAGAAAAGCAAATGAAGCGAAATCTTTATTCCTTTCTAATATGTCGCATGATATTCGTACTCCGATGAACGGAATCATTGGTATGGCGGCGATTGCAAGTGCGCACATTGATGACAAAGAGAGAGTAAAGACTTGCCTTGCTAAGATTGCGGATGCCAGCAGACAGCTTGTTTCGTTGATTAATGATATTCTGGATCTTTCCAAGATTGAATCTGGAAATATTATGTTATCCGAGGAGTCATTTAGCATATCGGAGCTTTTAGACAATACCGTGAATATGCTTTCTTCAGAGATGGAGTCAAAGAGTCTTACGTTTAAGTTTCGTGTGGATGGAGTGACACATGAGCGTGTAATTGGAGATCCATTGAAGCTTCAACAGGTGTTTATCAATATTTTAGGTAATGCAATAAAATATACACCAGATGGAGGTGATATTACTATTGAGCTTCGGGAACGACCAACGGACAGTGCCAAAGTAGCAGAGTATGAGTTTGTGTGTCAAGATACGGGATATGGTATGAGTGAGGAATATTTGAAAAAGCTGTTTGTTCCATTTGAACGGGCAGAGGATGTAAGAATAAAAAATATCCAGGGAACAGGACTCGGGATGGTCATTACAAGAAATATTGTCCACATGATGGATGGCGACATCACGGTGGAAAGTCGATTGGATGAAGGAAGTAAATTTACTGTAATATTCCGTATGAAACAACAGGATGATTATTTAGAATGCGACGAAATGCTGAAAAAACTTAAAGTTTTGATAGTGGATGATGACCTTTTTTCCTGTCGCAGTGTTCAAAAGATTATCAGTGATCTTGGGATGACTGCCGATTATGCTGTTTCCGGACAGGAAGCTATAGACAAGGTGCGTAGATGTTATACGGAATCAAATGGATACAACATATGCTTGATTGATTTACAGATGCCGGGAATGGATGGAATCGAAACAACAAGGCAGATTAGACAAATTGCTGGTTCGGATGATACACATATCATTATTTCGGCTTCCGACTGGAGTAGCGTTGAGAGTGAGGCGAGACGTGTCGGTGCAAATGCTTTTTTATCTAAGCCATTATTTAGGTCTAAGATTCTTGATAAGTTTAGAGAAGTAGCTTTTGGAGAAAAAGTCAATAAAGAAAAGACACATGAATTGTCGGAATATGCTCAAAAGGATTATTCTGCCAATCGAATTCTTCTCGTCGAGGATAATGATTTAAACAGAGAGATTGCGTGTGCGATTCTTTCGGAAACAAGTGTCAATGTTGAAACTGCCGAAAACGGAAAAATTGCATTAGACATGGTTGAGCAATCAGAAGAAGGCTACTATGATATGATCCTCATGGACATTCAGATGCCGGTTATGAATGGCCTGGATGCGACATGGGCAATTCGCCAGTTAGATCGGCAGGACGTAAAAATTGTTCCGATTGTGGCCATGAGTGCGAATGCATTTTCGGAAGATATTATTAAATCCCGAAATGCAGGGATGAATGATCACATTGCAAAGCCGATTCATCTGAAAAAACTGCTTGATGTGATGGAATACTATCTGGAAAAAGATGCACCGGCACCGAAAAAAAGAAAGGAAAAAACTCCTGAAACAGTTTGTGTTCAACCGGCCAGGTATTATGAGGAATTATTTTTTGTGGACGGAACAACAGCACTGTCGGCAGAAAATGAAAAAACCTGCATAGATGTGTTGGATCGAAATGGAGCAGTGGGTATTTTTGGATTGTTTGAACAACAGGATTTCCCAATCTATTGTGTTTCCGGATTTGCTCTTACGGCACTTGGCTATACATATGAGCAACTTATGAAGGTTAGTAGAGGATACTTCATTAATCTGGTTCACCCAGAAGACAGAGAGAAGTTTATAGGTTTCTTTTATGAACGAGGACATAAGCATCATTATCGTTTAATTGGGAATAATAATGATGTAATAAATGTGGTTTCCTATACAATGGATACTTATGCGTGCGATGGAAAAAGAATTCGAATGGCATCCGTAAGAGTAGAATAATTTGAATGATCTATATATACATTCTTATCCTATGGATGGATTAAAAAGAAAAGTTGTAATAAGAGTCTGATTATGGTAAAATAAAATGTCGTGTCAGACTCTTTTTCGTGGAGAAAAACACGCAGAATGCATGAAGAACAAAGGAGATATAAATATAAATGAAATTAGGAATCGTTGGGCTCCCGAATGTGGGAAAGAGTACACTATTTAATTCACTTACAAAAGCAGGTGCAGAATCAGCCAATTATCCGTTCTGTACGATTGATCCGAATGTCGGGGTTGTGCCTGTACCGGATGTAAGACTTGAGAAGCTGACCGAGATGTACAACTCAGCAAAGACAACACCGGCGGTGATCGAGTTTGTCGATATTGCCGGACTGGTAAAGGGTGCATCTAAGGGGGAAGGTCTTGGAAACCAGTTCCTGTCGAACATTCGTGAGACAGATGCAATTGTACATGTTGTCCGTTGCTTTGATGATTCAAATGTCATCCATGTTGACGGTTCGGTGGACCCGATTCGTGATATTGAGACGATTAATCTGGAGCTTATGTTTGCAGATATTGAGGTGCTTGACCGCCGTATTGCCAAGGGGCAGAGGGGTGCAGCCAACAATAAGACACTGGCGAAGGAAGTGGAGCTTCAAAAACGCTTAAAGGAGCATTTGGAATCCGGAAAGCTTGCTATCTCTTACGAGACAGATGATGAGGACGAGTTAAAATGGATAAAGGAATATAATCTTCTGACCGGAAAGCCTGTGATTTATGCAGCAAATGTTGCTGAGGATGACCTTGCGGACGATGGTGCAGGAAATGAATATGTGCAGAAGGTACGGGACTATGCAAAGGAATTCGGAAGTGAAGTATTCGTAGTCTGTGCACAGATAGAACAGGAGATATCCGAGCTTGAGGATGACGAAAAGCAGATGTTTTTGGAGGAACTCGGGGTATCGGAATCAGGACTTGACAAGCTTATCAAGGCGAGCTATTCCCTGCTTGGTTTGATTAGTTATCTGACAAGTGGTCCGGATGAGACAAGAGCCTGGACGATTACAAAGGGTACAAAGGCTCCGCAGGCTGCAGGCAAGATTCATTCGGATTTTGAACGTGGCTTTATCAAGGCAGAGGTCGTTGCCTATGATGACCTTATGGCAAGCGGAACCATGCTTGCGGCAAAGGAAAAAGGCCTTGTGCGTCAGGAAGGTAAGGAGTATGTTGTGCAGGATGGCGATGTAATCCTGTTTAAGTTTAATGTATAGATAGTGAGAGGAACGGTATGTACGATATTCGGTTTCCGAATCTGGGTCTTGTATTAAAAGGCTTAAAAGAGGGCTTTACAATATTCGGATTTGAGATAAAATTTTATGGCATTATAATTGCACTCGGATTTGTTATCGCTTTTTTTGTAATCGGGAAAGAAGCAAAACGAACCGGGCAAAGTGATGAGACGTATTTGGATCTTATGCTTTGGATTATCATTCCTGCGATTGTAGGTGCGCGGCTCTACTATATTTTGTTTAGCTGGGATTCCTATTTTCAAAAGGGAAAAGGGAATGGTAAGACATTGCTTGATATCATCAATATCCGAAACGGAGGTCTTGCGATATACGGAGGAATTATTGCCGGAGTCATCGTTGCAATTATATTTGCAAAAAAGAGAAAGATTAAGTTCTCTCTACTTGCCGATACGGCAACGATGGGACTTTTAATCGGACAGATTATGGGAAGATGGGGTAATTTCTTCAACCGTGAGGCGTTTGGCGATTATACGGATTCCCTGTTTTCAATGGCAATCCCAATCGATTATTTTCATGAGAGAGGAACATTGAATGGATTGGTGGATTCCGGTGTTATCACACAGGAGATGCTTGGGCACCTTCAGGTTTACGATGGCATGCAGTGGATTACTGTACATCCTACCTTTTTATATGAATCGGTTTGGAATCTGGTGCTTTTGATTGTAATCATTTGTTACCGGAAACATAAAAAGTTCGATGGAGAGCTTTTTCTTATGTATCTGTGGGGATATGGATTGGGACGTGTATGGATTGAAGGTCTTCGGTCGGATTCCCTTATGATGCCATTTTTTAACATGCGGGTGTCTCAGCTTTTGGCAGCGCTCTGCGTGCTGATTTGTTCTGTTTTAATTGTTAAAAAACGATTCGATGTCGTGAAAAAAGAGCAGTCAAAAAGGAAAAATGCATAGAATCCGGCTATGAATTTGTATAAATAGCTATAAATAAACGCTAGGAAATGCAATTTGGTATTGCATTTCCTATTTTTTTGCGTTACAATAAAAGCCGAGTGGAAGTCGAGTGGCATTTGAATGGATGTAAAGTGGTGCTCGGTGGAGATAAAGTGTAGGAAGGTGGATGTGGTTTCGGATTGGAGGAATCCATACTCTTCGCGAAAGAGGAAATGTAGCATGGCAATGGGTCTAATAGGAGAATCGAATCATGGTCTTGACGCAAAGGGCAGACTGATTATCCCTATCCGATTCCGTCAGGAACTCGGGGAGCGTTTTGTGCTGTGCTATGGTATGGATCACAATATTGATGTGTATCCGGAAGCTGAGTGGATGAAATTTGCAGAGAAGCTTTCCGCACTTCCAAAGACGAATGCGAAAGCGAGAAGATTGCGTGACTTTTATGAAGGCTCGGCAACCGTCTGCGAGATGGACAGTCAGTATCGTATCGTGATACCACAAAAGCTTAGAGAATTTGCAGGTATTGACCGTGAGGTTGTCATGATTGGACATACGGATACGGTTGCTATTTGGGATAAGGCTGCATGGGATAAGATAAATAGTCCGGAAGAAATCAATCTTGATGATATTGCTGAGATTGGTGAACAGTTTAACATTTAGTGGAGGCCGGTATGGAATTTATACATAAATCGGTACTTTTGGATGAAACAATCGCAGGCTTAAATATCAAGCCCGATGGTATCTATGTGGATGGAACCTTGGGTGGTGGCGGACATTCGTTTGAGATTTGCAGACGACTGTCTGATAAAGGCAGACTAATCGGAATTGATCAGGATAGAGAAGCAATCGAAGCGGCAAAAAAACGTTTGGAGCCGTTTGGAGACAGGGTGACCTTTATTCACTCAAATTATCAAGACATTGACTCTGTACTAAGAGGATGTTCCGTCAGCGGTGTTGATGGAATTGTCCTCGACCTCGGAGTTTCATCTTATCAGTTAGACAATATAGAACGGGGGTTTACTTATCGGGAGGATACACCGCTCGACATGCGAATGAACCGGGACAGTGCCATGACTGCAAAGGATATTATAAATGATTATTCGGAAATGGATTTATACCGGATTATTCGAGATTATGGCGAAGAACGATTTGCCAAAAATATTGCCAGGCATATTGTACAGGCAAGAGAAGAACGGACAATCGAGACGACAGGACAGCTTAACGAGATTATAAAAGCAGCGATTCCGGCGAAGATGCGTCAGGGTCAGGGACATCCGTCCAAGAGAACGTTTCAGGCAATCAGGATTGAATTAAACCATGAGCTTGATGTATTGGAAAGCTCGCTGGATACCATGATATCATGGTTGAATCCGGGAGGAAGACTTGCAATTATTACATTTCACTCTTTGGAAGACCGAATAGTGAAAACAATTATGAAGCGTAACATGAATCCGTGTACATGTCCGCCGGAGTTTCCGGTGTGTGTATGCGGAAAGAAACCGACAGGGACAATTATCACAAAAAAACCAATTGTTCCGAGCGAAGAGGAGATTATAGACAACAAACGCGCAAAGAGTGCAAAGCTTAGAGTTTTTGAGAAAGTTAAGGAGAGTTAGGTAT
>JBJEMZ010000134.1:0-10202 GCA_051879935.1 Wujia sp.
AAAACGGTTGTGATGGATGATAAGGTTGCCACTGTCGGGACGGTTAATTTTGATTACAGAAGCTTATACCTGCATTTTGAGTGTGGTGTCTGGATGTTCAATTCCAGCGTCATCTATGAAATCAAAGAGGATTATATGCAGACACTTGCAAAATGTGATGAGGTTACACCGGAGGAAGCGAGGGAGACAAGCGGTCTGAAACTGTTTGGACAGAGCCTGCTCCGTTTGATTGCACCACTCATGTAAAGATAAAGAAGGGAATACTATGCAGCAAAAAGGAAAATATGAAACGACAGATGAACTGCTTGCAACAAGCTTTAAGGAGCTCCTCAGCAGGACATCGATGGAAAAAATCACGATTAAGGATATTGCAGATGGCGCAGGCGTTATACGGCCTACGTTTTATAATCATTTTTCAGACAAATACGCATTGCTTGAATACATCGTACGGCATGACTTGTTAGAGCCGATTAAACCGCTTTTGTTAAATGACATGATACTGGAAGGGCTGACGCTTCTTTTTTCAAGTATGAAAAATGACAGTGCCTTTTATAAGCGGGCGGTCTGTATTGAAGGACAGAATTCCTTTGAGAGTATCGCGAGAAGCGAGGTGTCAAAGCTGCTTGTGGATATTATCGATCAGAAAAAGCATGGAATGACCCATAAGTATCCATGGCTTGACCGGCAGATTATCGCAGAGTATTATGCGAATTCCATGTGCTATGTGGCGATTGCATGGATTAAGCGGGATTTTGTAATCTCGCCGAAGGAACTGTCGGAAGTGTATAAATATCTGACAACATCATCCATGATGGACGTGTTGGAGGAGCTGGCGTAATAATGGATAAAGAATATACATAGAATGATGGTTCGTGTTAATCAGATGATAAAATATAGGACAGGCATATGACTTTGTCCGTACAGCTATGTTAGAATGTATAGAATAAAACTACATACGCCTATATATGTATATAAAAATAGACAAAAAAGAAGGAATGAATGTTTATAATATTCATTCCTTCTTTTATTATGTGCTTGCAATGAAGTGGTGAGAATAAAAAGAAAGAAGGTTGAAGAATCTTGATTCAATTTGGAAAAGGGGTTGTGAAACACAGAGTGTTGATTTTAATCATCGGCGTATTGCTGCTGGTTCCGTCAGCAATCGGATACTTTCACACCCGAATCAATTACGACATTTTAAATTACCTGCCGGATGACATCGAGACGATGAAGGGGCAGGAGATTATGGTGGATGAATTCGGAACAGGGGCATTTTCCATGTGCGTCGTAGAGGGAATGTCCGATAAGGATATCTCCGATATGCGCAAGCAGATGTGTGAGGTGGAAGGAGTCAAGGATGTTTTGTGGTATGACTCCATTGTGGATTTATCTGTGCCGTCCGAGTTGTTGCCGGACAGTATTCAGGAGGCATTTCGGAATAAGGATGCAGATTCCACGATTCTGTTTGTTCTGTTTCCAAATTCCATCTCAGCAGATGAGACGATGGATGCCATCGCGGATTTGAGAAAGGTGATGAATAAGCAGTGCTTTTTGTCCGGCATGTCGGCGGTCGTAACGGATATCAAGGATTTATCGAACAGAGAAACTCCGATTTATGTGCTGATTGCGGTTGTGCTCTCGACCATTGTGCTTGCAATCGCCATGGATTCCGCCATTGTTCCGGTTTTCTTTCTGCTGAGTATCGGAATGGCGATTGTCTATAATCTTGGAACCAATGTAATCCGGGGAGAAATCTCCTATGTGACCCAGGCGCTTGCGGCGGTTTTGCAGCTTGGTGTGACGATGGATTACTCTATCTTCTTATGGCACAGCTACGAGGAAAAACAGCAACTTTATCCGGGGGATAAGGAGCGGGCGATGGCGCATGCCATCTCAAATACAATCTCGTCGGTTGTCGGCAGTTCGATTACAACGGTTGCAGGGTTTGTTGCCCTATGCTTCATGAGCTTCACGCTCGGTATGGATCTGGGTATTGTGATGGCAAAGGGTGTTATCTTCGGAGTTATCTCCTGTGTAACGATTCTTCCGTCCATGCTGCTTGTATTTGACAAAGCAATTGAGAAGACTAAACATAAAGTGCTGTTGCCGAATCTATCCGGTATATCCTCCTGGGTTGTAAAGCATTTTTACATATTTATTGTTTTATTCCTTGCGCTTCTGGCACCGGCGGTTTACGGATATACGCACAACACGGTCTATTACGATCTGGCGGGTACACTGCCAAAAGAGCTGGAGAGTATCACGGCAAATGAAAAGCTGACCGAGCAGTATCACATGGGTGCCACACACATGGTATTGCTGGATGTGAATACACCGGCGAAGGATGTCGTCCGAATGACGGAGGAGATGGACGATGTGGATGGCGTCAAGGCGGTTCTCGGTCTTGACAGTATTATTGGAACGACGATTCCGAAGGAGATGCTTCCGCCGAATATCGTGGAGGTGTTTGAGAGCGGAAAATACAAGATGATGCTTATCCTGTCTGAATATGCCGTGGCTTCGGATGAGGTCAACGAACAGTGTGAAGCATTAAAACAGATTGTAAAGCAATACGATGAAAGCGGCATGCTGATAGGTGAGGCGCCGTGCACAAAGGATCTGATTGAGATTACAGATAAGGACTTTAAAGTAGTCAGTGCGGTTTCCATCGGCGTAATCTTTATCATTATCGCCTTTGTGTTTAAGTCGATTACACTACCGGTTATACTGGTTGCGGTCATCGAATTTGCAATCTTTATCAATATGGGAATTCCGACTTATACCGGCACGACGCTCCCGTTTATTGCATCCATCGTCATCGGAACCATACAGCTCGGCGCGACGGTTGACTACGCGATATTAATGACAAATAAGTACAAACGTGCCCGTAGGAAGGGTGTCGAAAAGCGGGAAGCAGTTGTTATGGCAATGCAGGGCTCTATCCAGTCCATTATTGTCAGTGCCTTTAGCTTTTTTGCAGCGACATTTGGAGTCGGTATGTATTCCAATATCGATATGATCAGTTCGCTTTGCACTCTGATGGCACGAGGTGCCCTCATTAGTATGGTGGTTGTCATTCTGCTTCTGCCATCCATGTTTATGGTGTTTGATAAGGTGATTGTGCACACGAGCGCAGGTTTTTTGGAGAAAGCAGATATTTAACTTTGGAAGGGAGTAATAAGTATGAGTAATTTAGATTGGAATAAGAAAGCGAAATATATAGTAGGTTCAGTAGGTGCAGCGGCTCTTGTTGCCACATCCTGTTTTGCAGGTGCGGGTGTCGAAAAGAAGGCGCAGCCGGGTAGAAACTATCTTGCGGGAGAGAACATGACGGCAACTGATACAGATGCACAAACGTTCATCCATGCGGATGAGCTTGCAGATGAGCTGGCAGACAGCATTCATATGGAGGAAAAGGAAGTCGATAAGGATGAGACTGTCTATGTGTTTGCGGATGCGAATGGCGCTGTAGATCATATTCTTGTAAATGAGACATTGAAGAACAGGGAACAAAAGGCTACGCTGCAGGACCGGACGGAGCTTACTGATATCGTCAATGTGAAGGGCGATGAGACATTTACACAGGATGGAAATACAATTACATGGGATGCTGCCGGGCATGAAATCAGTTATCAGGGGATGACAGATAAGGAACTTCCGGTTACTGTTAGGGCAACCTATTATCTGGATGGACAGGAAATTGCGCCGGAAGAGCTTGCCGGAAAGAGCGGACATGTGAAGATTCGCATGGACTACACGAGCAACGAATCCGTTACAAAGGAAGTGAACGGGAAGGAGGAGACCATTGATATACCGTTTGTCGCTGTGACCGGAATGATATTGGGGGATAATTTTTCGAATATCTCGGTGGAAAACGGAAAATATATCGCACAGGGAGAAAACAATTTGGTAGTCGGTTATGCAATTCCGGGACTTATAGATGATGTGCATACGGCGGCAGAAAAGTTTGACACGGAAATTCCGCAATATGTGGAGGTAAGCGCGGATGTCACGGATTTTTCACTTGATATGACGGTGACACTTCTTGTAAATGGTTCCGAGATGAATTTCTCCGGAGGTGTCGATTTGGAGAATCTGGATGCACTCACAGCGGATTTAAGCTCAGCAGGTGACCAGCTTGCCAGTGGCTCCGGTGAATTGTCTGAGGGTGCGAATACACTGGCAGACAAGATGGGAGAGCTTACAAGTGGAGCCGGTTCGTTAAAAGCAGGGATGGATTCTCTGTCGAGTAAATCCGGGGATCTTGAAAGTGGAATTGCGATATTGGATGCAAGCGCACAGAATATCGCGGCCGGTATTAACGCTTTGGATGCAGCGGTCAATACGGAGATGACGGATGCGGAAAAACAGCAGATTGCAAATACGGTTTCTGCAGCGGTTGCGCCGACAATCGAAGCAGGCTTTGCGCCGGGAACTGAAAACTATAATACAATTTATAATCAGGCAGCGGGTGCGTATGAAGCAAACATAACGGGTGCGACAGATGCCATCTATCAGGCGTATCTTTCCTCGGAGGCTTATGCAGCATTTTTGGATTCGGTATGCAGTTCTAAGGCAGCGCAGATTGCGAATGCAACCGTTGTGAGTAAGATGACGGAGGCAGCGAGCAACGGCGTTGCGCTTACGGTGGAACAATATAATGCCATCTATACAGAAGCATACAATACGGCTTATGCGCAGGTTGCGGCAAATCCAACGGTTGTTCAGACCGTTCAGGGTGCGTTTTATGCAATGGCAGAGCAGACAACGACATCACTTGCAGCTGCCGGAAAGGATGCAATCGGAATGTCCGTCGTTGCAGCCTGCAAAGAGGCTGCCGTGACTGCAGCAACAACCGCCGCGGCACAGTCGGCTGTGCAGGGAGCAGAGACTGCCAAGAAGACGATAGCATCCCGGATAGAAGCGGTGCAGCCAAACGGCTACAGCCTTGTGTCCGGTGCAAATGCGATGGCACAGGGGACTTCACAGCTTTCCGGTTCCGTACCGGCTTTAAAGGAGGGCATCAATCAGCTTGTAAACGGCGCAAACGCATTAAAGAACGGAGCAACGCTGCTCTCCGACGGCGCCAATCAGGTAGCTGACGGTGCAGGCACACTCAATGAAAGCCTCATCTCCCTCAATCAGGATGCTATTCGGAAAATGGTACAGGCATATAATGGCGATGTAAAGGATGCTGTATTCCGTCTTCAGGCAGCCATGGAAGCTGCAACCGAATATGACAGCTTTGCCGGTATTGCAGATGGCGATTCGGGCGTGACAAGATTTATTATAAAGACGGCAGCAATATCTGCGGAGTAATCGTTTTACATATATTTAACGCATTTCGGATAACAAAATTCACATAGCTTTGCTATTTTATATTCATAGCCTCACCCCCTTTACCCTAAACCCCACAACGAACCAAACCCTGACATGCTCGAAAGAGCATGGGGATTGTGGGGGATTTTTATTTTCGGGAGAGAAATAGAGAATTTTGGAGGGAATAAATGCGTACTTCTCAAGCGTCGTCTTTGATATCACGTATCGTGCCGTCCGGCTATATGACACTCAGTGGCATATTGCTGCTCGGCATTGTTTTTATGTGTTTGGCAATAAGCTGGAGACATGAAAAAGCAATCAAAAAGATCAGTTTAAACGGAATTATAATGATTGCGCTTGGAGTGGTGATTCTATGTATGGCAGGTGCAGCTACGCGGGATGCAGAAAAATATACACATGGTACGAAAAGAACGACTGCGACGGTTGCATATGTCGAAGAGGAGTATAGGGCGGATGAATCAAATGACTACACATATACGATTGAATTTACTTATAAGAATCAGCCGGTTTCCGTCCGGATGTATCCGACGCATAGAATGGGTCTGGAACAGGGAGACCCCATTGATGTATATTTCTACCCTGAGCAAATCGGAAAAACAGATTATCCGGCTGTCGTAGCTGTTGACCTGGAAAAGAAACAGGCACGGGATAATATGTCGGTAGGATTTTTGTCATGCCTTATCGGCTTGTCCCTCATGTTCTATGCAAGCAGTAAGCAGGCGTTGCTCAAAAATGGTTTCCACGTAACTGCAACCGTCATACAAGTCGCGGTTCGTTCGTCAAAATCCGATAATGGAAGAACCAGTGTTGAGAAAACGTTGATCTGTCAGGGGAGGAATCCCGCAACCAGAATGCTGCAGACATTTCGAACCCATGGAACCGGAACTGACTTTCTTGCGTATAGTGAAGGTGATGTCGTGCATGTGTTTGTGCATCAAAAACGTAGTAAATTTTATATTATAAATATATGAGGAAATTATACCCCGGCTTTAGCTATGAAATGGGGCATATTTTGCAAATTTCCATCTCTGTGCCCCGCTTCAGGCTTTGTAACGGGGTATATTATTAATTTCTTTTACAAAATCGCCCATCAAATTCATCTTCAATGAGCTGACCGTGAAGACGGAACAAAAGATATCCCTAGTCAAGAAATCAAAGATATGTTACTATTTTTAGTAGATAGTTCGGAGGAGAATGCTAAAAACGAAGATCTTCGTGCAGTTCGGGCTATGATGGATGAAATAAAGCAGAATAGTGAAGTGGAGGTAAAACATATGATTGCCGCGGAACATGAAAGAGATATTTTGACTTGTGGAATCGAGCAGGGAATTGAGCAGACATTACTTAATCTGATAAAAAAGAAACTTGCCAGAGGAAAGGATGTTGCGACGATTGCAGAAGAACTTGAGGTTACGGAAGAAGAGATTCGCACATTAATGGAGAGACATCAATTGTAAATCTCAAGGGAGATAAGTAATGTTAAGTATAAAAGAAGAAATAGAACGGCTGCTTCCTGCTGCGGAACGCATCATTGTAAGCAATCGGGTGGAGAAAACATACAAATACCGAAAACTTGAAGTACGCAAGGTACGGATACAGGCGCGCGACTGTTTTCAGATATCGTCCTACACGGAGAAACAGGTGTTTCAGGAGAATGTAGATGCGGAAAAACTGGCAGATCGTCTGCTCCTTGCCTTTCCTGAGGAACTGTGCCAGTTAAATCTTTTTACGCAGGAGCGGGAGTATAGTTTTCGCATGACGAAAAAAGGAAAAATGCTTCGCAATTCCACAAAGCTTGCCACCAATAAACCGGGTTCAAATCAAAGTTTGCCGCTTTGTATCGACGGAAGAGAGAAGCAACATAACCGGAAGAAACACTATCTGCTTGAAGAAGGAACCGTAATCCCTCCGCTTGTCGATATGGGAATCTTTACGAAGGAAGGCAAAGTTGTGCGTTCCATGTATGATAAGTATCGGCAGATCAACCGGTTCGTCGAGTTGGTGGATGATATTCTGAAAGATGAAAGAAAAGAATGTATAAATATCATAGACTTCGGATGCGGAAAATCCTATCTCACATTTATTCTCTATTATTATATAGTAGAAATACAGGGCAAGCAGGCGAATATCATCGGTCTGGATTTGAAAGAGGATGTCATCAAAAACTGCAATGCGGCCGCAAAGAAATATGGTTATGACAATCTTCATTTTGAACGAGGGGATATCAATGGGTATCATACAGATATGCAGGTCGATATGGTTGTGACATTGCATGCATGCGATACAGCGACGGATTATGCACTATATAATGCAGTTTGCTGGAATGCAAAGTACATCATGTCTGTTCCGTGCTGTCAGCATGAAGTAAATGCACAGCTTATGGGAGATGTATGGAAGCCGCTTACGCGGTATGGTATTATTAAGGAACGAACAGCTGCACTTGTCACGGATGCCATCCGTGCAGACATGCTTACGTACTGTGGTTACAAGACGCAGGTGCTGGAGTTTGTGGATCTGGCGCATTCGCCGAAGAATCTGCTGATCCGTGCGGTAAAATCTGCCATTCCAAAGGAAAAACGGGAGAAACGACGGTTGGAAGTGGAGCAGATGTGTGAGGAACTGCAAATAGTTCCTTCTATATATAAGTTGCTTGGTGGGCAAAAAAATGAGGGATGATATATGGGAAGAGGAGGAATGTTATGAAGGACAATAAAAAAGGAAAGAGTAGAACAGGGTCGATTGTACTGCTTACAATTTTGACAATCGTATTTATCGGTATGGCGTTTATCATGTTTGTTGCAGATTCCGATTATCTTTTGAGTAAAAAAACGACCAGCATAAGCGGGACGGAGGAATGGCATAAACCACAGAAAGACGATCATGTTACGGTGGAAAGTTATGCAGTGCTCGGGAAATACGCACAGACCAAGCATTACATAAGTGGGTTTATCCCGTTTGGAACCGATTATCATTATATTCTATGGCTGGATAATGATGCTGCGATTTCGGTTACAGTCAAAAATAAGGATCTGATTAAGGAACTGGATAAGCTTGAAACACTCACATGGCAGGTGTTAAATGGAGTGTCGAACGAATATCCGGAAGTGGAAGGGCTTACGGGGGTGGTTTCCACGATGGATCCGGAGATAGAGGGATATTATGATGATTATCTGGAGGAGATTGGGTTTACGGAGTCCGGCTTTGATATCTATTATGTGACAATTGATACATCCGAGACATGGCTTATGTCATGGATGTATGTGTTGTTCTTTGTCGTACTGGCAATCATTTGCGTTATAAGTATTGTTGCAAATGTCAAGCGGGCAAAGAAAGAAAAGCTTGCGGCGGCACAGCTTGCCAGTGCTGCACAGAATAACGACATTTATCGGCAATAATAAAAAAAATAAAAAAAATACTTGCATTCCAAGATGGTTTTGAGTATAATAGTCGATGCTGTGACATTGATAGCGTAGAAGCGGAGGTTGCCATGCATGACATGGGTTATTTCGTGGAGCGAATGTCAATTAAAGATAACTGGCGACAAGTCACTGTACTCAATAACCATCTGGCAATGCCAGAGATGACGTGATGGAATGATTATCGAAGATGTAAGCAATCAAAGATTGCTTACTAATCATGATTCTCGCAAGCGAGAATCACGATATGAAACACACGGGAAAGTTGTACAGTCACCACTTGTCGTACTACAAAAAGTGCGAAAAGGAGGCGGCTTTTTTTATGGCAAGTCAAGTAATGAGAATCACATTGAAGGCGTACGATCACAAGTTAATCGATCAGGCTGCAAAGCAGATTATTGAGACGATTAAGAGTACGGGAGCAAAGGTTAGCGGACCGGTTCCGATGCCGACAAAGGTTGAGAAGATCACAATCCTCAGAGCTGTTCATAAGTATAAGGATTCTAGAGAGCAGTTTGAGCAGAGAACTCACAAGAGACTCATTGATGTACTTACACCATCACAGAAGACAATCGATGCTCTTCAGAAGCTTGATGTTTCAGCTGGTGTATAGGTTAATGTAAAGATGAAGTAATTCATCCACAAACAAATGTTTATTGCAGTACCTAATTACGCGAAAGCGAATTTAGAATGATTGCCTGGAAACCGGCAATCCGCTGTGAATTAAAAATTAGGAGGAAAATTTAATGAAGAAGGCTATTTTAGCAACAAAAGTCGGAATGACTCAAATCTTCAACGAAGATGGTGTTTTGACACCGGTAACAGTATTACAGGCCGGACCATGTGTGGTAACCCAGGTAAAAACAGTTGATAACGACGGTTACGATGCAATTCAGGTAGGTTTCGGCGAGCAGAAGGAAAGAGTAACAACAAAGGATGTTTCTGGAAAGAAAGTAATCAGAAACCCACATGGCGCAGGCAAGGCTGCTGTTGGACATTTCAAGAAGGCTGGCACAACACCGAAGAAGTTCGTTCGTGAGTTCAGACTTGAGAATGCAACAGAGTTTAATGCAGGTGATGAAATCAAGGCTGACATCTTTGCAGAGGGCGATAAGATCGATGTAACTGCAAAGTCAAAGGGTAAAGGATATGCAGGCGGTATCAAGAGATACGGCATGAAGTCAGGTCCTTCAGCACATGGTTCCAAGTATCATCGTCATGCAGGTTCCAATGGTTCTGCAACAACTCCGGGTAGAGTATTCAAGGGTAAGAAGATGCCTGGACATATGGGTAACGTAAGAGTTACAGTACAGAATCTTGAGATTGTTAAGATAGATGTTGAGAATAATGTAATTTTGGTAAAGGGTGCCGTTCCTGGACCAAAGAAATCATTAGTAATGATTAAGGAAACAGTAAAGTGTGGCAAATAAGCCGGACTTTCAGGAA
>JBJEMZ010000135.1:0-10150 GCA_051879935.1 Wujia sp.
ATAAAAAATGGTTCCGAACGAAATACATTCAACTGTGGCGATAGCATATCCCGCAGTTTCCTCTCACATGCTTCTGCATGCTCCGGTTCCGCAGTCATAAGACATTTTATCATGTCAAAATCAACATAACCACAGAAATCATCCACCTTGCAAAGCTCCATATGATTGAGCCTTGCCTCAAATTCCATATATTCATCCGTATCAGTTCCGGTTATAACTTTGTTCTTATCATATGTCACCATTCCGATTCGATTTTCAATCGCAAAATCATAAAGCGGTTTTGCATAACGATTTGGAATAGCCTTTTCATATACAATACGCCCTGATGCACATTCAATCACCATGCCTCCATTGAATGCAAGAACATATCCTCCATTTTTTTCAAGGGAAAGAGCTTCCACATACTGTTTCATACCGGGATACGGGCGACCTGATGCAAGTGCCACAATATGTCCCTGTTCCTGAATCATCATCAGATATTTTAACGTCTCCGGTGTGATTTCTTTTTTGGAATTTACCAATGTTCCATCAATATCTAATATCAGTATTTTCTTATCTGTCATCTTGTACCTCTATGTCTTTTAGTCTTTTAGATTTTAACCATACTATCTATATATTAACATTTTCAAAGACATCTGAAAAGAATTATGTTACAATATTTGTATGGAAATTATTATTCATATCGAAAAAAAGAAATTGGATATTGATTATGAGCAGGCAATTGCCGAATATACAAAACGACTCCTTCCATTTTGCAGATTAAAGCTTATCACATACAAAGACTTTTCAAAGCTTTCCACACAGCCGGATTCAGTTGTTTTTATGATTGTGCCGGGAAAGGATACCCTATCATCAGAAGGACTCGCTGCACGTTTAAACAAGCTCTCACTGTCTGGCCACTCCCGTCTGGAATTTATCATCTCTTCTCAGACTGAGAGCATTGCCTATGGTGATTCTGCAGATACACTTTCACTTTCCGGATTTACCATGTCATGCGACCTGACTGCCGTTGTGCTTTCCGAGCAGTTGTACCGCGCCTACACAATTTTAAACCACATCACATATCACAAATAGTATTCGCAAGCACTTCAAGCAGCATGACACGCATAAGCTGATGCGGAAATGTCATATCGGAAAAACTCATTTTTTCATCCGCACGTTTTCTGACAGCGTCACTTAGTCCAAGCGAACCACCTATAATATAAGTCACGCTTGTTTTTCCTATACGGTCTGCCTTTTCCTTATACATACACATTTTTTCATTTGAAAGCTTTTTTCCGTCGATACAAAGTGCCACAACATAATCCGTTTTTACAATCTGTTCTAATATTTTCTCTCCCTCCGTGTCCTTCACTTTCCGCATGGATGCTTCCCCTGCCTGTTTCGGGATACTTTCATCTTTTATACATATAAGCCTAACCGGACATCTCTTTTGAATCTGCTTTAAGAACTCTTCAATCTTATTTTGATAATAGTGCTCTTTGACGTTACCCACAACGATTATTTTTATCTCCAATGCTGTTTTTTCCTCTCATTTGCCTATTTTTTTCTGTCAATTCTTACATTTTACACAATCTTTTAAGTTTTGTCATAATTTGTTCATAATTATAGATTATAGTATAACCATAGTTTTTTCATAAATCCTCTCTTTTTAAGATACAAAAAGAAAAATGCCGGTTTGCTCCCGGCATTTTCTTTTTGTATTTTATTCTGCAACATTTCCGTTTTTTACATCTTCAAATTCCTGTACGATTTCCTCACTTACCTTCGGTGTTAAAAGTGAAACAACCACGATAACAAGAAGGCTCACGGCAAAACCAATCAGCAAGGAATAGATACCGGTATAGGAACCAAGTGTCATTCTCTCTCCATCAACCGTAATCAATTTGATGTAATCCCATATAATAACCGTCAATCCACCACTAATCATACCGGAGGCTGCACCCGCAAGGTTAGTACGTTTCCAGTAAAGGGACATCAGAATTGCCGGGCCAAACGCACTTCCGAGTCCTGCCCACGCATCACTTACGAGAAGCATGATGGAGGAATTTGGATTCCAGGCGATGATAAATGCAATAATTGCAATCACGAACACGGAGATTCTTGCAACAACAAGGACGGCTTTATCGCTCATCTTTTTGAAGAATACACCCTTCAACAAATCGTTTGCAACAGCCGATGAGGACACAAGCAGCTGAGAATCCGCTGTGGACATAATAGCAGCTAAAATTCCGCAGAGCAACAGACCTCCGATAAACGGCAGACTGTAATCGCTCATAAACATCTTTTTAATCATCTCAATATATACATTTTCGTACTGTGCACCTTCATTTGAAAGAACAGTCGGGAACAGATAAGCTCTGCCGATTACACCGATCACACATGCCAAAACAAGTGACAAAAGCACCCATACAATGGCAACCTTTCTGGATTTGGAAAGTTCCTTCTCATCGCGCACAGCCATAAAACGGACAAGTATATGTGGCATACCACAGTATCCAAGTCCCCACGCAAGCTGGGAAGCAATGCTGATACCGGAAATAGGTTTCCCGTTCTCCATAAATATATTCAGATAATCCTTCGCGGAAACCTCCAAACCGGAATTCACAAGATTCGGCACAATGTTACCTGTACCGAGAATACAGACTGCAATAACCGGAACTGCAATAACACCGATGAGCATCATCAGTCCCTGTACAAAGTCTGTCGTACACACAGCAAGGAAGCCGCCCAGAAAAGTATAAACCAGAATTACAACTGCACCAACCGCAAGTGCCTTATGATATTCAAGTCCTGCAACGGATGCAAACAGCTTTCCGCCTGCTGAGAATGCAGATGCTGCATACACAAGGAAGAATATAACAATTACAACCGCCGAAATCGCCTTCAGAATCTGCTTTTTGTCACGGAAACGATTGCTCAAGTATTCCGGAATCGTCATAGCATTGCCTGCCT
Organism: Wujia sp.; assembly: GCA_051879935.1. Lineage (GTDB taxonomy): Bacteria > Bacillota > Clostridia > Lachnospirales > Lachnospiraceae > Coprococcus_C. The sequence goes on from JBJEMZ010000135.1 coordinate 2,956, forward strand.
TGATCGTGTAACGGCGCAGACGACCTGCAATCACAGTCCAGTTCAAAATCGTACCGATCAAAAGACCGATTGCAATCCATGCCTGGTTGGCACCAAAGGCATAGATACATCCGGGCAGTCCCATCAGCAGCAATCCGCTCATATCAGAAGCCTGTGCAGAAAGTCCGGCAACAAATCCTCCGAGATTTCTACCTCCTAAAAAATAATCATCTGTACTTTTGTTTTTCTTTGCACTGATTACACCGATTGCCAGCATCAAAACAATGTAAAATGCAAATGCAAGTAAAACCCATGTTGACATCTAATCTTTGGTCTCCATAATATACAGGCACCCATCCCCGATTGTTATGTGACCTTCCTCCTCTCTTAACTCATTGCTGATTCCTATCGTTTCTCCTTGTTTTATCGATAGATTACAGGCGTTATACTTAAAGCCCTTCAGGGTAATATCCCGCACACATTGTGTAGCAGGAATTAACGACACAAACGGTCCGTACAGCTTATCCTTATACAGCGTTGCCTCCCGTTGTATCAATGTAATGCGGTTATGCATATCCAGAATCTCTGCATGCACGCCCGCGCTTTCACATACAAAAAGCAAACCGAGATTTGCCAGTGTATGGTCAAGTCTTGTTCCGGTTGCACCAAGCAAAATAATATCTCCCGCACCTCTCTTGATTGCCTCCAAGACCGCCACATGTGTATCCGTGTAATCCTTTTCCGGCCGTAAGACGATACAATCATCACGCACAATGGCATCAGGGCTTGTCACGTATTTTGCTCTGATGCCATTGTCTGCGGAATCAAAATCTCCAATTACGAGGTCCGGTTCAATCTTTAATTGTTCCAATATTTCAAGTCCCTTATCGACACCGATGATAAAGCAGTCCCCGTTTTTATCACGCAGGGTTTGTTGCAGCAATTCGGGCTCCATGGTTCCACCGGTAACAATCAGACAAGGTTTTTCAATTTTTTTCATGTTCTTATTAAGGATTCAGTTTTCTCATAAATGCTTCAATGTTTGCCTTTTTATCCCCTTTAAAGATGGCAGATCCGGCTACAACAACATTGGCTCCGGCATCCAATACATCCTGCACATTATCAATTGTGATACCACCATCTACCTGAATCAAAAGATTCGGATTTTTTTCATCGGCAAGCGCTTTGAGTTCGCGAAGCTTCTGCAATGCAATCGGCATAAATCTCTGTCCGCCAAATCCGGGGTTTACACTCATAATCAAAACCATATCGACCTGATTAATATAATAATCCAGCCACAACACCGGTGTCTCCGGATTTAAAGCAATTCCGACCTTCATACCGGCCGCCTTTACCGCATCTACCGTATCCTGCAAATTCTTGCATGCCTCATAATGTACTGTCAGCATATCTGCACCCGCATCCGCAAATGCATCCACATATCGAATCGGGTCATCAATCATAAGATGCACATCAAAAAAACTGTCTGTTACTTTTCGAATACATTTGATAACCGGAGGTCCGAATGTAATATTCCTAACAAAGCTTCCATCCATGACATCCAGATGGAACCATTTTACACCGGCTTCATCCAGTGTTTTTGCGTTTCGCTCGATATGATTAAAATCAATCGACAAAAGCGAAGGTGAAAGAATATTCATGTCTTACCATCTCCTTTTATTTTTTAATTCCTCATACAACTGTGCATAATTATCATAGCGCAGTTCGGAAATCTCCCCTTTTGAAACTCCCTCTTTTACAAGGCAGTCCGGCTCCTGCATATGCACGCAGCCGTTAAATCTGCATCTGCCATTATAGCTTTCAAATTCGCGAAAGTACACTTTTAACTCTTCTGGTTCTATATCTTCAATATACAACGAACTAAATCCAGGGGTGTCCATAATATACGTATCTTCCCCAATATAAATTAATTCCGAGTGCCTCGTCGTATGTTTGCCCCGACGAATTTTCTCACTGATTACTCCGGTCTGTACCGAAATATCCGGATGTAATGCATTTAACATGGAAGACTTTCCAACTCCGGACGGCCCCGCAAATACACTCGTCTTTCCACGTATCGCTTCTTGAAATTCACGGATACCTTCTCCCTTATTTGCCACCGTCAAAAACACCCGGTATCCTGCACGTCTGTAAATATCACAAACCGTTTGTGCCTCCGCTTTCTCTACGAGATCCGCCTTATTGAAGCAAATAATCGTATCCACATCCTGTTGCTCCATCATTATCAGAAAACGATCCAACAAATTATAGTTAGGCTTCGGATCTGCAAGTGCAAAAAGAATCACTGCCTGATCGACATTTGCTACAGCCGGCCGAACAAGTTTGTTTGTTCTTGGACAAATCGAAACAATATTTCCGGTCTTATCGTCCTTGCTAATGATTTCAATTTCCACATCATCACCGACCGCAGGCTTAATATTCTGATTCCGAAAAATCCCCTTTGCCTTGCACTCAAATATATTATTACTTATATCATGTGGGTGGACATAATAAAATCCACCCACACCTTTTATTATTTTCCCACGCATAGTCTGCCTATATTTTATTCTTCCGAATAGGAAACATTTGGTGCCGGCACACTAAACGATGACGTAACATTGTTTCCGCTTCCATCAAGAATTACAAAGCTTGCACTGCCTCCCTGCGATGCAAGACCCGGTACGGATGCAGTCACATTGTAGGAATTGCCGGATGTTACCGTTACACTCTGTTCATAAACTGTATTTCCACTGAAGACTACCTGAACGGTAACTGCCGTACCATCAAGTGCCGCATCATTGCAGGTGATTGTTCCGGAAATATCCGCCCTGTATGTGACTGTCTTCTCCTCCGGTCCGTCACTAATGACAAAATCAACTGCCGTGCCTTCTGTAACGGTTGTTCCTCTTCCCGGATTCTGGCTGATGACCATACCTGCCGGAACCGTTTCGCTGTTTTCATGAGAAACATTGCCGGCACTAAGCTTCTTGCTTGTCAGAGAATCCCGTGCCTGCGCCTCCGTCAGTCCACTCAGATTCGGAACCTCCACTTCCTTCTTTTCAGAACCGTTGCTGACCGTAACGATAATCTTGCTTCCCTTCGGAGCCTTCGTGTTGCCTGCCGGTTCTGTCTTTATTACCTTATCTTTTTCTACGTCTTCATTATACTCGTAAGCATGAGAAACCTGGAATCCGGCCTCAGTAAGTATTGTAACCGCCTGCGCATCCTCGTATCCACTTACATCCGGAACATCGATTTCCTCTGCACCTGCACTTACCTTTAAGACAATCTCCTGATCTGCAGGTATCGTCTCGCCTTCCTTTACACTCTGCTCAAATACATACCCTTCCTGTGCCTCGTCATCCTGAACATGCTCTACCTTTACATTCGTAAATCCTTTTTCAGAAAGAAGCTTTGTCGCTGCCTCCTCAGAATAACCGACCACCTGAATCATAGCAATACTCTGAACTTCCTCTGTACTGATTTTTGATTCCGTATTTTTCTTGTTGGAACCGAACTTAAACCAGCCAAGCAGATTTCCAAGTACGAGGATAATAATCAAAGCGATGACAACTGCCGTAGCAATACCGGCAATCGTAACTGCTTTTCGGATACCCGGATCAATTCCGTCATCTTCATCTTCCTCGTCATCCTCTATCCTGTCATCCTCGTCGTAATCCTGAACCTTCTTCAGATTACCTTTTTTCGGTTGTGGCTGTTCCTCTTCGTAATCATCCCATTCATCGTCATCCTGCAGCAATTCATTAATTCTTCCATTGTTTGCCTGAGGAGTGGAATTGTAACCTATCGGACGGATTTCCCCCATCTCCTCTTGGACAGGAGGATTTGAATAGGAACCCTGACTATACATATCACGGCCTGCGCTTCCCTCACGGATTGCTCGCATATCCTCTTTTGTCCACTCCTGTGTTGGACTGTTTGTGATGGATGTCGGTGCCACAACTATATCAATATTCGGGTTGTTCTGCACACGTTTCAAATCCGCAATCAGTGCACTTGCAGTTAAATATCTGCGCTCCGGCTTCTTTTGGGTTGCCTTCAAAATAATCTTCTCAAAGCTCGAATAGATATCCGGATAATACTGCCTTGGCGGTATCATCTCATTTTGAATATGCATAAGTGCAACCGAAACATTGTTATCACCTTCAAACGGAACTCTTCCGGTTACCATCTCATACATCGTAATACCAAGGGAATAGATATCACTTCGTTCATCACTGTATCCGCCTCTTGCCTGCTCCGGAGATATGTAATGTACACTTCCCATGGCACCGGAGGTAAGGGTATTGCTGCTTGCCGCTTTGGCAATACCAAAATCCGTCACCTTCACATTTCCGTTTTTGGATACAATAATGTTCTGCGGTTTGATATCACGGTGAATAATATGGTTTTCGTGAGCAGCCTCAAGGCCGGACGCAATCTGGATAGATATATCAATTGCCTTATCCATCGGAAGACGGCCGTTTTGCTCAATATACTGTTTCAATGTGATGCCCTCAACAAGTTCCATCACGATACAGTAAATACCCTCATCATCCACAACATCATATACATTCACGATATTCGGATGTGTAAGTCCAGCCGATGCCTGTGCTTCAATACGGAATTTGGTAACAAAATTTTTATCGTTACTAAACTCCGGCTTCAACACCTTAATGGCGACATTACGATTCAGTCGGTGATCTCTTGCCTTGTATACAATCGACATCCCACCGGCTCCAACCGCATCCAATATCTCATATCTATCGCATAATATCATTCCTGGTTTTAACATGATTTCAACCCTTTCTGCTATATTCGTTTTCAAATTGATTCTCAGACAGCCGATAAAATTACAACGGATATATTGTCAGAACCACCATAATAATTTGCTCGGTCAATAAGTGCCTGCGCAATCTCCTCGAGATTATTGTTCTCCGCCATAATATCTCTTATTTCGTCGTCCTCTACCATATTAGATAAACCGTCTGAGCATAACAGATACTTCTCTTCTGCATTTATCTCTATCTCAAAAAAATCCGGCATTACCTCATCTCTTGATCCCATCGCTTTGGTAATGATATTTTTTTCCGGATGATTTCTTCCTTTTTTACGTTCCAACTCGCCTTTGCGAATCAGTTCTTCCACCAGAGAATGATCCATGGTTATCTGCCGTATCTCTCCACCAACCGCATACAGCCGGCTGTCACCTACATTCGCCACAAATAGTTTTCCATCCTGTGCCACCGCAGCAACCATAGTAGTTCCCATACCGTTTAAATCCGGGTCTGCGCATGCCGCCTTGTATATTTCATTATTTACATATAACATCGCCCGTTTTAACAGCGCTACCGGATTTTCGATTGTGGAGTTTGTCACAAAATCCACTGTAATATCAATCGCCATCCTCGATGCCTTGTCTCCGGCTCTGTGTCCACCCATTCCGTCTGCAACAATATACAGATTTGGGAGTGGTCCCACCGGGGAATCACTGAAAAATATGCTGTCCTGATTGTTATTACGTTTGATACCAGTATCCGTTCTTCCGCTAGAATGCATGGGAATCCTCCTGATGATAAAACGCATATTTCCTTCGTAACTGACCACAGGCAGCATCAATATCACTGCCCATACTCTTCCTTAGTGTACCATTTATGTGATTTTTTTCAAGAGTTAATTTAAAATTTGTGATAGAATCCTGCTCACTCTGCTCGAAATCACGTTCTTCCACAGGGTTAACCGGAATCAAATTGACATGACAATTCATGCCCAAAAGCAGCTTTGCCAGTTTTTCCGCCTGTGCCACCGAATCATTTTTTCCTTTCACAAGACTGTACTCAAATGTCACGCGCCTCCCGGTCTTCTGAAAGTAGGTCTTACATGCAGCAATCGTCTCCGCAAGTGTATACTGATATGCAATCGGCATCAGTTCCTTTCGTTCTTCATCGGTTGGTGCATGCAGGGAAAGTGCAAATGTAATCGGCAGATTTTCCTCGGCGAGATCATAGATACGTGGTACGATTCCACAGCTTGAAACCGTGATGTTCCGCGCACTTAAGTTATATCCGTCCTCATCTGTGAGAAGTCTTAAAAAACGGATCAGATTATCATAATTATCAAGCGGTTCTCCGGTTCCCATCACCACGACATGACTGATTCGCTCTCCCACAAGCCTGCTTACCGCATAGACCTGTTCCAGCATCTCAGAAGGTTCCAGATTTCGAACAAGACCGCCTATGGTGGACGCGCAAAAGCGGCATCCCATCCGGCATCCCGCCTGGGAAGAAATACAGACAGAATTTCCATAATTATGCCGCATAAATACCGTCTCAATCATCTGTCCGTCATGCAGACGGAACAAAAACTTAATCGTCCCGTCTTTCTTTGACTGCAGACGTGTTTCCTCTTCAATGTGCATAAAACCTTCGGCATCTATGGTCTCGCGAAGTGATTTCGGAAGATTTGTCATCTCCTCCGTCTTTTCCACATATTTCTGATGCATCCAGGCAAACAACTGCTTTGCCCGGAAAGAAGGCTGCCCCTTCTCCTTCATCCAATCTTCAATTTCCGGGATGTACATTGATTTAATATCCATAACAATCTGTATTATCCTTCTTTGCTCTTTATACCATCAAACTGCATCACTGCATAATAAAATCCATCACATTGATCGATTCCCTGCAAAAACTGTCTGCTCATCCTTAATGAAAACTCCGGATGACCTGCGAGAAACCAGTCGACCTGCCGTTCATTTTCATCGGGATTAATCGTGCATGTACTGTAAAGCAGCGTTCCGCCGGGCTTTACGTACCGGCATACAACATCAAGTATGTTTCTTTGTATCTGTATCAATTCCTCTAGCTGCTCTTTGCTCACCCGGTATTTGATATCATTTTTACGTCCTAAAATACCAAGTCCGGAACAGAGCACATCTGCAATGACAACGTCTGCCGATTCCACATATTCTGCTTCGAACTCTCTTGCGTCATGGCAGCGGATCTCGACATTTTCAAGCTGTTGCCTGCTGACATTCTCCGCTATCTTCTCAAGCTTATCCTCCGCGATGTCCATGGAAAGCACGCGCCCTGTTACCCCTGCATATACCGCTGCAGCAGTTGTTTTTCCACCCGGTGCCGCGCACACATCCATAACAAAGTTTCCCGGTTTTATCCCCGCAGCCCGAACTGCTGCCATAGAGCTTTCATCCTGAACCGTA
>JBJEMZ010000136.1:0-5835 GCA_051879935.1 Wujia sp.
ATAAAGCAGAATAGTGAAGTGGAGGTAAAACATATGATTGCCGCGGAACATGAGAGAGATATTTTGACCTGTGGAATTGAGCAGGGAATCGAGCAAAATATTTTAAAGCTATTAAAGGCAAAGCTTGCAAAGGGAAAGGATATTGCTATAATCGCAGATGAACTGGAAGCAACGGAGGAAGAGATTCTAGATTTGATTAAGAAATATCAGTTATAGTTTTACAATTTAAAAAGCTCCTAAAGCAGATTTTAACCGCTTTAGGAGCTTAATTTGTATGTATATTATTTTACACCGTTTATCAATTCGTCAAGCATCTTTGGAAGCTCCGTATCCATGTTCTCGTCTGTGAACTGGCAGGTTCCAACTGCTTTGTGACCACCGCCGCCGTATTTTAACATCAGGCTTCCAACATCTAAGGTTGCTGTCCGGTTCAGGATGCTGTAGCCGACAGCAGCAGAGCAACCCTTGCCGCCTTTTCCGTTTACAATCCATGCGGAGATATTCTGTTCCGGATACATACTGTAAATCATAAAACGGTTACCGGAGTAGATAGGATCAACGCCACGTAAATCTGAGATGATAACATCTTTTTCAACCCGGGTATGCGCTTTAACCATTTCCTTGAATTTCTCTGTCTGTTCGAAGTATACATCAATACGTTCTTTTACATCCGGAAGGTTTAAAATCTCGTCTGTATTCATTGTGCGGCATGCCTGCATCAATTCCTCCATGAGCTTGTAATTTGGAATGGTGAAATTACGCCATCTGCCAAGACCGGTACGAGGATCCATCAAAAATCCAACCAAAATCCATCCGGCAGGGTTCTGTACCTCATCGATTGTAAGATGACCGGAATCAACCTTGTCAACAGCTTCCATCATCTCATCAAAATGCGAAAAGCGTTCCTTGCCGCCGTAATAATCGTAAATAATTCTGGCGCAGGATGGTGTGATGCGGCTTTCCCCTTTGTATTTACCTTCAAGCTGCTGGCGTTCATGCTCACTGGAATGATGGTCAAACCAAAGACCACAGCCTTCCACATACGGAACATTTGCCAGACAGTCATTTTCATCAATCGGAACAAGGCCATCCTGCAAATCCTTTGGATGTGCAAATGTCCAGGAATCAATTATACCTGCTTCAAGCAACAGTGCGCCACAAGCAAGACCATCAAAATCTGAACGGGTTACTAATCTCATATAAATATACCTCCCAAGTATTTTATCAGATTGTGTAATACATTATATAATAACATTTTATCGTATTATAAGTTGCATTTCAAGGTTATTTTTTACTAGTGAAACTATTATATTGATTATATTAAATTATATCGAATTATAAAAATTATATAGAATTATATTTAATTATATTGAATTATATTATGAAATGAGCTATTATTAATGCTTCTTGATGAAGCATTAGCAGAAAAGGTATATAAAAAAATCTGGAGTGAGCTTACGGATAGAGATAAATGGTTCATGAAATTTATTGTACAGAAAGAAAAAATGACAGCAAGTGAATTGCTCAGCGTTACGAAAAAAAGGCATAATGAGTGGTCTGAACCACGTCGGCGATTAAGTGAAAAAGGTATTATAGATACAAAAACCAGAGGTGAAATTTCACTTCGTCTTCCAAGATTTAAGGAATTTGTTGAAAATGAAATGCTGCTTGAAAAATACTGATGCATTTTTGCCGCCGTTTTTATATGGCGGCAAAAGCAGTAATTTGTACCTTCAAGGTTTTTCTCGTAATTGAACAGCATTTCTGGCCCGGCGTTTCCGTTCATTTTCCATGTCTGCATAGTGCTTTCTGGTCGTGTTTACGTCAGAATGTCCGAGTACATCTGCCACGAGATAGATGTCGGAGGTTTCTTGATAGAGGGCAGTACCAAAGGTGCTTCGGAGCTTATGTGGTGTAATATGCTTCAAAGGAACAGAGGACTGCGAGTATTTTTTAACCATATTTTGAACTGCCCGAACACTGATTCGGGTGTTGTGAGAGGAGAGGAACAGGGCATTTTCGGAGCCCGGAGCAGCCTGGATTTTCTTTCGCTGTTCGAGATACGCCTGTAATGGCTCAATTGCCTCGTCACTGAAATATACAATGGCTTCTTTGCCGCCTTTTCGGATGACACGGATGGATGTGTTTTCAAAATCAATGTCTTTTAAATCTAAGCCGATACATTCGGAAATACGGATTCCGGTTGATAACATAAGTGTCATGATAGCCAGATCACGGACTTTGGTTTTCTCGTGGAATTTGAGCTGGTGTTCGGTCAGATTTGTGCCATATTCCACAGTGTCAAGGAAATTGGCTGTTTCAGCCGGATCCATACGTGTAATCTGTTTTTCCGGTATTTTAGGACGATCTACCTTATCAAATATGTTCTCGTGAAGCAAATCGTGCTTATAAAGGAAATTAAACAGCACGCTGAGTGCGCAAAGCTTACGTTTGATGGCAGATTTACCGTTTGTGTATATACGGCCGTTTTTTTCGTATTTTTGGAGATAGTCAAGGTAATCCTCGATAAAAAACGTATCCAGGCTTGCAAGCACATCGAGGGAAACGTCTTTTGGTGTGGAACAAGGATACTCGGTATAGACCTCACAGATGTATTCAAAAAATACTTTGATGTCACGCACATAACCAAGTCTGGTTCTTGATGCGGTTGTCTGTTGTACGCCGCGCACAAATCGTTTGACGTAGTCGGGTAATTCATTACACACACCGCGGATTAAATCCAGGTTGCGTCGTTCTTGTTGTTCATGATATGTAATATCAGCCATTTTTTACCTCCATTGTTAAAAACAATTCCTAAGTATAGTTTAGCACTCTTTCGCCATAATAGCAATATCATTTTTCGTAAAACCTGAGTTTTGCGCATAAATTGATTTGAAAAAGTACTACTCTTTTCTTGGATAAAACACAAAAATACAACGCCGGAAAAAGATTCCGGCGTTGTATATAACTTACAGTTTGTATATTAATTTAGCGCAATTTCCTTAAAATTGATTCAAAATAATCCGGCAAATCAGCATGAAATTCCATGTATTGATTCGTAATTGGGTGTACAAAACCTAATACACCGGCATGTAATACCTGTCCCTGTGTCTGAAATGGTTTTTGCTTTGGACCATATACAGAATCGCCGAGCAATGGATGATTGATACTGGCCATGTGCACGCGAATCTGATGTGTTCGACCGGTTTCTAATTCGCAGTTGATAAGTGAAAAGTTCTGTTTCAGATTCTCGATGACGGTATAATGTGTGACTGCCCGCCTTCCGTTCGGGTCAATTGCCATTTTCTTTCGTTCTGTTTTGTGTCTTGCAATCGGCTTATCGATTGTTCCGCTTTCATTTTGAAAATGATTATAGACAATGGCTGTGTAGACACGATGAATATCATGTATCTTGAATTTATCGGACATGATACGATGAGCTGTATCATTTTTACATGCCACAAGTAATCCTGTTGTATCCATATCGATACGATGCACGATACCTGGCCGCATGATGCCATTGATAGAGGAAAGGGAATCTTTGCAATGATATAACAGAGCATTTACCATAGTTCCGTGGATATGTCCGGGTGCCGGATGCACCACCATACCCTTCGGTTTGTTAATGACGATCACATCAGAGTCCTCATATACAATATCTAATGGGATATCTTCCGGTTCGACATCAAGCGGTTCTGCCTCCGGAATTGTGACTGTAATCAGATCACCGTTTCGAAGCTTATAATTTGATTTTGATGGTCTTCCATTTACAAGAATCTGTCCATCCTCAAGTAATTTCTGTATATACGAACGGGAATATTCCGGTAGTTTCTCGGTCAGATATTTATCAAGACGTATTCCAATTGATTCTATGGAGGTCTCGTTTATGATGAATTCAAATTCTTCCATATTACGTATCCTCGGATTTCTCGTTTTTTGACGGTTTATGATACTTGAAACTCACAATCTTGTCTATATCCTCATCCTTGTAATAAAACAGGCACAAAACCAGTAAGACAAACATGCTGACGGTTACATATATATCAGCCACATTAAATACCGGGAAATTAATCAGACGAAAATCAAAAAAATCAACGACATAATGCAGCTTGATTCGGTCAATCATATTGCCGATTGCACCGGAAACAAGAAACACCAGACAAACACGAATCGGAGTAAATCGCTTATCATCCTTGACACGTGCATAAATACAACTACATAAAATAAAAAAAGCAAGTGTTAAAATAACAAAGAAAAAAATTTTCCCCTTCAGCATTCCCCATGCTGCGCCAGTGTTCTGAATATAGGTCAGATGAAACACATCTTTGATGAGTGGCTTTGACTCATACAGTGCAAATGAACTGCGGACTATGTGCTTTGTAAGCTGGTCAATTGCAACAAGCAGTCCAATGCATAAAATCGGTATCATGTAGATTTTTGGTCGTTTATTCGTATTCATCCTGATATTTTTCCTGTAACTCCTTTAATGCGGTCATCATATCCTGATCACTGACATCCATATCAATGTATGCATGTCCGATTGTCTCAAGCAAAATAAATTTGATTTTTCCTCCAACTGCTTTTTTGTCATTCTTTGTGTAGGAAATAATCTTATTAAAATCAGCATCCTTCGGAAGCTTTGGAACATGATATGGCTTCATGGCATGCAGAATATCCCGAAGCTCCGCCTGTGTAATATTCCCTTTTTTGTAAGAAATAATACTTGCAAGGGCTGTGCCAATTAGTACACATTCTCCATGCAGAAACTCAAAATTCATATATTTTTCAATCGCATGACCGAGTGTATGACCAAAATTTAAAAGCGCACGCTCTCCTCTTTCATTCGGGTCATTTTCAACAACATTTTTCTTCACGATATTGCTTTCATAAATCATATTTCCTATGGTCTGCAAATCCATATCTGCAATTGCTGCGCGATTTTCGCAAAGCCACTGGAAATAGTTTGCGTTTTTGATAAGACCATGCTTCAGAATCTCTCCCATTCCGGAACAAAACTGCCGGTTGGAAAGTGTCTGAAGCACGGAAAGATTGATATATACAAGCTTAGGCATATGAAAGGCGCCTACCATATTTTTGTAGGAATCAAAATCCACGCCAGTCTTACCGCCGATGCTGGAATCTACCTGAGATAACAGACTTGTCGGGATTTGGATAAAATCAATACCACGCAGGTAGGTTGCTGCAGCATAGCCGGTCAAATCTCCGACCACACCACCGCCCAGTGCAATTAACACGTCATTGCGATCAAATTTCTCTATAATCAGATGTTTGTACAAATCACGTACAACATCCAGATTTTTGCTCTCCTCTCCTTCCGGAAATACAAAGGAGGTAATATAAGCGCAGTGATCCTTTAAACAAAGCAATATAGCATCCAAATATAAGGATGCTACATGACTTTCTGATACCACGCAAATTTTTCGGTTATGATAGCCGAGTGTACAGATTCTGTCTGGTAAAGAATCAAAGCTTGTTTCATAGACAATGTCATAAATCGGCTTTTCATCAAGATGTACAGTCAAATTATTCATGGTGTTATACTTCCTGTTTTATGTATTAAATGAATTCGAATCCATCGTCGTCGGTTTCGGAATCATCCTCTCCTTCTCCAAGCAGAGCCGGACCATTCTTCTCCTCCACTTCACCTTCGAGATTTTCTTCTTCCGATACTTCTTCTGTATTTGCTTCTTCTGTATCCTCTTCTTTTGTACCTGCCTGAATGGTTGGGATAGAAGAAACGGAATCTTCTTTTGGCTCTTCAGGTGCCGGAGCCTCCTGCTTTGGTGTTTCAGGTGCCGGAGCTTCCTGCTTTGG
>JBJEMZ010000136.1:5935-10061 GCA_051879935.1 Wujia sp.
CGGAGCTTCCTGCTTTGGTGTTTCAGGTGCTGGAGTCTCCTTCTTTGGAGTCTCTTTTACAGGGGCTTCCTGTTTTGGAGCCTGCTGTTTTGCGCTTTGTTCAGCAACATGCTTTGCCTTTTCGGCTGCTGCAGATGCCTCCGTGCTTCCGACAGTTGCGCGTTTCATCCTCTTTTTTGCTTCCGCTGAATCGGTAACCCGAAGCTTGGAATCTGAGGAATCCTTTTTCGCTTTATTTTCAAACGGATTATATTCCTTTTCTTCCTGTGGCTTGAATGGATCTACAAAATTTTCGCCGGCACTTAAGCTTTGTGTGTAGACAGCACTTGTACTTGTTACATCTCCGCTTCCGTAACCACCATTTAAACCACCGCCAAGTGTCGATTCATCACGCATCTGTGGATCTCCGGTGTAAGCACCAAAGTTGTCAGATACAGAGGCAGCTTCCGGTTGTTTTGTGCTTCCGCCAATCAGACTCCATGCTCGGTCATCAATCATAGCATCTACATCAAAATCATTGATATCTAAAAATTCAAACTGCTTCTTCAGTAATGTGCAGAAGTTTGATTTGTAGGCAGCATATTTTGCTTCTAACACTGCAATTTCATCCTGAAGAATCTCCAAACGGGCTTCTGCATCTGCTAAAATGTTCTGTGCCTGATTTTTTGCATCCCGAATGATGCTTTTTGCTTCTTTTGTTGCTTTTGAAATTGTTTCAACGGTATCTTTTTCTGCAAGCTTTAAGCTTTTTTCCAGATTCTCTTCTTTCGAGCGATAATTCTGAAGTGTGTCGTTTAATACAGATACCTTCTCCTTTAACTCTGCATTTGAACGATAGAGCTTTTCATAATTCTCCGATACACTGTCAAAAAAGGTGTTAACATCCTTTTTGTCGTAACCTAAGCCTACATGGAATTTTTTCTGTTGGATATCAACCGGTGTAAGCATCTTTCTTCCCCCCTGTTATTTTAATATTGTACATATGGTGTCATCGCGTCCTGACTAACCAGTTCCTCTCTTAAATCGCCAGATACTTCGATATCCTGCGGTGTTGCAATAAAGATGTTGGATGATACAACATTTAGTGAGCCTCCCATTGCATAGCACGCACCGCCGACATAATCGATGATTCTCTGTGCGACAGATACCTCAAGTCCCTCAATATTTATGACGATTGTTTTGTTTGCACGCAGGAAATCAATGATGGACTGTGCCTCATCTGTCTCCTGTGGTTTGATGACAAATACTTCACTCCGACTGCGGAACTCTGAACTTCTGTTGTAGGACTGACGTTGATTCTCTTTGAAATCAACAAGCTTTCCATTGCCGGAAGAAGTTCTGGTGTTTTGATATTCTGCTGAAGTACGACGGGATGAAACCTGAGTTGCAGCCTCATATTTCGAGGTTGCAGCCGGCTTTTCGGCCGTTTTGCCAAACGATGCTCTCGCCTTTGCCGGGCGGGAAGGCTTTACATAATCTTCATCATCCTCATCGTCGTCATCGTCGTAATCATCATCATCAAACAAATCATCATCAAATTCATCTTCTTCATCATCTATATTTTTCACCTTGAAAAAATCAAGAAAACTTTTTTTACCTGCATCCTTTGCCATAACTCAATCTCCTTACTTTATGTTATAGTTCCGCGCACCAAAGATAGCGGTTCCGACACGAATCATCGTAGCACCTTCTTCGATGGCAACTTCGTAATCATTGGTCATTCCCATTGATAAAACATTCATATCAATATTATCAATGCATTTGGATTTTATGTCAAGCGATAATTGGTACATTTTCCGAAAGTGTATGCGATTTTCTTCCGGATTTTCCACAAAAGGAGCGATTGTCATGAGTCCCTGAACATGAATATGCGGCATATCCTTCACAGCATCTACCAGCTCGTAAACGGCATCTTCATGAATTCCAAATTTGGTTTCTTCCTCGGCAATGTTTACCTGTAATAAAACATTTGCGATGACTCCCTTTTTTGCCGCTTCTTTTTCAATTTCTTTTGCAAGATGAATAGAATCAACACTGTGAATCAGATGCGCCTTATCCACGATATATTTTACTTTGTTTGTCTGGAGATGCCCGATTAAATGCCAGTGAACCGGTTTTGATACGTGTTCGTATTTATCAACCATCTCCTGTACTTTGTTTTCTCCAAATTCGGTTATACCGTGAGCAAGTAATTCCTCAACATCCGAAAGAGGTTTTGTTTTACTGACTGCAATAATTGTTACATCCTGAAAATTACGTCCGGAACGTTCACATGCCCGTTTTACATTTTCTACTACCTTTTCATAATTTTCATACAACATTTTATCAAGACCTTTCCTGCATATTAATATATGAGCTGATTTTCGGTAACGGTATTGGCATTTAAAACGATATTATCGTATGCTTTGATTTCTTCGTTTCCTTCAATCAGAACAAATTCGTCTATTGTTTTCAGAATCGTAACACGTCTGAATTCTGCAATTCCCTGATTTGCGAAATATACACCGGATATTTTATAGGTTTCAAGTAAGGAGGCGGCAATTGTCTGCTCAGAAGTAATATCAAGCAGAACATCCGAATCCTCGATGTCTTTTGGATCAATATAAGCATATTCATCATCGATTTTATAGATAATCGGTTTCATCTGCTGAATTGATTCCTTTCCATTTTCATCCCGCCTTTGAATGTTGATTCGGTTTGTGTTCGACTGATTGCTTCCTCCGGTCAGATAGCTGAGAGGGATTTTGTAGACATCTTTTTCTACAAGGGCAGAGGTCGGTATTTTCAGTCCGCTGTCATCACTTCTTAATATCTCAACATTTAAAAACCGTTCGGAAACATAGTTCGACATATATTTGTCGATGGCAATGTTGATGTAAGTGCCATCGGATCCGTTTATGATTGTATATGGCATTGTGATTGTAAAATTGGAATTGTTTATACGGAAAGTGATGTAGCTGTTTCCCTCTATTTCAGCAATTTGTTCTGCAGATATCGGTGCAACAATGTTCCATTGCTCGGAGGGAATAATCTTGACAACGGCACCACCTGCAGAAACAATATCTCCGGATTTCATGGATTTTTTTTCGTAACCGGCCTTATCAAAATCAGCAGCACTGATGGAGTCAGATATTGTGTAATCCTCATAGCCGTCAATGTAATACGTGACCAGTCCGCTTTCAGATGCGGATACAGAAGAGATACCACTGTTTGCACTGCTTACCTGATGCATCAATACTTGGTTTGTCAGTTCAAACACTTTGTTGTTTGCATTTGTTTCAAAGTTATAGGCGTTATAAAATGTAACATCGCTATAGGAAAGTTTATAGGAGGATATCAGCGAACGGATGTTATTGTAATCGTCAGGGGTAAGCAGATTCTCATATGAATCGGAATCGCTGACTGAATTATAGATTTCTCCTGTTTCATCGACGGTACATACGGCAGAGTTTTTCTTAACTTTCTCTCCGTCTGCAATGTAGTAACAGATGTAACCGGAACGTGCGGAATTTACAACAACCTCGTCTCGAATGGCTAATCCATGCAGAGAAATGTTATTGCTCACATCTCCCTTACTAACCTGATAGATTGTTACGGAATCTTTTCCTAAAGAGGAAATAATACTGATAAGAACATACAACAAAACCGCTGCAATCACGAGTGTTGCAGCGTTTGCTCGAATATCCCTATTCATTTGTATAACATGTTGTTGCTTTTTCATAATATCTGTCCTTATCGAAAGGTTTACAGTTTACATATTACGCTGTCAGCATAGGAAGCCGGTAACATAGATTCCTCTACCGCGGTACTGATGACAAATGTGACATTGTATTTTTCGGAAATGGTATTAATCTCATTTAATGCAGTTTCAAGTGCTTCCGGACCAATATTGCACATCATCATAAAATTATCAAGGAAGATGTGTGTCAGGTTATGATTTGCGGATATAAGTCCCTGTATAAATCCCATAAAAGCTTCAGGTGTTTTTATTTCATAATCGTGCAGATTGATGAGTCGAATGATATTGGAAAGTTCATACATGTGTTTATTACTTTTGTCAATATAAATAATGGAGCCATTTGTTCGTTTGCTCTCATTATTTGCTTTTTCAACCATCTTTCTTGTT
>JBJEMZ010000137.1:0-2116 GCA_051879935.1 Wujia sp.
TGATTTCAAATATAATTACGATGGTACGGAAAAAAGTCCGTATGTTGTCATTACGGAGAATAATCCGCCGGACGATAAGAGCACAATTGTACTCACAGTTGGAAATGTGCAGAAGAATGTGGGAACCTACGAGGCGACGGTGGAAGTGTCAGCCAGTGAGCATGCGGAATACTATCCAAGTGATTATACATTTACCCTGACGAAACAGACATATGAAATCACGTCCAGATATATCAAGGTATGTCCAAAGGATGTGATAAAGGTTTACAACGGCAGTGAGCAGACGATGGTAAAGAATGAAACGGTCAATGAATTCCGGTTCTTCACAAAGGAAAAGGCGGCGGATGACTGGACAGAATATGCGAGTCTGCCAATCGGAGAAACCTTTGCAGTGTCTACGGATAAGACCGGAAAGAATGTCGGAACCTATACGATTACGGCGAAAGATATTGTAATCCTGAACAGCCAGAATAAAAATATCAATGACAATTACCAGATCGAATATGGTTCGGGAGAGCTGACGATTATTCCTTGCCCGGTTGTTGTGAGCGGAATTGGCGCGGAGGATAAGAATTACGATAAGAAGACTACGGCAGAGTTAGTGTTTGATGGTGTGCAATTCTCCCGGTTGGAGACTGTTTATAATGAGACAACACACAGTTATGACATCAAAAAAGTGGATGACCAGGCTGTTACTATACCGGGATTGTATGCCGGAGATGCGCTGACATTGGATACCACAAAGGTAACCGGAGCATTCGCAGATGCAAAAGCAGGCAATGACAAGACGGTCAATCTGACAATTGACAACAGCAGTGCTGCAGCAAATGGCAGTGGCGGCGCATTACTGGGGGTATCAAGAGATAATTACCGTCTCGTGACAGACGAAAGCCAGAAGACGACTCAGGCATCCATCCTTGCAGGAACGAAGCTTACGGTTTCTGTAGATGATTTGGAATATGTATATGGTGAACAGCCGAGGTATGAGAATTATGAGCTTTCCTTTGCGGATTTTATCGAGGGAGATTCCGTAGAGGCTTCTATTACACAGAATCAGGCAGTCTTCGTCATCAAGAAAAAGCTTGAGGATGAAACGTATCAGGAGGTTGTAGCGGATGGCACATCTGCAGATATGAAGACACTTCCTGCCGGTGACTATTATATCTTCCTGAAAGAGAATACAGATGGCACGGTGACCGGTTTGCTGTCGGATGATTACACGATTGAGTGGGATGGCGTTCCGGCAAAACTGACAGTGAAGAAGCGCCCGGTTCGAATCGTGGCAAAGACAGGGGAAGCTGCGCCGGTCATTGAAAAAGAATATGATAATACAACAACAGTATTGGCAGCGGCGAAAACATTAATCTCTGCAAATGACGGAAATGCGTATTATGCATTTGCACAGACACTGGGTGAGGGGGAACAGGCGATTCCTGAATCCGGTATTGTCAATAACGACGATGTGAAGCTCGGAAGCTATACGGCTGTCTATGATTCGAAGGATGTAGCAACTGCAACGAAGGTAAAGATTACAGATGCAGTTTTATCCGGAGAAAAAGCCGCAAATTATATGCTTGTGAATACGGCCTTTGATCTGAAAGGTAAGATTACAGCAAAGGCACTTACCATCAAAATTGATGATGCAGAAATCGTATATGGTAATCCGGCACCGGAATATACCTATACATTAACGGGTGTGGTAGCGAGCGAAAAAACTGAAATCGAGGCTGCTGTAAAAACTGCCATGCATCCTTTGTGTGCATATACGAATACAGCCGGAAATGCAAACCGCGTGGTTGGAACATATGATATTGATGCGGATGATTCGAATGGCTATCAGAATGCGAATTGTTATCAGAATCCAAACTATACAATTACGTACACTTCCGGTACTTTGACAGTTGAAAAGAGAATCGTGTTCTACAAAGCAGATGACAAGGAAATGATCTATCAGAAGGATGATTTGCCGACGTATACGGGTGCGTTTATGAGTGATAATACTCTTGTAGATAATGATGGATGGGTATATGGCGAAGGGGTCAATGAGACAGGTGATGCGCTTGTTCAGTTGTACACAGATGAAGCTTGTTCGGAAGGAAATGCGGTTTCAGGTAAT
>JBJEMZ010000138.1:0-2091 GCA_051879935.1 Wujia sp.
TTCAATCTCCTTGGAATCTGCAGGAACCTCATAATATACTGCGCCACGCACTTTCTTCCCCGGCGAAAGTGTCGCATCAATCTCGTCATCTCCGATATAAGCCATATCCATAACGTATCCGTCCGCGTAGCAGTTCCAACAAAGCATGCTGGAAATCGT
Source organism: Wujia sp. (assembly GCA_051879935.1). Taxonomy (GTDB): domain Bacteria; phylum Bacillota; class Clostridia; order Lachnospirales; family Lachnospiraceae; genus Coprococcus_C. The sequence goes on from JBJEMZ010000138.1 coordinate 160, forward strand.
CTCATCAGAATCACCGATATTCTCAAATTCAAACTCCATCCGGTAATAGATATTTCCTTCCTTCGGCTGCATGAATTCATTGTCTGTTTTGTACTCTTCAGCAGAATAGTATGTAATCTTCAAGGTTGATGTTTCTACCACGTCCCCGACATGAAAGATGTTGTTCGGAGCCTCCGTCGTTGCTTCCTGTGCATCATCACCACCCGTGCCGGCAACATCCCCATCCGACTTTGATTTTTCCGTTGTAACTTCTCCGGTCTTTTTCGGTTCATCCGAATCCCCTCCGCTTGCTGCTATACCGATTATGATGACCGCTAAAACCGCAATCACAATCCACTTTACCTTTGATTTCTTCTTTTTTGGTTCCATCGTCTCGCACCTCCGCATATTTTTCGTAATATTCCGACATCGGAATCTCTTTTTATGTTAGCATCGGCTGTGCGTTCCTGTCTTCCGCCCTACAGCGGAAAAAAGCCATATCCCTGATATGCAAAATGCAATACAGGATATGGCTCTACCCTCCGATTATAATCAGCAAAACGATAATCAAAGCATAATAAAGGATTAAATAGACCGCTGATAAAATCCAGTGCAATATTTTATTTCTTTTCATAAATGGCAATCGGTATCGGATGTCACAATAATTCCCAAGGAAGAAAATCGTTCCAAGCAGAATCAGGAAAATTGCAACACGATTCACAGCTAACGGATATCCGGTCAGTGCAATGCCGTCCGCATTTTTTACAATCGCTGTACAGGAAAGCCAGACTGTAAACAGATATCCGGCTATGGCAAGCAGCATCTTCCATAACACGCCGGAGCGAAATCCGACCGGAAACCATTCCTTATATCCGTACAGAGGCCGCATAAACGAGGTGACCTTCATTTCCGACGAAGCTTCTCTCGAGGATTGTCCTGTGGTGCCCATCGATGCATCTGAAATGGCAGATTTTAATGTGAGGACATCCGGATACCGCCTTTCTTTATCAATATTCATACACTTTTCGATAACCGGGAACAGATATCCATGATACAGATTGCTTTCCGGAAAATGTTTCGTCAGAAGATAATACATCGTCACACCCAGAGCGTAGATATCTGTTCTCTGGTCCGACTGTCCAAAGCCATACTGTTCCGGTGCCGCAAATTTTCTCGTCCCCATCAGTCTCGTATCTTCACTCTGCCCCGGGGTAAATTCCTTTGCCGCATTGAAATCAATCAGCTTCACAGTTCCCTCACTGCTAATCATAATATTCGATGGCTTGATATCCCGGTGAATAACCGGCGGTGTACTTCCATGCAGAAGCTGCAATGTATCACAAAGCTTTATCATGATTTCCGCAACCTTTGTCTCTGATAAGACACCATCCTGCTCAAGCTGCTGCTCCAATGTCATACCATGTATATACTCCTCCACGACAATCAACCCGGCTTCATCCTCCACACAAAGTACGACCTTCGGAACATTCGGAATATGGCATTCCGACAACCGCTGATAGATTGCACGATTGTACAACTGCATCCGCTTTTTCACGTACAAAGTGCCTGTCTCATTGTGCCGCACAAGCCAGACATCCTTCACATCATCTAATTTTGTCAGCTCCTCATAACAGGATAGTGCATAGCGTTCTTCTATCGTCATCGTAATGTATCTTGTTCGTCCTTCCAAAATATACTATAATCATTATAGCAAAAATTCCATTCTTTGAACATACAAATCAACAAGGAGATACCCGACGATGACCGAAAAGCCAACAACAGAGCTGCTTCATATACTAAATGAACTAAAACCGGAAGAAATGGATGACTACATCCAAAAATATGGGAAAGACAGGATGAATACCTCTGTATTTTCGGAATACATCGCAGAGCATAATCTGTCGGTTTCCGCCATCGTACAAAACTGCAACGGTCTCATCTCCAAATCCTATA
>JBJEMZ010000139.1:0-9812 GCA_051879935.1 Wujia sp.
TTTGAGATGGATTAGTAATGGAATCCTGCTGTGTAGCACTGGGAACTCTGTCTGGTCACTTATAATGGAACACATAATGGCAGAATAAGGAATGTATATGTATAAGTGTGACTGGGACACAATGCTATACAATAGAAAAATATATACATAAAAAAGAAAGTGTTGAAAATTACCACATTCTCAACACTTTCCACACTCATCATCTTCAATGATGCTTACTTTGCGTAATCGGTTACTCTCGATTCACGAATCAAGTTCACCTTGATGGTACCAGGATACTCAAGCTCTGATTCTATCTGCTTGGAAATATCCCTTGCAAGCAATACCATCTCTGCATCGTTTACCTGCTCTGGAACTACCATTACTCGAATTTCTCGTCCCGCCTGAATAGCAAAAGTTTTATCAACACCCTTAAATCCATTTGCAATCTCTTCCAAGGATTTAAGTCTCGTTGTATATGTCTCCAACGTTTCTCGTCTTGCACCCGGACGTGCAGCTGAAATCGCATCTGCCGCCTGTACAATACAAGCAATTAAGCTCTGTGGCTCTACATCACCATGGTGTGCTTCCACTGCATTGATAACAATTGCAGATTCCTTGTATTTCTTACACAAGTCAACACCGATGGATACATGTGAACCTTCCATACCTGCATCATGATCAATAGATTTACCAATATCGTGCAATAAACCTGCACGCTTGGCAACACGAATATCAAGCCCAAGTTCTCCGGCAAGCAAACCGGACAAATGAGCCACTTCAATCGAATGCTTCAACGCATTCTGTCCATAGCTTGTTCTGAACTTCATCTTACCGAGTAAGCGAACGAGTTCAGGATGTATACCATGAACGCCGACTTCAAGAGTTGCAGCCTCTCCTTCTTCACGCATCTGGGTTTCAACCTCTTTCTGAGCCTTCTCAACCATCTCCTCGATGCGAGCCGGATGAATTCTTCCATCCACAATCAGTTTTTCAAGTGCAATTCTTGCAACCTCCCGGCGAACCGGATCAAAACTTGAAAGTAAAACTGCCTCCGGTGTATCATCGATAATTAAATCTACACCTGTCATCGTCTCCAAAGTACGAATATTTCGTCCTTCACGACCGATGATTCTTCCCTTCATCTCATCATTCGGCAATTGAACTAAAGATATTGTTGTCTCAGAAACGTGGTCAACCGCACACTTCTGAATCGCTGTGACAACGAAATCCTTTGCCTTCTTATCTGCTTCTTCTTTTGCTCGTGTTTCTAATTCCTTGATCATGACTGCTGTTTCATGTTTTACTTCGTCTTCAACAGTCTTTAATAAGTATTCCTTTGCCTGTTCAGAGGTTAATCCGGAAATTCTTTCCAGTTCCTGAGTTCTTCTTGCTTCCAAATCTGAAACTTCCTGCTTCAGCTTCGTGAGTTCTGCCTCTTTTTTGGATAAAGCAGCCTCCTTCTTCTCAACGGCTTCCGTCTTTCGATCAAGATTCTCCTCTCTTGAAAGAACACGTTTTTCCATACGCTGAAGTTCATTCCGACGATCCTTGACTTCTTTGTCAATATCATTCTTCGTCTTCATGGCTTCTTCTTTCGCCTCAAGAAGTGTCTCACGCTTTTTTGCCTCCGCAGCTTTCAGTGCTTCATCTATAATCTCTCTGGCCTTGTCCTCTGCTTTACCAATTTTGGCTTCTGCAACATTCTTACGATATGCTATCGCCAAAAACCATGTAACAAGAACTGCCACCAAAAGTATTACAGCAAAGATCACATACTTGATTGCTTCGTCTGACAACTCAGGAGCACCTCCTTATTTAGTTTTATTGCATAATTACAACACTTAAATATTATACTCTTTTCATACTAGTGTCAAGGAATTATTTATTTTTTTTATGCAATTTGTAAGAAAAAACCAATTAGAATTCTATAATTTTTCTATATTTTTTCTATATTTTGACACTGCCCGCCGTATATCCTCGTATCGAAATCCACGCCGTGCAAAAAACGCATACATGCGACGCACCTGTGCTTCTTCATCGAAATCAAGAGTGGAATATCGCCTTTTAAGCAGCTGCATAATTGTGTCTGTCTCATCGAAAGAAAGCTCCGAAAACAGTTCCCGTGTAGTTTCCGGATCAACACCCTTCCCTGACAATTCCATTGTAATTCTTTTTCTTCCCCTGCTCTGCATATGGCTTTTAATATAGGAAAGGGCATAGCGTTCATCATCGAGATATCCATATTGAACCAGTTTTTCAACCGTATCATCAATCTCGGATACGCTATACCCTTTTTCCTTCAATTTTGTTATCAATTCTTTTTGGGAACGATCCCGAAAAGTCAGATAATAAATTGCAGTATCAAAAGCGCTGTAGCATGCTTTTGTCTTTTTATTCATCGTTTTACTGTTTATCCTCTTCCGTATCGCTGTTTACACCGATTCCGCATTTGTCACGCACCTGCTGTTCAATCGACTGCATAAATTCCGGATTGTTTGCAAGATAAAGCTTTGTATTCTCTCTACCCTGTCCAATCTTCTCGCCCTCATAGGAATACCATGCTCCTGACTTGTTGATGATGTCATGCAAAACAGCCAGATCCAAAATATCGCCTTCTCGGGAGATTCCCTTCCCGAACATAATATCAAACTCTGCCTCTTTAAACGGCGGTGCAACCTTATTTTTCACAACCTTAACTCTCGTCCGGTTTCCTACAACCTCTCCGCCAACCTTCAAAGTCTCAATACGTCTGACATCCAGACGAACAGAGGAATAGAATTTCAATGCACGTCCGCCGGTGGTTGTCTCCGGATTTCCGAACATCACGCCAACCTTTTCACGAAGCTGATTGATAAATATAACAACACAATTTGATTTGCTGATAATACCTGTGAGCTTCCGAAGTGCTTGTGACATGAGTCTCGCCTGTAATCCGACATGGGAATCTCCCATCTCTCCGTCAATCTCCGCCTTCGGAACAAGTGCAGCAACCGAATCCACAATAATCACGTCTACCGCACCGGAACGAACCATCGTCTCTGTAATCTCCAAAGCCTGTTCTCCGTTGTCCGGCTGTGATATGTACAGATTATCAATATCAACCCCGATGTTTGCCGCATAGACCGGGTCAAGTGCATGCTCTGCGTCGATAAAGCCTGCAATACCGCCCATCTTCTGCACCTCGGATACCACATGCAGTGCCACGGTTGTTTTACCGCTGGATTCCGGACCGTAAATCTCAATCACACGTCCTCTCGGCATGCCGCCAAGTCCCAGCGCCAGATCCAGACTTAAAGAACCGGTCGGAACCACTTCTATACTCATATTGGCTGAGCGGTCACCTAATTTCATAACCGAACCCTTGCCATACTGTTTCTCTATCTGCGCCAATGCCGCATCTAATGCTTTCATCTTTTCTTCACTTGCCATTCCCTTACCTCCTTGTCTGCTCCGCAAAGAGCAAAACATATGTTCGTTTTTCTTACTATACTACACTGTTCCTTTATTTGTCAATAGCAAAATCGAACATTTGTTCATTTTTATTTTTGTAATATTAATAATGAAATGATACGCTTTAAAAATTGTAACCGATGCGACATTTGTTGTAAAGAATCAATTTGTAGCATTTGAATATAGGTTGCACGATGTTTTTTGGATTGCTATAATAACAGCATGAGTGTTTTAGCCGTAATCGCAGAATTTCATCCATATCATAACGGGCATCACTATCTTCTCGAGGAAGCGATGTCTGTTACGCATGCTGATTATGCCGTATCTATTATGAGCGGAAATTTTTTACAGCGGGGAGCTGTTGCACTCTGGAATAAATACACCCGTGCAGCCATGGCTGTTTCCGGCGGTTTTGACCTGATATTAGAACTGCCGGTTGTCTATGCCACCGGCAGTGCCGGAGATTTTGCAATGGGTGCCGTCTCCATGCTCGAGAAGCTCCACTGTGTGGATTACCTTGCATTCGGTGTTGAGACACCGGATGAAGGTGCATTTGAAAAGCTGGCAGACACGCTGGTAAAAGAGCCGGTTGCTTACCGGACGGCATTAAAGGAAGCTTTGAGCAACGGGAACTCTTTTCCTGCCGCAAAACAGCTTGCGCTTGCCTCCGTATGTGGAGAAGCTGCATCGGCCTTATTAATGGAACCGAATAATACCCTTGCGCTTGCCTATCTCTGCGCCTTAAAGAAGCTTCACTCTTCCATAAAACCGATTTTCATAAAACGCATTTCCTCCCATTACCATGATACCGCTCTGCAGACAGCCATCAGCTCTGCAACTGCGATTCGAACCAGTCTGGAGCAGGGAGAAGATGTGGAAACCATAAAAAAACAGGTTCCAAAGGGAACACTTCCCTATATACCCACGCCGGATCAAAGCTACCTCTCCGATGACGAGCTGACCCCGTTTGTCCAGTCGGCGTTTTTACAAAAAGAACACTTAAGCAACATCTGCGATCTGGCGCCTCATCTATATGAAAAACTATCAAAAATACCGGTTGACAGTACTTATGAAGAAGTTGTCAACGCTTTAAAATCAAAGGATGTTACAAGGAGCCGTATTGCAAGAGTTCTTCTGCATGCGATTCTCGGCTACAAAGAACAGCAAAGAGCGCTCTTCATACAGGAAAACTATGCCTGTTATGCAAATATACTTGCCCTTCGCAAGGCGTCGGGGGCACTTGTAAAGCTGTGCCATACAAATTCCGAAATCCCGGTTATAACAAAGAAGGCAGATTTTTTCTCCACACTTGCCTCCTATCCTGCAATCAATAAACAGGCAGCTGATACTATGTGGCATCTTGACTTAAAGGCAACCGCTCTTTACAACGCCATCTATTACAATCATTATCACGAAAAGCTGCCGAATGATTTCACGGTTGCTTTACCGGTTCTATAAAAACATGTCGACGCATAGATATAACTATGCCGGAAGCCGTCTCTTGTACATGGATTCGGTTTTATCCCATCGAATAAAAGGGAGTCGTACATGTTTTTTTGTCTCTTGATTGCTTTACTTACACTCGTAGGAAATAATCAGCTTGTCTTAACCGGAGCACGGTACGGACTGATGCTCTGGTATCACGATGTTCTGCCTTTGCTCCTCCCTTTTATGATTTTGTCCAATCTGTTTGTCCTTAGGCTTCGCAGACAAAAAAATCCGGGAAAGCATGCTATAGCTGTTTTATTTTTACTCGGTCTGTTGTGCGGTTATCCTCTGGGCGCAAAGATTGCTGCCGATTTTACAAAAGAATCTATGCTTGATAAACGACTTGCAACGATTCTTCTTCCGATGTGCAACAATGTGAGTCCCATGTTTTTATCCGGCTATATATGCCATCTTGTACTAAAAAACCGATATTCCTTTCTGTTCATCTTAGCGATGCTTTATATTCCTTATATCTGTGTAACTGTCTTATGCCTGATTATAAATTACCGTCGATTTAACCCCCGGCAGGTAAACCATGCACGGAATACCTCAATAACGAATCCTGCTATGCAGACACAAATCACAGCCGACACCATTTTGCTGCAATCCATCATACAGATTACTTATGTAGGACTCTACATCATGCTTTGCTCGATTCTCGTCTCCCTTGTAACAAGCATTCCGGGACTGTCTCAAAATGCTGCAACTGTTTTTTGCGGTTTACTTGAGGTTACACAGGGTACAAAAGCTCTTGCGGAATCTGTTTTTTCCCATGCAATCAAAACAGCCCTGATTCTCGCATGCACCTCCTTCGGCGGAATATCTGCCATACTCCAAACCAAACAGGTCCTGCAAAAATCAGGGCTTTCTCTTTTTTATTATATCGTTATGAAGCTTGTGTGCGCCTGCATAACCGGATGCCTGACGTATCTCCTACTCATCTAAGAAATCGTCGAACTCGTCATCATCCTCGTCATCATCATCTTCACGCTCACCATATACATCGATGTCGTCCTCGTCATCCTCGTCATCGTCATCTTCTTCGACAGCATCCTCCGGCTGATTCATCACAGGCTGTGGCGCATATGAGGTATCATCGGAAAATGCACTGTCTAATTCATCAGATGCCTCATAAGACATATTCGATGATGCTGTAAACATATTGATATTCGTCTCCATCTCCGTCATGTTTGTCTCAACCACATACGTATCATTCTCAAGAGACTCAATAAGCACACGATAATTTTCCTTCTCCATATCATGAATCTTCTTGAAGATATCGCGCATTTCCGTCAGCTTGTCCTTTGTATAATACATGGCACCAAGGCGAATCTCGTTTGCCTCCTCCGAAGCCTGATCCACAATCTGTTGTGCCTGATTTCTCGCCATCTCCAGAATCTCATCTGCACGGATATTTGCAAGACGGGTAATCTCATGCTGCTCAATCATGCGGTTTGCCTCATTTACAGACTCTGTAATAATTGCATCGGAACGGGTTCTTGCATCCGCAAGAATCATCTCCTTATTGCGCATAATCTTTTTGCAACGTTCAATTTCACCCGGGAGCTTTAATTCCAACTCATCCAACATAGACAGAAGTTCTGTCTTCTGAACCGAAATTTTCGTCTGTGAAAGCGGAATCGCCTTACAATTCTCAATATATACCTTGATCTCGTCGATCATGCTTTCAACGCCCTTTTTTCCCATGTTAAGATTCCTCCTATGATTCCTTCCTCTTTACCTTACTTTTGTATATCAACTTAGGAATAATACTTCCTGGAACGAATTCTGTCAAATCCACTCCATATCTGGCATATTCTTTTACGACACTGGAGCTTAAATAGGAATACTGCAGGCTCGTCGATAAAAAAACTGTATCAACATCTTTTGCAACCATGCGGTTACTCTGTGCCATCTGCATCTCCAAATCGAAATCCGTCAGTGCCCGAAGCCCCCGAATAATGACATTTGTATTCTTCTGTTTTACAAAATCAACAAGCAGTCCGTCGAATGATTCTACGGACACATTGTCAATCTCGGAAACTACATCCTTCAACATAGTAACACGTTCTTCCAAAGAAAACAATGGTTTTTTTGACGTATTATTCAAAACTCCGACTATTACATGGTCGAAAATCTTAGCCGCTCTCTTTATAATATCCAAATGTCCAAGCGTCACAGGGTCAAAACTTCCCGGATATACTGCAGTACTCATAGTGTCTCCTTTTTTCTCATAAATACATGTTTATTTGACTTGTATCTTTTATCCTTTGTTATCTCAAATCCAAGCGTATCAACATAAGAAAAATCCTCGTCAATCTCCGCTTCCACAATAATCAGCGTATCTTCCGTAAACTTCTTATTACTCAAAACCTCAAGTACACGCCTTTCCAATCCTTTTTGATAAGGTGGATCCATAAAAATGACATCATAATTTATTTCCGGCAGGGAAGACACAAAGCTTACGGCATCAAATTTCCGGACTATAGCTTTATCAATCAGTTTTGTAAACCGCAGATTGTCCTCGATGCACGCTACAGCGTTCTTCGCCTGCTCCACAAAGGTACAGCTTGCTGCTCCCCGCGACAACGCTTCAATCCCGATGCCGCCGCTGCCCGCGAACAAATCCAAAAATGTCGCATCCACAACTTCTCCTGTCAGCATATTAAACAATGTCTCTTTTATTCTGTCCGTCGTTGGTCTTGTATCAAGCCCTTCAATTGTCTTTAGCGGCAGACTCCGTGCCGTTCCCGCAATAACCCGCATATTTTTATTCTCCACGTATTGTCTTTTTCAGCCAGATTCCCGTCTCTGACAGGTCATCATCCGTCCAGTCCGAGGTCTTGGTACAGGATGACTTAATCAGTGCCGAGGTCTCATCCTTATTACATAAACTCCATGCCGCATAGGAGAGATTGTTATCATTAATCAAATCAAACCATTTGTCAGCCTGATCATAATCGATTCCGCCGTTACCGGATGCATCACAGATGGAAAACTCGCTCACAAAAATCGGAAGTCCCTTTGAAAGTGCCGTTGTCACCTTATTTCGAATATTATCCGTATGGGTTGCCGCATAAAAATGAACTGCATACATAATATTGTCATAGCCGGTAACCGGGTCATCTGCCGCAATATCCACATCCTGAGACCAGTTCGGCGTTCCAACAATAATCAGGGCATCCTTATCATTCTCCCGTATAATCGGAATAACCTCCTCCGCATAGGACTTTACATCCGCCCATGTGGTTCCGCCATTTGGCTCATTACAGATCTCGTAGATAACATTATCGTAGTCTTTGTACGTTGCCGACATCTCACGGAAAAATTCCTTGGCTTCTTCCTTATAGGTCTGTGGATTTAAATCACCAAGCACATGCCAGTCAATGATGACATACATGCCAAGCTCTGTTGCTGCCTCCACGCCTGTCTGCATCAAACCTTTCAGCTTCTTCTTGTCTCCACCGGTACAGTATCCGTTATTCTCTCCCGAATACATGGCGATTCGAATCATATTGGCTCCCATATCATCCCGCACGCTTCGGAATGCATCCTTGTTGACATATTCCGGGAACCATGCAATTCCGTGGGTACTCACACCCTTCAACTGATATTTTTCTCCGTTTTTATCAACGATATCCGTGCCCTTTAAGGTAAGCTTTCCATGATTATCAAGCGGTGTTCCGGATTCCGCCTCTTTCTTTTCCGCAGGCTTTACCGCCTCGGTTGTAGCATCTTCTTTTTCCGTTGTTTCCGCCGTCTCCGTATATTCTTTTCCGTCGATATAGAGCTTTGCACTTTCACAGATTGCCTTCAAATCATCCTGTGAAGGTACAGTCACGATGATACCGATATCCTTTACGGAGCCATTTGCTGCTATCTCAGCATTGTAATCAACACTCGTAATCGTAATTGTTGTACCGCTCAGAGAAACCGTGCCGTTCCAGGAGCTGTCAAGCGTGGTCTTCGCCGGTACCGTCATCTCGATTTTCCAATTCCCCAGCGCATTTGATGTCTTGTTCGTAATCGTAGAATCAAGCTGTCCCGAATAGCCGCCTGCACTTTCCCATCCGTTGCTGTTTGTCACTTTCACATAGCAGCTCTTCTGCGCAGCTTCTTCTTTATCTTCCTTTTTTTCTTCCGTCGTTTTTTCGGCTTCCGTCGCTTCCGCATCTGATTCGCTTGCAACTTCTGATGTCTCTGTTGCCTCTGTTGTCTTATCGCCTTTCTCCTTCTTTCCACCCTTTACAACAAAGAAGACAAGAACCCCTATCACGACTGCAAGTGCGATAATAATTCCGATTAAAATCTTATTGCTACCCTTTTTCACCTTTTCTCCTCCTATGATTCTATGTTCTGTTTTCCTGTATCCATATATATAGCCGATGCAGATCGACCTCATTGTAGGCCTGTCCTCTTGCCCGCTCGGATTCGATAATCCGCTTTTTTCTTCCCGTCTGGATAATCAGCTGATATGCCAGCGGATTTTTATCGTTCTGGCCAAGTACAATCGGCTTGATATCCAGCTTATTTATATCGGAAAGCGCAACCTCAATATGACGTTTTCTGTCATGATATGTAAAATTTCCGTCTGTAATCGTCGCAACGCCCTTTCCTTCGTACCTGTCAAATTTATCGCTTAAAACAAGCAGAAACAATACAATGCAGACAAGCAGTACAAATACACTAATGACATTGCTTACAAGGGCGACGCCTATCAGATTTGCACTAAGCGTCGACGAAAGTCCAAACAGTACAATACAGAAAACCAAAGTAAAAAAGATTGCTCTTCTCCAGCTTGTAATATAACCTATCTTTACTTCCATTTTATTTTCCTTCTATATAAATATCAATCAAAGGTTTATTATATTCTTTTTTTGTTCATTCGGCAA
>JBJEMZ010000140.1:0-2063 GCA_051879935.1 Wujia sp.
TCTAGAAGGTATTCTGCGGGGCGGAAAGTTCAAGCGTATTCTTGAGAAAACGATGATGGCTGCCAAGCAGCAGACAAACTTAAACAGAATTGAACTGGAAGTTATTTATTTACTGTTTCACTATGATGATATCCAAACATTGACGGATATTTGTCAATACACACAGATGAATAAGGGACATGTATCTACGACATTGGATAGTCTTGTAAAGAAGGGATATCTTGTCTGTGAACGGGATGAGAAAGACCGCAGATTTGTGAAATACAGTCTGGCAGAGTCATCGGAGCAGTTGTGCAATGAGATGGAGCGATTGTGGTCAGATCTCATGGCGGATATTGTGGATGGAGTCGATGCACATTCATTGGAAATATTTAAACAGGTATCCGAACAGATTGATAGAAATTTGGATCGATTGTTAGAAGAACGGATATAGAGGAAAGAGGAATGTCTGAAAAGATATTCCTCTATTTTATAAAAAAGTAGTTGACATATCAAAATTACGTGTTATAATGCTTTGTAAACAAAAGGTTTGAAAACAAACCAACATTTATATGCTTCGTTAGAAGCATATATTTTTTACAAAATAACTAGCACTCGATGGATGAGAGTGCTAACAAAAAAGGAAAGCGAGGTAATAATTATGCAGTTAAAACCGTTGGGAAATCGAGTTATTTTGAAAGAGCAGGAGGCGGAAGAAAAAACACAGTCAGGCATTATTTTACCGGACAGCGCAAAGGAGAAGTCCCAGACGGCCGTGGTTGTTGCAGTCGGACCGGGAACCGAGAAAGATGGTAAGAAGGTAGAAATGCAGGTAAAACCTGGTGATAAAGTTATCTATTCCCAGTACTCCGGTACAGATGTAAAACTGGAAGACGAAAAATACATCATCGTAAGTCAGGATGATATTATCGCAATTGTAGAAGATTAAAATCACGATATTGAAGCAGAAAGAAGGAAATAAAAATGGCAAAGGAAATCATGTTTGATATTGATGCAAGAAAAAAGATGGAGATCGGTGTCAATAAGCTTGCAGACACAGTAAAGGTTACAATCGGACCGAAGGGAAGAAATGTCGTTCTTGATAAATCGTATGGAACGCCGCTTATTACAAATGATGGTGTTACGATTGCAAAGGAGATTGAGCTCGATGACCGTTACGAAAATATGGGAGCACAGCTTGTAAAAGAGGTTGCCACAAAGACAAACGATATTGCCGGTGATGGTACGACAACCGCAACGGTTCTGGCACAGGCACTTGTCAATGAGGGTATGAAAAATATCGCAGCCGGAGCCAATCCGATTATCCTGAGAAAGGGAATGAAGAAGGCATGTGATACTGCTATTGATGCAATCGTCAAAATGAGTAGACCGGTTACCGGAAAAGACCATATTGCCAAGGTTGCAGCAATCTCCGCAGGCAATGAAGAAGTCGGACAGATGATTGCAGATGCCATGGAAAAGGTTGGAGAGAATGGTGTTATTACCATCGAGGAATCCAAGACCATGAATACAGAAATTGATGTTGTGGAAGGTATGCAGTTTGACAACGGATATTTGTCTGCTTATATGTGTGATGACAAAGAAAAGATGGTTGCAAATATGACACATCCGTACATTTTACTTACGGATAAGAAGATTTCCAATATTCAGGACATCCTTCCGATTTTGGAGCAGACGATGCAGCAGGGCAGAGAGCTGTTGATTCTGGCAGAGGATATCGAGGGTGAAGCGCTTACAACCTTGATTGTGAACAGACTGCGTGGAACATTGAAGGTTGTCGCAGTAAAGGCTCCGGGATATGGTGATAACCGAAAGGAAATGTTGAAAGATATCGCAGCTTTGACAGGTGGACAGGTTGTATTTGATGATCTTGGAATGCAGCTCAAAGATACTACAATCGATATGCTCGGTCAGGCGAAGTCCGTTAAGGTTACAAAGGAGCATACAACGATTGTAGATGGCGAAGGCAAAAAGGCAGATATCGACGAGCGTGTTTCCATGATGAAGAAACAGGCAGACGAAACAACCTCCGATTTTGACCGGGAGAAGCTGGTAGAGCGTAT
>JBJEMZ010000141.1:0-8272 GCA_051879935.1 Wujia sp.
CTTGAGGTCGTTCTTCTTACCTGTAATAACTGTGTAACCCATACCATGACGGCACTCATAAGCGTCGAGCTCTGTCTTGACCGGTGACCAGCCCGGATTCCAGATTGTGCCGTTCTCGTTGATATAGAAATAACGACCGCCCATATCGATAGGAACGTTGTTATAACGATAACGAGTGATTCTTCTAAGACGGGCATCTTTATAGAAGGAATAGCCTCCTGCCGTATTAGAAATCAGGGAGAAGAATCCCTGGGTGCCTAAATAGTTTATCCATGGATAAGGAGTTCTAGGCGAAGTAATGACGTACTCACGATTTTCGTCATCAAAGTAACCAAATTTCATGCGATATACCATCCTTTCATAAAACGCTACTCTGATTATATAATAAAATTGAACAAAGCACAACAAAAATAATCGGAATCTGTCAACAAATTATACAAAAATAAATTGCATATCTAATAAGAAAAAATAATTTATCTTGTGCTGTTTTTTACAATTCTGACAAAATATATGCACATTATGCAAAATGGACACAAGATGTTGGGAGAATGTCCTATTTACATACATTTTTGCCCGAAATCATGTGTTGACAAAAAATACAAAAAAATGTAAACTACATGTATTGTAAAACCAGAAAGCTTTATGAATCACAAAGGGAGGTAATATAAAATGAGAAGATTCTTAAAGGGAATCGCTACATTTGCAGTTGCAGCTATGATGATTGGTACACCGGTTGTAGCAAATGCAGCGGGCAACATCGATGCAAACGAGCAGAGTGTTCTCGAGTGGATCGAAAGAAATGCAGAGGGTGGAAAGAACTCCGCTGCATATAAGGTTGCGTATGAGCAGTTTGATTACACAACAAACAAGATGTCAGCAGATCAGGTGACGGTTATTAAGGAAAACATCAAGAAGGCAAAAGAGCTGAATGACATCGGAGAAAACACACCGGCAAATCAGGCCAAGATGCTTACTTACATCTCAAAGGCTGCAGAAGCAGCAGGCGGTAAGGCCATCGCTGTTACGAGTCCAAAGTCACTTGAGTCATCTGTAGCATTTGTAAGAGTAGATGAGAGTAATCCAAATGTCATCCTGAAGATGCAGGTTGCTGTTGATGCACAGGATGGAGCAGCAGTTAAGGATTATGTTCCGGCCGGTGACACGGTATCCGTTGGCGGCGAGACATACTATAAGGATGCAAACGGTAACTACCAGAAGGCAGTTGATGTTGCAGTTTCCTATGCATGTCATATCCAGACATACGGTGACAAGCAGGGTGCAGTAAAGAACGGTGCTCTGGCAGGTACAATCGGTGAGTCAAAGAGACTTGAGGCTATCAAGATTGATGTTACAGGCAATGACAATCTTGGTATTACATACACAACACATTGTCAGACATACGGCTGGCTTCCATGGTCATCAAACGGTGAGCAGAATGGTACAACCGGCGAGGCAAAGAGACTTGAGGCTATCAAGATTAAGCTTACAGGTTCTGCTGCAAATCTTTACGATGTATACTACCGTGTTCATGCACAGTCTTACGGCTGGTTGAACTGGGCAAAGAACGGCGAGAGTGCCGGTACAGCAGGTTATGCAAAGAGACTGGAAGGTATTCAGATTGTAATCGTTCCAAAGGGAAAATCATTTGATGCAAACGCATATGTTTATAAGTCAACAAATGCAAATGCATTCGTTTCAACAGGTAAGACAACAGAGGCTCCTGAGACAGCTGTTCCAACTGTTATGTACAAGACACATGTACAGACATTTGGATGGCAGAACTGGGTAATCAACGGTAAGGCATCCGGTACAAGCGGACAGGCAAAGAGACTTGAGGGTATCAACATCAAGCTTACAAACAAGGATTGCGCAGGAAGCATTGTTTACAGCACACATGTACAGTCATACGGCTGGCAGGCTCCGGTATCTGACGGTGTAATGTCAGGTACAAGCGGACAGGCAAAGAGACTTGAGGCTATCAAGATTGATCTTACCGGAGAGATGAAGGCTAAGTATGATGTATACTACAGAGTTCATGCTCAGTCATACGGCTGGATGGATTGGGCTAAGAACGGAGAGCCGGCTGGTACAGCAGGACAGTCCAAGAGACTTGAAGCGATTCAGATCGTTCTTGTTCCGAAGGGACAGGGCGCTCCGGCAGCAACCTACGAAGGTGTTACAACAACAGTAAAACAGGCTTATATTCAGAAATAAGTTTGGATGAAAAAAAGGACAGAGCCGGCGATATAAAAGCCGGCTCTTTTTTTCGAAAAGGAATGGGTTATGCATACAAAACGAAAATATGGAATTAAATATGGAATTTTGATGCTTCTGCTTGTAGGCGTCTGCTTATTGTACGGAGGCTATGAGGCCCGCGCAGACATAAACGGTGCAGAAAGCCAGGTTATAGGCGCGGCAAGCAGTACCTTTTACTATGACGGTGCATATTATCGGGTGAAGGATACCTATATCAATCAGCTGATAAACGCGTTGGATACACAGTATGATCTGGACCAGGCGCAGGCAAATGCCTGTATCGACTATATCTATAACAATGTCGGTGCCGGAATTACCTCCGGATATATGTATAAGGTTTCGGACGAAGAAACCGAAGATGCCCCGGCGGATACACCGGGTGAAAGCGGTACGGAGGTTGCGCAGAACACCGACAAGCCGGCGGTTGTGGAGATTGACAAGCAGGCGACACTGAAAACCAAGGATGAAGTCCTGAAGGAAGCTACAGCGCTGGCTTCCGATATGGGTGTCAACATCAAGCTTGACAATGGCAAAGACGGCATAACGATAACAGACCAGAAGGGCAACGTGATTATTTCAACACGGGAGGCGGTAAAGAATACGGGCTTCCGTCTGAATTCCCTGATTATATTTGTCGCAGTAATGCTTGTGGCAGTGGTGGGAATGACGATAATCGCATGGAAAGGAAAGTTACTGGAGCATAATTATGGAGATGAAGATGCAAAAACGGGCGAAGAGAATATTTGAATATGTCTGCATTCCGATTGTGCTTGCGGCACTTGGATTCCTGGTGTTGTATCTGGCACTCCGGCCGGTGTTGGATTTTGCATCGAATATGTCAAGTCTTATCCTGTCCGAAAGTGCGCCGGAGTTTCGAACCAGTCTGGCAACAATCTACGATGAAAACAGCAATCCGGAAAGTACGGGAACCGTCCTGATGCAGGATATCGAGTTTCCGTCTTATGAGACGTGCTATGGAAGACTTTCCTGCGAGCGGCTCGGAATGGATGTGGCGGTATTCTGGGGTGACTCCGACCGGGTGTTCCGGGAGGGTGCCGGTCAGTATATCGGAAGCTTTCTGCCGGGCTATGGCGGTGTGATTCTGCTTGGCGCACACGATTCTATGTATTTTGAACCATTGCAGGATGTGCGCGAGGGGGACGAGTTTGTAATCCGGACAAATTACGGCATCTACACATACCGGGTTACGGAGACAAAGATTGCTTCGGATGATGACAGTGAGGTATATGGGAATCTTGCGGATGGAGAACAGCTTGTAATGTATACGTGCTATCCGTTCGGCGCTTTAATCGGTGTCAAAAATGAGCGGTTCTATGTGTTTGCAGAACAGATCTCCGGTCCGGAGGTTGTGAGACAATGATGGTTTGCAGAAGACGGAAGGCGGTTAACATACAATGAAATCACATACATACAAGAAAATAATGAAACAGGTGGTTGCACTCGTGTTTTCCTTTTTGCTGACCTTGTGCTTTACATCCTGTTTGTTTCTGATTGGCTGCGAAGCCGGAATATTCAATGACAGAATTATTCTTTCCCAGCTCGATAAAACCGCATATTATGCAAGTGTCAATGATGCAATCCGGGAGAATGTATCGGAGCTTCTGCTTCCGTCGGGATTACCGGATACGATACTGGACGGCGTGATTGACGAGGATGAGGTGCGCCATGACACGAAAAATGCTGTGCAGATGAGCCTGAAGGGACAGGGCTACAAGGCGGACACAAGAGGCCTTGAGGCGCGTTTTAAACAGAATATACAGACATATATTGAGGAAAATGCAATTGTTATCGGGGAGGAAACAGAGGAAGGAATCGAGCAGCTCCTTGCGGCAATCAAGAAAGAATATGAGCGGTGCATGGACTTCCCGTTTACCAAGTATTTTGTGCGGTATCAGGCAGCATTTCATAAATTCCTTATCCCGGCACTTGCGCTATTCGTTGTTATGAGTGTGTTTATCTGTATGATTCTCATACGTATGCAGCGCTGGCGTCACAGGGGCATGCGATATATCAGCTACGCAACGCTTGCATCTGCCCTGATGGTGGGGATACCGACGTTGGTGCTTTTGTTCTCAAAGGTATATACCCGTGTCAATGTCTCACCGAAAT
The DNA here is from genome assembly GCA_051879935.1 of Wujia sp. Classification (GTDB taxonomy): domain Bacteria; phylum Bacillota; class Clostridia; order Lachnospirales; family Lachnospiraceae; genus Coprococcus_C. Next base: position 4,387 of record JBJEMZ010000141.1, read on the forward strand.
ACCTGTACGACCTGATGGTGGGGGTAGTAAAAACAGATTTGATTGTATTTCTGGTTTTGTTCCTGCTTGCAGTCGTTGCATTCGGTTTGGAGCTGTGGCTCATCACACGTATGCGCCATAAGGCTGAGCGCCGGGGACGGTAATTGGAAGATATAGGAAACAGGTAAAAAATAGCGCAAAATCTGGCATAAACAGCATGTAAATTGGCATATATGTCAGTTGACTTTGCTATATCGATAATATATACTATAATAGTTGTTTTTCGAGAAAAAACGCTATTATATGACAGGCAGATATGGAGTAGAAGATGGAAGATTTTTACGACATTCATTGTCATATTTTGTATGGTGTTGATGACGGTTCCCACAGTGTGAATCAGTCGGCCCGGATGCTTGATATCGCATACGGGGAAGGCTTTCGGACCATCATACTGACACCGCATTACAATCGACGGTTTCATTTTGACGATACAGAGGAATTACAGAATCGGTTTGACACGCTGTGCGGGAAGGTGGAGAAGCACTATCCGGGCATGCGGCTGCTTCGAGGAAACGAGATTTATTATACGGAGGATACCATCGAGCAGCTTCGATTGGGGCAGGCTTCCACCATGGCAGGTGGACGGTATGTACTGCTTGAATTTGCTCCGTATGTGGAATTTTCGAGAGTGAAATTTGCAGTCAATGAGCTGGTTCAGCACGGGTACATCCCGATTATCGCCCACGTGGAGCGATATGACTGTTTTCTGCACAGACCGGAAGATGTGGAGGTTCTTGCAGAGATGGGAGCCTATATACAGATAAATGCCGACAGCGTGATCGGCAAGAACGGCAGACAGACCAAAAAGGTGGTCAGAAAGCTTTTAGACAGACAACAGGTGCATTTTGTAGCAACGGACTGCCATGGGGATACACACCGGGCACCGTATATGCGCAAATGTGCAGATTACATAGAGAAAAAATACGGACATGAATATGCGGAGAAGATATTTCACAAAAATCCGCAGTGTATTATAGATAATGAGTATATTGAGGACGAGGAGACAGTATGAAATCAGAAGAAGTAGAAATTGATCTGCAGGCTGTGTTTTATCAGCTTTGGAGTCAGCTATATATCCTTATACTTGCGGCGCTCATAGGCGCGTTGTCCATGTATTATATCAGCAACACGCTGATGGACAAGAAATTCCAGTCATCGACCAGTCTGTATGTCATCCAGCAGCAGGATTCCCAGACCGTGACCTACTCGGATCTGCAGACCGGAACCCAGCTGACGAAGGACTATGCAGAGCTCATTGTGAGCCGTATGGTGACAAGTCAGGTTATCGCAGACCTTGATCTGCAGAATACATATCCGGATATGAAGAATATTACATCAAACCAGCTTGCGGAGATGATTACCGTGTCCAGTCAGCAGGATACCCGTATTTTAAAGATTACGGTGGAGGATACAAATCCGATGCGTGCACAGGATATCGCAAATGCCGTGAGAAATGCGGCAGCGGAGCACATATACCGGGTTATGGATATCGAATCGGTCAATGTGGTTGATTATGCGAATCTGCCGGAGGGACCGTCCAGCCCGAACGTTATGAAGAACATCGTAATCGGCGGATTGATTGGATTTGTAATCGCGGCAGCGGTTATCATCGTATTATTCCTGCTTGATGATACGATTATGTCTGTGGATGATGTACAGAAATATCTGGAATTATCCGTGCTTGCATCCATACCGTATGACGAAGGAGAGAAAAATGCCTCCAAAAAACGCAGACGGGATGCGAAAAAGAAGAAATCAAAGTCCACGAAGGAAGCATAGGGGCGGTGAAGTAGATGCAGAAAATAGAAATCGGAAAATTAGATAAATTGCCGTACTCTCTGGAGGAGGCTTATAACAGTCTGCGGACCAACCTGTGGTTCTGCGGAAAGGATGTAAGAGTCATCGCCGTTACGAGCTGTATGCCAAACGACGGAAAGACAAGTGTGTGCTTCAATCTGGCAAGGTCGATTGCCGAGTCCGGGAAGAGTGTGCTTTTAATTGACGCGGATATGCGAAAGTCGGTTATGGCAGGGCGTTATCGTATCGGCAATGCGATAAATGGATTGTCGCATCTTCTGTCCGGACAGACAGAACCGGAAGATACTATCTGTGAGACAAACGTGGAGAATCTCCATCTGATACTGGCAGGTCCTGTACCGCCAAATCCGTCGGAGCTTCTCAGTTCCGATACGTTCCGCAAGTTTGTGGAGCAGGTAAAGGAGCAATATGATTATGTCATCATCGATACACCACCGCTTGGAAGTGTTATCGATGCAGCGGTTATATCGAAGACCTGTGACGGCATTTGTATGGTTATCTCGGCAAACGAGGTAAGCTACCGGCTGGCACAAAAGGTAAAGGAGCAGCTGGAAAAGGGTGATTGCCGGATACTCGGAGTTATATTGAACAAGGTTCGGTTTAAGACCCGCGGATATTACAATCGGTACTACAGCAAGTACTATGGAAAATATTACGGCAGCTACTATGGCAGTTATTATGGAAAACAGGAAGAACAGGTGAAAGAAGATGAAGATTAAAGTTACAGCAGCATTAGTCATCGTTACAGTTGTGCTCGGTGTCCTTTGCCTTACAAACTATCTGTTCTCAGACAGAATCGCACCGGAGATTACTGTGCCTTCGGCAGAGATTACATACGAAGAGGGTAGCGAAGATGCAGTACTCTTAGAGGGAGTTGCGGCAGTGGATGACCGGGATGGTGATATCTCGGAGGATGTGCGCATCTACGATGTGGCAGTCATGGGAGATGGCGAGAGCGCCATGGTGACTTACGCCGTATATGACAGCAGCTACAATCTTGCAAAAGCATATAAGGTAGTCGGCTATGAGAGAAAGACGGCACCTGTTCCTTCTATGCAGGATGAGGATGTGACGACAGAAGCACAGACTGATGACAAGAAGGAAACAACCGAAGCGCAGACTGACGATAAGAAGGAAACAACTGAAGCGCAGACTGACGATAAGAAGGAAACAACCGAGGCGCAGACTGACGATAAGAAGGAGATAACCGAGGCGCAGTCTGACGATAAGAAAGAGACAACCGAGGCTTCTGACGGATATGATGACCCGCCGCTTGTCAGTACCGGCGCACCGGTTATGCGGCTTCGGACCCACGAGATTCATATCACGGTGGGAGGCAGCTTTTATTCTATGGATTATGTCGACACAGCAGTGGATGACAAGGACTCCAAGAATGCGCTCTATGAGAAGATGTATCTGACAGGGTACTATAATACCAAAAAAGCGGGGGAATACGAGCTTACATACTATTGCATTGATTCAGATGACAATGTTAGCAATATGGCAAAGCTCAAGATGATTGTTACAGAACTTGAACAATAATAGAGACGAACAAGAACATGGGAAAACAAGGGATTCAAAAACGAAAATTCGAACTTCAGCACTGGCATATCATCGCAATCATGCTGATGGCATATGACACCGTTGTTGTAAACGGCGCTTATGCACTTGCGCTCTGGGTGCGGTTTGACTGTCAATTCTCAGCCATCGAAACAAAGTACACAGATGCGTGGGTGGCATACATTCCACTAAGAACTATAATTACATTAACAGTATACCTATTGTGCCACATGTACAAACGAATCTGGCGGTTTGTCGGCGTGCGGGAGCTTTTCTCCATGACGATAGCCGTGGTGTTAGCGGGTATCATCAATCTGATCGGAATCACTGCATTTGTACAGCGCATGCCGATTTCTTATTATGTGCTCGGATTTGTACTGGAATATATTCTCGTCATCGGGATTCGGTATTCGTACCGGGTTCTTAAAACAGGAAGTATCGGCTTTCGGCGCAAAGAAACGGGTCAGCG
>JBJEMZ010000141.1:8372-9779 GCA_051879935.1 Wujia sp.
CGGTGCCGGGTATCTACCAGATGGTGGAGGGAGATGTGAATGTCGGCATGCTTCGCCCGATCTCCATGGAGGATCTGCTTGGCAGGGAACCAATCCGGACAGACCTGGACAGTGTGACAGGTTATGTGGAAGGAAAGCGCGTGTTAGTTACCGGAGGAGGAGGCTCGATCGGCAGTGAGCTTTGCAGACAGATTGCAGCGAGCCGGCCGGCACAGCTTATTATATTTGACGTATACGAGAACAATGCATACGACATCGAACAGGAGTTACGGCATGATTATCCGGAGCTTCTGCTGGTGGTACTGATCGGTTCCGTGCGGGACAGCCGCCGTATCAATCAGGTGTTTGAGACATATAAGCCGCAGCTTGTCTATCATGCGGCTGCGCACAAACATGTACCGCTCATGGAGGGCAGTCCGTGCGAGGCGATTAAAAATAACGTATTTGGTACATATAAAACTGCGCTTGCGGCGATTCGAAATGGCTGTGACCGCTTCGTATTAATCAGCACGGACAAAGCGGTAAACCCGACGAATATCATGGGTGCAAGCAAGCGGATGTGTGAGAAGATCATCCAGTCCATGGACATGGTACAGCGGACCGGGTCGTATCATTTCATCGAGTACACCGGACATTCCGAGGATGCACAGATTGTCGATGCTATGCAGGAGGCGGCAGCGACCGAGGAACCGGGCGGAGAATATACACGAAGCGGGCATCGGACCGAGTTTGTGGCAGTTCGGTTTGGAAATGTGCTGGGCAGCAATGGTTCCGTCATCCCGCTCTTTCAGAAGCAGATTGCACAGGGCGGACCGGTCACGGTTACGCATCCGGATATCATCCGTTACTTTATGACGATCCAGGAGGCGGTAAGCCTCGTGCTTCAGGCAGGCGCCTATGCGAAGGGCGGCGAGATATTCGTGCTGGACATGGGCGAGAGTGTGAAGATTGATACACTGGCAAGAAACTTAATCAAGATGTCCGGGCATAAGCCGGATGAGGACATCAAGATCGAATATACCGGGCTTCGACCGGGCGAAAAGCTCTACGAGGAGAAGCTCATGGCAGAGGAAGGTCTGCAGAAGACCGAAAACAAGCTGATTCACATCGCAAAGCCGATGGATTTTGAATATCAGGAATTCCTAGACGGTCTGCAGGTATTGCAGAAGAAGGCAAATAACAACGAGGAAGATCTGAAGGAACTTGTGAAAAAACTGGTTCCGACTTATCAGGGAGCATAACAAATTCGTATGGACGGGTAATCGTCGCCGCGTGCGCGTTACCTGACGTAGGATGTGATAGTATGGCATAAAAATCAAGGTAAATAACCTTGAATGGCGAAGCTCGCCCAAAATTTGGGTGGTAAAGGAGAACGCTATGTGGTATGTGATTTGGACGACAACCGGA
>JBJEMZ010000142.1:0-9729 GCA_051879935.1 Wujia sp.
AGGTATATCCGATGACTGTTGATGAGGCACGGGCATTGACGCAGGTAGCTGTTCACAGTACCGTTTCAGGCATTAACGTGACCGGAATATCCGGTAAAACAAGTGGTGCGAATGTGACAAATGCCTATAACAGCATGAAAGAAATAGCTACTTATTGCGGTGCACTCCGCACAAACAACTCACTTGCAACCGTGGCGGCACTGGTTGATACAACCGCTGCTTACCGACCGTCGCAGTCGATTACGACACAGATATATAATGTGGCGGCGTCCACATGGGAAACCTATACATCCGGGACTGCATTATCAAATAACTATAAGGATGCATCCGGTAATGTAAAGTTCCGGGTTAATTACACATCCAGTGGCATGTGCAATAAACTGCTTACGAATGCATCCTCCGGAAAGATTACGGTGAGCCACAACGGAACTACATTATCTGTAAATGGGAACACAGGTTATTATGATTATCTGCAGATTAAGGAGGCTACCGGTAATGCAGTAAACTTTATGGCAGAATACGGAGCACTTACATCCAGGACGCAGACCGTCAATGATACATTTCGAGGGAAAACAATCTCGCAGGATGTATTTGAGCAGACAGTGACCATTACGGCAAAGTATGGGGATTTGCAGACAAAGAAGCTTGCATTTACAGCTACAACCGGCGTCGGTGCGGCACATACACAGTTTTTTGGAGATGGCGATAATAACGGAAAGAGTGCTTATGCAGCACGTATCTTTAAAAATGTAAGCTATCAGGATGCTTGCTTTATCTCTCCGAACCAATCGCTATCCAAATCGGTATCGGTATCAGCAACCGCCCAGGCAAATGGAAGCATCCAGATTCATAAGTACTCCGCAAATCCGGAGATTACAGATGGAAACAACTGTTATTCCTTAAAAGGAGCCGTATTCGGCATCTTCCGGACGCGTGCGGATGCACAGGCAGCAACCGAGGCAAACGAGAATGCCGTTGCAACGATTACAACAGATGCTGCAGGAAACGGCAGTGCCGGAAATCTTGAGTATGGAACATATTATGTGAAGGAAACAAAAGCATCTCCGGGATACCGGGTCAACACGAATATCTACATGGCAAACATCGCAAGCGATACGCCGGTTGTGTTTGATGTTCCGGAAGAAGCGGGAGCGGATCCGGCATCTGTACTTGTACGAAAGAAAAATTCGGAAGAAACAGTATATCTGGAAGGAGCCGTATTCGCAATCAAATACTATGATGTTCAGATGACCGTTGACCCGGCAACAGCCGGAAAGCAGCCGGTCCGGACATGGTATATAAAAACGGATGAAGACGGTTTTGCTGATTTGCAAAATCCTGATTGTGTTTTGTTAGAAAGTGATGAATTGTACTATCGTCAAGATACGGGATTGCCATCAATTCCAATCGGCACCATAACCGTACAGGAGATCGAAGCACCAGAAGGATATATCATCGACAACACGATACATACATTTGTCATAAATGATAATCCGGAAGGTATCCCACATGTCGATGTGGAGAATGAACGTACCATTCCGAACAGTCCGATGCAGCAGCCGTTTGAGCTTGTGAAGCTCGGTGAGGGCGAGAGTGAAAATTATCCGCTTGCAGATGCCGGATTTTCAGCATGTCGCATCAATGATCTGGTCGAAGCTCCTGCCGGTTATACAGCGGCATCCGGAGAAGTCCTTGTAAAGGATCCGGAAACCGGAAAATACTATATCTGGGACGATGACAAGGCAGTCATTCTGACATCTGACGGAAAGACAGAGATGTTCACGGACGAAAACGGATATGCAAAATCCATACCGCTGAATTATGGCAGATACATCGTAAGAGAGACGACTGTACCGAAAAACTTCCATGCCATTGATGCCTTTGTTGTTACGATATCGGAAAATACATCCGAACCGGTATCGATGGGATATTTCGTCGATAAAAGTTTTAAAGCTTATCTGAAGATTGTCAAGAAGGATGATGCAACCGGGAAGAACATATTAAACAATGCGGCAACCTTTAAAATCTGGTCTTATGACAAAAAAGGGTATCAGAGCTTCACGGACAGTGCCGGAACGAAAGTAACAGAACTTAAGACGGATGCAGACGGAGTACTCATGACACCGGCACCGCTTATGCCTGGCAGATACCGCATCGATGAGATTGCAAATCCGGAAGGATATTACACATCCGACCCGGATAAAACGTATGATATCACGATTGCGGATGATGCCGTATATAAGGTTTACAAGAAAGAAGATGGAACCGTGACAGATATGGGCGTATTTGAGGTAGAAATCGAGAATACGGCATACAAGGGAGTCATCGGTATTACGAAAAACGGAGAGAGCCGGAAATTTAATGTGACAACCGGCGAATTTGAAACCGAGAAGGTGCACCTGTCAGGTGTTACATTTAAGATTTATGCAGATGAGGATATTTATACTGCAGATGGAAGTGGTACGCTGCTCATTGAGAAGGATGCCCTTGCAGATACGCTCGTAACGGATAAAGATGGTTACGCTGCATCGAAGGAACTGCCTCTTGGTACGTACCGCATCGAAGAAGATACGCCGGAAGGATATGTCGATATGGATCCGCAGTTTGTAACACTTACTGCAGATGGAGAAAAAACAGTATTAGACAATGAGGACGGTACAAGAAAAGAGACCATTCGGTATGAGCTTGAGATTGATAATAAATTGAAAATTCCGAAGATTCACACGACCGCAAAGGATACCAAAGGAAACAAGGAATTAAAGGCAGAAGGTACCGTGACAATCATTGATACGGTGTACTATGAGGACCTTATTCCGGGAAAAACATATACGGTATCTGGATATTCGGTATATTCTGACGGAGATAAGCTGCTTGCAGACGGAAAGCCGGTCGAGGTAAGTCTGGAATTTACTCCTTCATCCGAAACAGGAAGTGTGGATGTCACATACCAGATTGATGCAGAAAAGCTTGCTGGAAAGAGTATTGTATTTTTTGAATTTGTCTATCGGGATAAAGAACTGATTGCGCTTCATACGGACATCAATGACAAGGGCCAGACAATTACGTTTTTACCGGATGTGCCGAAAACCGGCGACAGTACAAAGCCGGTTATCTTTATCATAATCAGCATGGCAGCACTTGCAGGCATTGTCTTACTCATCCGGGCACGTCGGAAAATCAAATAACTATATAACACGAAAGCCATCCGGAAGGGTGGCTTTTGTGCTTTTTGGAAAGGAGATGAGAAAGATGTCACAAAGCGACAGGATGAAGGAAGTGCTTGAAAAGCTGGAACATGGCGTACAGGAGTTTTTCACATCGGACCGGTACGTGCAGTACTTAAATGTCATGAGCCGGTTTCATGATTATTCGTTGAATAACCAGATCCTGATTGCATCGCAGATGCCGGAGGCAACCAGAGTGGCAGGCTTTTCTTCGTGGATCAGAAACTTTGAACGGCACGTAAAGAAAGGCGAGAAAGCAATCATGATCCTGGCGCCGAATAAGCGCATGGTCGAAGTGGAAACAGACAAAGCGGACGAATATGGGAATGCCATTATAGAAAAGCGTGAGATTCTCACGTTCCGTCCGGTACCGGTATTTGACGTAAGCCAGACGGATGGAAAGGAGCTTCCGGAGCTGGTGTCGGAACTTTCCGGAAAAGTGGAAAAGTATGAAACGTTATTTGCCGCTATAAAGGCAGTTGCACCATACCACATTGATATCCGTGCGGTCGAATCAGAGGCAAAAGGCTGGTGCGACTATACCTCTGAAGTCATTGTCATAAAAGAGGGCATGAGCGAGGCACAGACGCTGAAAACGGCAATCCACGAGACAGCCCACGGGCGTATACATGGGGGCGACAGGGAAAAAAGCAGACAGCAGAAGGAAGTGGAGGCAGAAAGCATTGCATACGTGGTCTGTTCGCACTTTGGACTTGATACAAGTGATTACAGCTTTGGATATGTTGCAGCGTGGGCGGGGAATCAGGATGCAGAGCTGTTAAAACAGAGCATGCAGACAATCCGGGACGAATCAAAGGCGGTCATAAGCGCCATCGAGCAGGAAATCATGGAGCCGGGCAGGACCATACGTGGCAGAAAACAGGCGGACATCGAAGCAGATGTGGCAGAGCAGATGGAAGCTATGCCGGAGCTGTCCGATGTGCAGGTCCGTGTTGTTGACACGGTTGATGCGGCGCCGGAGCAAACACAGAAGGTAACCGTGATGGCAGCCTACACGGCAGATGTTACAGAATACGACGTAAAACAGAAACTGGATATAAGCATGGATGGAATCAGCCTTTCTGTCGTCCCGGTAAACCGTGTGGAAGCAAAGGTTCCGGAGCCGGACCGGGAGAAAATGACGGATACGAGCTGGCCGATGGTTACGGTTCTTTCAAGCAGCATGCCGGATAAGGTAATGCCGGGGCAGTATATGAACATCCTGGAGGCAGAAAGGATGTTCCGGCAGATGGATCATGCATGCCGGCTTGCCGGTGAGAAGATGCATGTAAAGGCTGCGGTTGCGTATACCTATCGCGGCATGGCACATAAAATGAACGACGTGATAGTGCTTGGAGACGGCAGGCGCAATTTCCTTGACTATCTGGATGTATCCCCGGATGTGTGTACGTACCTAAAACGCCATGTGCAGATACTTGACGTGGTGGACAAGTGCCGGAATGAGAATGCAGTTGGAAAGACCGGAACGAGAAGACAGGAACGTTACGAGGATATGATATATGACTGGGCGGAGGAGATGCGGCTGAAACTCAATTACATGGATAATCCGGCGATAAGAAAACCGCCGGAGTATGACGCAAAACTCGTGGAGCAGTATAAAGACTGGGAGGTGGCAAGATGATCATATTTAACTGTGAGGAAATAGAGCTGATTGCAGCGTATATGCCGGCAGAGAACCGGCTTGCCTTAATCAAGCGGATTGTGAAGGAAACGGCAGACATGGAGGAGGATATCCGGGGGATTGCAGAATCTGCAGTGGATAAGCTCGCGCGGATGAGCGACCTTGAGTACATGCGTATTGCATTTCTTCCTGCAATGTAAGGAGGCGGTTGTATGAGCTATGTGAAAGAGGAAGACCTTGCACGTGCGCGGGAGATGGATCTGCTTACCTATAAGCAGACCTTTGATCCTTATGACCTGGTAAAGGATAAGGAAGGTTATTACCACTTAAAGAGCCATGACAGCCTGAAGATCAATTACCATAACGGGAAATGGCTGTGGAACTGGTGGTCGGAAGGTGTCGGCGGAAGAAGTGCACTTGATTATCTGATGAAAGTGGAAGGCATGGGTCTTGTGGATGCGGTGGAGCATCTGCTTGGAAACGTGGCACTGAAAGCTCCAGCGCCTGCCCCGGAGGTTAAAAAGCAGGAAGATAAAGGACTTTACATTCCGGACAGATCTCCGGATAAAGCCGGGATATACCGTTATCTGTGTGAAAAGCGCGGGATAGATAAGGGAATTGTCCGGGACTTTGTCGACCGGGGCGAGATCTATATGACGGCAAAACATGAAAATATTGCATTTGTCGGGCATGATGGAAGAGGTAACATTAAGCTGGTAGCACTCCGGGGTACGAAGGGTGAATTTAAGAACACCAGTGCCGGAAGTGACAGACGTTATCCGTTCCAGGCACGTGCGGAGGACTGGGACATAAGAAACAGCGTGGTGCATCTGTTTGAAGCCCCCATTGACATGTTAAGCTATGCCACACTGATGAAGCAGATGGGGATTGATTACAGGCAGCATAACATGCTCGCACTTTGCGGCATATATCAGCCGAAAAAGGATAACATCGCAGAGTCAAAGATACCGGTAGCACTGATGCAGCACTTTAATGAGGTGCCTTATACAAAGACGGTCTGCCTGCATCTGGACAATGACGGACCGGGACGGCTTGCGGCACAGGCTCTAAAGCTTGTGCTTGAAAAGGATGGATACAAGGTTTATGACCAGCCCCCGCCGGAGGGCTATAAGGACTGCAATGATTTCCTGAAGAAAGGGGCTGTATCTGCCAGTATAAAAAAAGAAAACAGGGAGGTGGCAATATGAACCGGACGAAACAGAGGATGAAACAGAAGCATATCGAGATAACAGAATATGAGGACCAGGCTCTTAAGGCACTGATGGAAAAATGCGGGTACCGGAAGGAGGCACATCTTATCCGGGATCTGATTATGAACACGACACCGATATCACTTCCAAAGGAGACATTTGATGCACTCACAATAGAGCTGCATAAGATCGGTGTCAACATCAACCAGATGGCGCACATGGCAAATGCAACCGGGCTTGTCGATGCACAGGCTTTTCAGGAGGAGGCAAAGAAGCTGGATGATCTGTGCTTTGAGATAAAAAAGCAGGTCTTAGAGCCGTTTAAACGGCGCGAGATTGAGGAGGTTGTACATGACCTGCAGTTTATGCGTTTTAAGACGGACGAGGCGGACGAGCGGGTCATGAATATTATGTTTGAACTTGAGGAACTGCTGAAAGGGAGAGTTTAATGGCAGTCACAAAGATATGGACGATACATGAAGGATCGGATATCAAACAGGTGCTTGATTATGCAGCGGATGAAGTGAAGACCGTATATAACATCAAAGTTGAAACGGACGAAACTTACAGCTATTCGGAACGACAGCAGTTTCAGGATGTCCTTGACTACGCCATGCAGGATGAAAACATACAGGAAATGGAAAACGTGCTTTCCTATGCGTCAAATGGAGATAAGACGGAAGAGCGCCGGTTTGTATCTGCACTCAACTGCTCTGTTGAACATGCCAGGGATCAGATGATGCTCACAAAGACACATTATCACAAAGAGGATGGAATCCTCCTATGGCATGGATATCAGAGCTTCAAACCGGGAGAAGTAACACCGGAGGAAGCGCACAGAATCGGGCTTTTACTTGCGGAAAATCTCTGGGGAAATGATTACGAGGTGCTTGTCTGTACGCATCTTGACCAGGAACATATTCATAATCATTTTGTTATAAATTCCGTTTCATGGAGAACCGGAAGGAAGCTGGATGTAAGATGGCAGGACATGGCGAAAGAATCCGACCGGCTTTGCGCACTGTACGGAAAAAGCATCGTGGATAATCCGAAAACAAAGGGCATGCATTATGCACAGTGGAAAGCAGAGCAGGAAGGCAGACCGACCTGGACGAGCGCGATTAAGCAGGACATTGATGAAACAGTACTGGAAAGCCGGAACATGCAGGAGTTTTTTGCCGGGATGAAAGAAAGAGGGTATGTGATAAAGGCAGACACAAAATATTTTACCTTAAAGCCACCCGGAAAGGAGCGGTACGTCCGGATTGACCGGAGGCTTGGGGAAGCATATTCCCTGTTCGGCATCGAGGAAAGAATTGCAGATAACGTGGCAAACGGAAGGGTAAGGATGAAAATGTCAGCGCATGGATACCGGGCAAATGGCTATGTGCCACGTCCGAATTACAAATTAACCGGCTATCAGGCGCTCTATATCCGTTACTGCTACATGCTCGGAACGCTTCCGAAGCGGAATATCAGTGCCGGACGCATCCATTATCTGTACCGGGAAGAGCTGACAAGCATGCACCAGATCACGAGGGAGACAAATTTCTTATGCAAAAACCGCATTGAAACCGCACAGGATTTAAAGGATGCAGAGTATGAAATAAAGCAGGAGCTGAATGCTTACCGAAAGGAAAAAGGATATATTGTAAACCGGCTGAAAAGTGCATCCGGAGAAGAAAAGGTTTCCCTTGAAGAAGAGCTTGACCGGCTGAATAAGCAGATGAAAGCAAAAGGGTATGAAGCCTGGATGTGCAGGGATATCCGGGAGCGGAGCGGCAGGCTGTCAGAAAAGGCAGCTACGGTCATGAAACAGAAAGATGAACAGGAACGAAACAGAAAGGAGAAGGTCGATGAACGAAGTGATAGAAGTTAAAGAGGACTGTTTTGCTTATCAGAAAATTAAATGCAGTGCATTAAAGGTGATGTGCTGCCGGGATAAGAAATGTCCGTTTTACAAGACAAAAGAACAGATAAAACAGGAGGAATAGGACTATGGAAGGAACACGTGAAGCGGAAATGATCGTGCAGTTTGCAATGCAGGGTATCTCTTATACGCTGCGGCTTGCCGGGGATGGAGCTAAAAATATCGTAGCCATGCTTGCAGCACTGAAAAACCAGCCGGCTAATTCCCCCGGAAACATCCGTATGAAATCGCTTCTGCAGTCCAGGGAGCCGCTTGATTACTACAGCGTGCCGGAGGGTAAGATGCCGGAATTTGCCAGTCTTGCAAAAAAATACGGCATACAGTACTGCGTGGCATTAAATCAGGAGGGCATGTATGACCTGATTGTGAAGAAAAGCGACAGTGCACGAATCAACCGGATTGCCGAGCAAGTCGGACTTGGAGCTGTACATGGAGAGATCGGAATGGAACTGAGCGACGAAGAAAAGGCAGGTGCCATGACACTTTCAGAAGCGCAGAAGCTTGTGCAGGATATGATGAGTCCGAATATAAAAGAGCGGGAAGCAGAACTAAACCCCGGAATCGAGCTTCCGGAAGGGTCTCTATCCGGAAGCTCTTACAAAAATACTGACAGAAAAAGCGTGCTTGAGCAGATCCAGGATTATGGGATGGAAATGGAAAGCACAAGAGATATCTTCCAAACTGCAAGAAATCTGAGGGAAAACATGATGCAGGATCTGCCGGAAGGTATGGAGAGAATGGTCGCGGATATCGGCTGGGAAAAACCGGCTGAACGCTATAATGAAAACGGAGAGCGGCTATACCGTGGAAAGACTGCAGAAGAGATGACGGAGCTTGACCAGGTACAGTACATGGTTGATACGGAGATGCTTACAAACGGAAGGCTGTCCGAGGATTTTATCAACCAGATGTATTTATCCGGGTATAAGGTTGATGCAAACGGCAATGTAGAAGAGCATGTGACAAGTCTTACAAACAAGGAGAAGCTACTGATTGCAGACATGATGCGGGAGCCGGGAAGGCAGATGGAAAAAGGGTTTATAAATGGAAAAGAAATGAAAGAACTAAAGGAGGCGGGGAAGCATGAACATTGATAATAAGTGGGTCAATTCAATGGCCAAATGGGTGTTACAGGATGGTTCAAATCTGAAGTTCTATCTGCAGACGATATCAAAATGTCCGGATTACAGCATCAATAACCAGCTGCTTTTGATGTATCAGAGTCAGAGTAAGCCTCTTATGATGATTAAATCGCAGGATGCCTGGCAGGAGCAGGGGGTATCAATTAATCCGGAGGCTGCTGCTTTTACAATCTGGGAGCCGGACAAGGACGAACAGGGACAGGTTATTCTGGCAGCAAACGGAAAAGAACCGGCAGGCTATCATTACAAGTATATGTATGATGTTGCAGATACAGATTACAGTTATGTTCCGGAACATGCAACAAGTGAGCAGGCGCTTGAAGCCCTGCTTACAAATCTGGATGTGCCGGTTGTTGTTGTGGACGAAATCAAAAATGTGGCGGGCGTACGTGCCATGTACGTGCCGAAGGATAAGACTATTTATGTCGTCCGGAGCGGCAAGGCGCCGGCGGATGAGTTCTTTACGGCGATTGCAACGGAGATGGGACATGCGTTCTGTCACTCACAGCAGAAGGACACAGCGGTAGCCTACAACCGCGCGCAGTATCACTTTACATGCTGTTCTGCAGCGTATGCGGTT
>JBJEMZ010000143.1:0-16282 GCA_051879935.1 Wujia sp.
AATCTGATTCCAAGATTTTATGACTGTACGGAGGGTAGGATTTTAATCGATGGCGTGGACGTGCGGGAATACCCGAAGGAACAGCTTATCGAAAAAATCGGCGTTGTACCGCAAAAGGCTGTTTTATTCTCGGGAACGATTGCCGATAATATGCGGTTTGGCAAGGAAGATGCATCCGAGCAGGAAATCGAGGATGCACTGGCCATTGCACAAGCAAAAGACTTTGTGCATGAAAAGGAAGGCGGTGTTTCCTTTACGTTAAATCAGGGCGGAAAGAATCTGTCCGGCGGACAAAAACAGCGACTTACAATTGCTCGGGCACTTGTAAAGAAGCCGGAGATTCTGATTTTAGATGACAGCTCTTCTGCACTCGATTATGCGACAGATGCGGCACTTCGAAAGGCTATCAAGGAAGAGACGGACAACACGACGGTATTTCTGGTAACGCAGCGGGCATCGTCGATCCTTTATGCAGATAAAATCATCGTGCTCGATGACGGAAAGGTTGCCGGTATTGGCACACATGAGGAGCTGCTTAAAAACTGCGAGGTCTATCAGGAAATCTACACATCTCAGAATCGGGAGGTGAAAGCAAATGCCTAAAATGAAAAAACTGCAGGGATTTGATAAACAGGTATTAAAACGGGTATTAAGCCACATTAAACGCTATCTGTTTCTTGTGATTTTATCGTTTGTATGTGCGCTTATTACTGTTGCGTCCACCTTGTATGCTCCGATTCTGGTCGGAGATGCGATTGACCTGATTGTAGGGAAGGGAAATGTTGATTTTGAAGGAATCAAGAGTATCTTCTTTACATTTTTGATGATTACGGTCATCACGGTATTGTCGCAGTGGTTTATGAATGTAATAAACAATCATATCACTTACTCAGTCGTAAGGGATATTCGAATTGAGGTATTCAATCATATGGAGGAGCTGCCGCTTTCCTATATCGATTCACACAAGCACGGGGATATTGTAAGCCGTATCGTATCGGATATCGATCAGTTTGCGGATGGACTTCTGATGGGCTTTACACAGCTTTTTACCGGAATTGTGACAATCGTCGGAACGCTTGCGTTTATGATGGTTGTCAATGTACCGATTGCATTGATCGTCGTTGTGCTGACACCGTTATCTCTGTTTGTTGCGTCCTTTATCGCGAAGAGAACGTATCATCTGTTCCATAAGCAGTCTGAGACCCGCGGGGAGATGACGGCACTTGTGGACGAGATGGTGGGAGAACAAAAGATTGTGCAGGCATTTGGCTATGAGGACGATGCGCTTGAGCGGTTTTCAGAGATTAATGAGCGTTTGGAGACAGATAGTATGTCCGCCACATTTTATTCTTCACTCGTCAATCCGTGTACTAGATTTGTAAACAATCTTGTCTATGCGGCAGTCGGAATCATTGGTGCACTGAGTGTAATTAAAACCGGATTTACGGTTGGACAGCTCACCTGTTTCCTTAGCTATGCAAATCAGTACACAAAACCGTTCAATGAGATTTCCAATGTCATAACCGAACTGCAGAATGCCATGGCGTGCGCAGGGCGTGTGTTTGAGCTTTTAGACGAGCCGACGCAGGTGGCAGAGCCTGCAGATGCAAAGGTGCTGCAGGAGGCAGCGGGTGCAATCGAAATCGACCATGTGGATTTCTCGTATGTAAAGGAAAAGCCACTCATCACGGATCTGAGTCTGTCCGTGAAACCGGGTATGCGCGTGGCAATCGTGGGGCCGACCGGATGTGGCAAGAGTACGCTCATCAATCTGCTTATGCGATTTTATGATGTAGATAAGGGCGCTATCTCCGTGGACGGAACTGATATTCGAACGCTTACCCGTGACAGTTTGCGGCAAAGCTATGGTATGGTATTGCAGGAGACATGGTTAAAGTCCGGAACCATCCGGGAGAACATCGCATATGGAAAGCCGGATGCGACAGATGCGGAAATCGAGGAGGCGGCAAAGCTTGCACATGCCCATAGCTTTATCAGACGTCTGCCAAATGGCTATGATACAGTAATTACGGAGGATGGAGGTAACCTGTCCCAGGGACAAAAACAGCTTTTGTGTATCACACGTGTGATGCTGTTGCTTCCACCGATGCTCATCTTGGATGAGGCAACCTCGTCGATTGATACCCGGACCGAGATACGAATCCAGAAAGCATTTAATCGGATGATGCAGGGGCGAACGAGCTTTATTGTGGCACATCGTCTGTCAACGATTCGTGAGGCAGACATCATACTTGTCATGAAGGATGGGAATATCATCGAGAAGGGAAATCATGAGCAGCTTATGGCGATGAACGGATTTTATACCAATCTGTATAATTCACAGTTTGCACATTAAAATGATTGACAAAATCCGGCTTGCATGACATATTGAAAAGGTATGAAATGAAAATAGGAGGCAATTATGAAGATATTTAATACACTGACAAGACAGAAGGATGAGTTTCAGCCGATTAACGAAGGGAAGGTCGGTATCTATGTATGTGGTCCGACTGTATACGATTATATTCATATCGGAAATGCGAGACCGATGATTGTGTTTGACACATTGCGCCGCTATTTTGAGTATAAAGGATACAAGGTGAATTATGTATCGAACTTTACGGATGTGGATGATAAGATTATCCGCCGTGCTAATGAGGAAGGTGTCGATGCATCGGTCATCTCGGAGCGTTATATCGAGGAGTGCAAGAAGGATATGGCATCCCTGAATGTAAAGGAAGCGACGACACATCCGAAGGCAACGGAGGAGATTCCGGATATGATTGCCATGGTGGAAACACTGATTGAAAAGGGCTATGCCTACGAGGTAAACGGTACGGTATATTTCCGTACAAGACGGTTCTCGGATTACGGAAAGCTGTCAAAGAAAAACTTGGATGATCTGCGTGCGGGAAATCGTGAGCTTCTTGTATCCGGCGAGGATGAGAAGGAAGACCCGCTTGATTTTGTGCTTTGGAAACCGAAAAAAGAAGGAGAGCCGTCATGGCCGTCACCGTGGGGAGACGGAAGACCGGGCTGGCATCTTGAATGTTCGGTTATGTCCAAAAAATATATCGGCGACGTGATTGATATTCATGCAGGCGGCGAGGACTTAATTTTCCCGCATCACGAAAACGAGATTGCACAGAGTGAGGCTGCAAATGACAAGGAGTTTTCCCGTTACTGGATGCACAACGGATTCCTTCGTATCAACAACGAGAAGATGTCAAAGTCACTCGGAAACTTCTTTACCGTGCGTGAAATCGGAGAAAAGTACGATTTGCAGGTTATCCGGTTCTTTATGTTGTCTGCACATTACAGAAGTCCGCTGAATTTCTCAGCGGAGCTTGTGGAAAGCTCGAAAAACGGTCTTGACCGTATCCGGACGGCTGCATCCCGTGTGGAAGAAGCAATTGAGAAGAGTATTGATGCGTCCATGCTTGCAGAGGAAACAGCAATGGCAGAGGAAATTGCAAACTATGTGAAGCGGTATGAGGATGCCATGGAGGATGATTTAAATACCGCAGATGCCATTTCCGTTGTGTTTGAGCTTGTAAAATTTGCAAATACAAATGTGAAGGTTGGCGCAAGCAGCAAAGAATTTGCACAGAAGGTGTACGATACCTTAAAGCAGCTTCTTGATATACTCGGCATCAACATCAAGGAGGAAGAAGTTCTGCTTGATGATGAGATTGAACAGCTGATTGCAGAGCGTCAGGCAGCCAGAAAGGAAAAGAATTTTGCAAGGGCGGACGAAATCCGGAATCTGCTCACGGAAAAGGGTATCATCCTGGAGGATACGAGAGAAGGAGTACGATGGAAGAGAGCATAAAAAACGAGAAAACGGATGTTTATCAGTATTCGCCGCTGGCACTTGCCTATATGGGTGACAGTATACTCGATCTGCTTGTAAAGAAATATTTTGTCTTACATTCCAATATGCAGACATATAAGTATCACGCGGAGGTTAGTAAGATTGTAAAGGCAGTCAATCAGGCGGAGTTTGTGGATGTGATACTGGATGAACTGAAGGAAGATGAGATGGATGTGTATAAGCGAGGCAGAAACACAAATACGCATTCCAAGGCGAAAAATGCTACGATGGGACAGTACCGGAAAGCAACCGGCCTCGAAGCTCTGTACGGCTATCTGTATCTGACGGGAGATATGGAGCGGCTGCAGTACTTTGTGGACAAGATGATTGCACGGTATTTTGCACAGAAAGAAATAAGATAGGGATATAAAAATATGAACGAGAATGGAAAGCAGAAATATCAGGAACAGGAAGGGGATTCGCATCTGATTGAAGGAAGAAATGCCGTGCTTGAGGCATTTCGTGCGGGCAGGACAGTGGATAAGCTCTATATCCAGGATGGACTGCGTGACGGAACCATCAGCACAATTTTGCGGGATGCAAAAAAGCGGGATGTGATCGTGAACTTTGTGAGTCGGGATAAGCTTGACCAGATGTCCCGGGACAAAAAGCATCAAGGTGTGATGGCGATTACCGCTGCATTTGCATATTCTACGGTTGAAGATATACTTGCAAAGGCAGAGGAAAAGGGGGAACCTCCATTTTTGTTTATCTTAGATGAAATTGAGGATCCGCATAACTTAGGTGCAATCATCCGAACTGCCAATCTCTGTGGCGCGCATGGTGTTATCATCCCGAAACGCCGCGCAGCAGGACTCACGGCAACAGCTGTGAAAGCGTCTGCCGGTGCGATTCACTATACACCGGTTGCAAAGGTGACAAACATTGCCAAGACGATTGCAGAACTGAAAGAGAAGGGCATGTGGTTTGCCTGTGCGGATATGGATGGGGAGCTGATGTACCGGACGAATCTGACCGGTCCAATCGGACTTGTAATCGGCAATGAAGGAAGCGGCGTGAGCCGTCTTGTGAAGGAGTCGTGTGACTATGTTGTCTCGATACCGATGAAGGGGGATATCGATTCTCTGAACGCTTCGGTTGCGGCAGGGGTGCTTGCATATGAGGTTGTTCGTCAGAGAATGCAGTAGATGAAAATGATGGATACGCAGTACAGTAAATTGGATGATAATGAAATAATTACCCGGATTCGTGAAAACGATGATGAGGCGATGGAGTATATGTTGAAGAAATACGGTTACCTTGTAAAACGAGAGGTGCGTACCGTATATCTGATTGGTGCAGAGGCGGAGGATCTGACACAGGAGGGAATGATCGGGCTGTACAAGGCGGTGCGTGATTTCCAGACGGACAAGGGTGCCGTCTTTTCAACGTTTGCCACACTGTGTGTAAGGCGGCAGATAAAAAATGCGATTACAAATTCCAACCGCAAAAAACATGCACCGTTAAATACATATGTATCGCTGTATGTAAATGCGGAAGACCCGGATAATGCCATGCTTGAAGAACGCCTTGTGTCTGATAAGCAGGAGGATCCCGAGAAGCTTGTCATCGACAGAGAACAGCAGAAGTATCTGCATGAACGAATCGAGCGAGAGTTAAGCCGCCTTGAAAAGCAGGTGCTCGAGTTGTATCTACAGGGACTCTCCTATGAGACAATTGCTTCAAGGCTTGGGAAAACCGAGAAGGCAGTGGATAACGCTTTACAGAGAATCCGTGGAAAGCTGTCAAGGAAATAATGGATATTTTCACTTGACAGAAAAGTGGAAATACAGTATTATCTCATTTGTTCCTTGCAAAAGTGAATAGGCTGCTATAGCACAGTCGGTAGTGCGCAACATTGGTAGTGTTGAGGTCACCGGTTCGATTCCGGTTAGCAGCTTTTTGTGATAGCTTTAAAGACAGTTTTTGTTTTTAAGGCTATTTTTTGTTTTTTCTTTGCTTGGAAAAATCGGGTGTAATTGCGAAAAAATATCAAAATTTGCTAAAAAAATACTGTACATCACCATATATTGTGCTATACTTATATCTGTATAACTATGTATTAGTGCGTGAATTTCCTTGATTGATGATAGACTGTTTTAGAAAAGGTGTGGTGCAATGAACAAAAGACGATGGATATATATTTTAGAAGTAATCTGTATGGTGATGATGCTGCTTTATGCAGTTCCGGCAACACGGGTATCTGCCGCAACGGAGGGCTCGATTAAAGCCGGAACAACAAATCTATATTTTCGGGAGACACCGGGAGGAACGCCGATTAAGGATAATAACGGGAATACGATTTTCTTGAATGGCGGGCAGAAGCTCACGATTCAGGATACATCGAATTCCAGCTGGTATAAGGTGACCCTTACATATAATGGAGCAACCTATACCGGATATGTTGCGGCTTCTTATGTTGTGACGGGTGGAGAACAGGCACCATCCACACCTGGCAATGATGCGGATTTTGAGGCAAAGCTTACAGCACAGGGATTTCCGGATAGTTACAAGCCGTATTTGCGGGCTATTCATGAAAAGTATCCAACATGGGAGTTTAAAGCAGTACATACAGGAGTCGACTGGAATACTCTGATGGCAAATGAAGTTTCAAAGCCGGGGCAGGTTAAAAATCTGATTTACGGTACAAACTCGTATCCACATTATAATTGGCGCTCAACTTCTGTCGGGTATAACATTGCCACAGACACATGGAGCTCCTATGACGGAACGACATGGTTTGCGGCTTCGGATGAACTGGTTGCTTATTATATGGATCCGAGAACGTATCTGTATGAAAATTATGTATTTGCATTTGAGAGCCTTTCTTATCAGGAGGGTATGCAAAATGAAACCGGTGTGGAGGCGATACTGAAAGGTACTTTTATGTATCAGACAAAGCCGGCCGGTGAGAGCAGAACCTATGCTCAGCTTATCATGGAGGCAGCAAAACAGTCCGGTGTCAGTCCTTATCATATTGCAAGCCGGATTAAGCTTGAGATGGGATCTACGATTGGCACGGCATGTTCCGGTACAAATTCAACTTATCCCGGCATCTATAATTTTTATAATATTGGTGCCTACAATACACCCAACGGAAATGCAGCTGTCAAGGGCCTTGAATGGGCTGCCGGATCCGGGTCCTATGGAAGACCATGGAATACCGTTGCAAAATCCATCATTGGAGGTGCGCAGTTCCTTGGCGCATCGTACATAAATGTCGGACAAAATACACTTTATACACAAAAGTTTAATGTCACAAATAAAAGTTGTCTGTTCAGCCATCAGTATATGGGAAATATTCAGTCTCCGGCGACAGAGTGTCTGACAAATTATAATGCTTATAAAAATAATAATTTACTTAATTCGTCAATGGTATTTGAGATTCCGGTTTATTCCAATCTTCCTGCACAGGCTGTTTCAAAGCCGGCAGATTCCGGCAATCCGAATAACTGGCTGAAGACGCTCTCAATTCAGGGGTACAGTTTGACTCCTTCATATGCAATTAATAATACAACCGATTATTCACTGATTGTATCTTCATCTGTGGAGCAGATTACGGTTTCGGCAACGACAGTGAATAAGTATGCGAAGGTTAGTGGAACCGGTACGGTAAGTCTGCAGCCGGGAACGAATGTGATAAATCTTGTTGTAACTGCACAGAGTGGTGCAACACGAACTTATAAGATAACGGTTGTCCGAGGCAGTACATCGGATACACCGGCTACACCGGGTACATCTTCGAAGCGTGGCGATTTGAATGGAGACGGAAAAATTACGGCACTTGACATCGTCAAGGTGCAACGAATCATAGTAGGACTTGATGGTCTCGACAGCAACGTGCTTGCGGTTGCAGATGTGAATAAAGACGGAAAAGTGACGGCACTCGATATTGTCAAGATTCAGCGTCATATCGTAGGACTTGAGACGATTAACTAGGGGCGATACCAAATAGGAGGAAGAACATGAGACAGATATTAAAACGTGGATTTGCCATAATCGTAGCATTTTTATTGTGTTTGCAGATGGGCAGCATCGATGCGAAAGCGGCTAACGTTGTAATTGCACTGAGTGCAAGCAGTATTAGTGTCGGACAAAATGTTACTGCAACAATATCGATAAGTGGTTCGGATATATCAGCATATACCATTTATGTATCTTATAATTCCGGTGTTCTGCAGTATAATTCGGCAAGCGGCAGTGCCATTGTGAATGGTGGCGGAGGCACGGTTACCATCAGCGGTACCTCTGCAGGTTCGGTGTCCATTTCATTTACAGCAATTGCAAATGGCAGTGCGAGTATCACGACCAGCGGAAGTGATGTCTATGATATCAATGGAACTGCGATTTCTATTTCCCATGCCGGTGTTACTGTGAATGTATCAACACCGAGTACGACAACAGAGAGTGGCAATACTACGGAGAGCGGAAATACAACGGAAGCCACAGAGACAACGGAGGAGGATGGTCGTTCTGCAAACTGTAACCTCGCAAGTCTTCAGGTATCACCGGGAACACTGTCTCCGGCGTTTTCTGCAGACAGGACATCGTATTCCTTAGAAGTGGATAAGGATGTCACAAGCATTGTGGTAAGTGCAGCTGCAGAAGATGCAAAGGCATCTACAAGTGTATCGGGGGCAAATTCCATACAGCCGGGTAAAAATACGGTTCGAATAACGGTCACGGCAGAAAATGGTGCAGTCAAGGTTTACAGCATCCAGGTTCAGGCAGGAGAGGATATCGGCGATGCTTCTGTTACGATAGATGGTGTGGAATACACATTTGTTACAAGTGAGGATAATCTTGAGGTTCCGGAAGGCTTTACATCTACAAACATGAAGTACAAAGAGTGGGAGGTTCTTGCATTTGAGTCTCCGAACAAGAAAATTACCGCTGTCTGTCTCGTAGATGAAGATGGAGAACAAAAATGGTTTTTGATGGATGCGGAGAAGGATTTGTTTACACCATACCAAGAGTATTCATCCAATTATAACCGTTATATTCTGACAGAAGTGCCGGAGGGTGTTGCCATTCCGGAAGGATTTGTGGAAACAACCCTCAAAATAGGCGGCAAACAGGTCACTGCTTACCAGTCGGATGCAATCGCCGATAAAGACATCTATTTACTCTATGCAGTCAACTTAGAAGGAGAAGAGGGTTTTTACGAGTACGATGCAAAGGAACAGTCATTTCTACGTTATGTGCCGATGATTGTTACGGAGGAAGTGATGGTTACTGCGACTCCGACTGTTGCAACACCGAGTGAACCGGTGCAACCGAAAGAACCGGATTCCCTCTTAAGTAATCCGATTGTAATCGGGATTATGATTGCAGCCGGTGTTTTGATTATTATATTAATATTATGTGTGATTATTTTTGCAAACCGTATTGGGAAACAAAATCGAGAGCTTTCGGATGCGGAGGATATGATTGAGCAGCTTGCAAACGCAAACCGCAGTGTCAATCCGGAGCTTCTTGCAACGCTTGATATGAGTGTACAGGATGAAACGGATGGAAAACGAAAGAAGAAGAAAGACAAACATAAGAAGGAAGAGAATGAACAACCATCGGAAGCAGAGCCAATGATATCAGAGGAACAGATTCAGGAAGCAGTGCCGACGATATCAGGGGGACAATCGCAGGAGATAGTGCCAACGATACCGGATGTACAGGCACAGACGCAGATTTCGACGGATGAATCCCCTACAGCCGAGCTTTTTTCAGAACAGGAACAAACGGTGGTAAATTCGCTCATTCCTCCGGACGTAGATGCACTTGTGGAAGAAGTAAATCGGGATTTCCAAAACAGTATGGCTAGTGGCGAGAGTTATGTGGAAAAGTCAGAAAAGGAAAAAGCACATGAGGATTATGAAAAGCGGTCCATGGAAATCAACAATCACATTATGACGAATTATGATATGACGATGGATAGTGTCTTTGTAGACGATAATAACAGTGAACAGTAGACAGGATGGGTTCCCGGCTGTGTTATGCAGCCGGGAATTGACGAATATGACATTCAATGGTATGATGTCAAAAGATTATGTAAAGGAGTAAATCCATGGAAGGTGAAGCAGCAGTTTCAAAAAATTTTATTGAACAGGAAATAGACAAAGATTTAGCAGAGGGCAGATATAAAGAGGTTGTGACCAGATTTCCGCCGGAACCAAACGGTTATCTGCATATCGGACATGCAAAGTCCATTCTTTTGAATTACGGATTGGCAAAGGAGTATGGTGGAACATTTCATTTCCGTTTTGATGACACAAACCCGACTAAGGAGAAGACGGAGTTTGTTCAGTCCATTATTGACGATTTAAAATGGCTTGGTGCCGATTATGGTGATACAATTTATTTTGCGTCGGATTATTTTGATGCAATGTATGAGGCGGCGGTCAAACTGATTAAAAAGGGAAAAGCGTATGTGTGTGATTTGACAGCAGATGAAATTCGGGCATATCGTGGAACTTTAACAGAGCCGGGTAAAAACAGTCCATACAGAGACCGAAGCATAGAGGAGAATCTTGAACTGTTTGAAGGTATGAAAAACGGAGAGTTTCCGGATGGAAGTAAGGTGCTGCGTGCCAAGATTGATATGGCAAGTCCGAACATCAATATGCGGGATCCGGTTATCTATCGTATTGCGCGGATGACACATCACAATACCGGGGATAAGTGGTGTATTTATCCGATGTATGATTTTGCACATCCGATTGAGGATGCAGTGGAAGGTGTGACACACTCCATATGTACGCTGGAATTTGAGGACCACAGACCGCTTTATGACTGGGTTGTGCGGGAGCTTGAGTATGATAATCCACCGAGGCAGATTGAGTTTGCAAAGCTTTATCTTACAAATGTTGTAACCGGAAAGCGTTATATTAAGAAGCTTGTTGAGGATGGTATTGTAGACGGATGGGATGACCCGCGTCTCGTATCACTTTCTGCGCTTCGAAGACGTGGATTTACAAGAGAGTCAATTAAAATGTTTATGGAGCTGGTTGGTGTATCGAAGTCGCAAAGCTCGGTTGATTACGCCATGCTTGAATATTGTATCCGCGAGGATTTAAGGTTGAAAGCTGATCGTATGATGGCGGTTTTGGACCCGATTAAGCTTGTGATTGATAATTATCCGGATGATCAGGTAGAGTATTTTGAGATTGATAACAATCAGGAAGATGAAACTGCCGTGAAACGTAAGGTCGCATTTTCAAAGGAACTTTATATTGAGCGCGAGGACTTTATGGAGGAACCGCCGAAGAAGTATTTCCGTCTGTTTCCGGGAAATGAGGTTCGTCTGAAGGGAGCATATTTTGTAAAGTGTGTGGATTTTAAAAAGGACGAGAATGGTGTCGTGACAGAGATTCACTGCACCTATGATCCTGAGACAAGAAGCGGTTCCGGTTTTGAGGGACGGAAAGTGAAAGGTACGATTCACTGGGTATCAGCAGAGAGCGCCGTGGATGCGGAAGTGCGTCTGTATGAAAATATCGTGGATGAGGAAAAAGGAAAACTAAATGAGGACGGAACCTTAAATTATAATCCGAATTCTCTGACTGTTTTGAAAAACTGTAAACTTGAGGCAGAACTCGGCAAGGCGCAAAAAGGAGATAAGTTCCAGTTTTTGCGACATGGATATTTTTGTGTGGATGTGAAGGATACAACAGAGGATCATCTTGTATTTAACCGGATTGTCTCATTGAAGAGCTCCTATAAGCCGGGGAAATAGTTTTTATAAAAACATGGAGGGTGAGAGCTATGGGCATTTTTTCCGGAATAGGGAAATTGGGCCTTGACAATTTTAATGAATCCAGAATTTTAGAGGATGACAAGAAGGGCATAAACGGGAAGAATGCCGACGAGGATGCAGAGAAAAAGACTCCGGAGGAGTTGGAGAAGGAAGCTCTGTTTGACAAAACGTATGAATGTCCGATTTGTAATTTGATTTTTAAGACAAAATGCGTTCGAGTAGGAAAGGCCAGACTCGAAGGCAAAGACACGGATTTGAGACCCATTTATAATAATATCGATCCTTTGAAATATGATGTTATTACGTGTGATAAATGTGGTTATTCTGCAATTGCCCGTTACTGGGGGAAACTTGCCACGAGACAAATCAAAGATATTAGTGAGCAAATCAGCTCACAGTTCAGTGGATTGGACAATTCGGCTGACAAGGAGCTGTACACATATGATGATGCGATTATCCGTTATCAACTTGCACTTGCCACATCAATTGTAAAAAAGGCAAAAAGCAGTGAGCGTGCTTATACGTGTCTTAAATATGCATGGGTATTGCGCGGAAAAAGACAATTGATTTCCAAGGAGAAAGAACAGGCCAGAACGGAGGAGATTCGGGTACTTTATCAGGATGAAAAGGAATGTCTGAGAAATGCATATGAGGGTTTTTTGAAGGCTATTTCAACGGAGGCATATCCGATTGCAGGTATGGATGAGAATACGCTCAACTATGTACTTGCGGATTTGGCACGAAGACTTGGACGAAATGAGGAGGCGCTCAAACTTCTTGGCACTGTCATTACATCAAGGAGTGCATCAACGCACGTGAAGGATGAGGCGTTAAAATTAAAAGAGTTGATTAGAGACAGTATCAAGAACAATACTAGGAATGGAGCATAATCTGTAATAACAGATGAATGGGGTATGGATGCAAATAAGGTTATGACAGAAAGTCAGCTGTGTGTTTATGAACCGGAAGAAAAAGCTTACAGTGTTTATATTGTGTTGTCGAAAACGCAGACCCTGCCGTCCAATGTGATAAAAATGTGGACGAAGGAGCCGTATGCGCATACTTCACTTGCGCTTGATATCGAATTAAACGAGATGTACAGTTTTGCGAGGAAACGACTCAAAAATCCGTTCGATTGCGGTTTTATCAGCGAAGATATTACAAGTGGAGTGTTCGGGCGTGATTTGGAAACAACCTGCAGAATCGGACGTTTGCGGGTTACAAAACAACAGTTTCACAAGATACAGATGATTTTGGAAAAATTTAAAAGGGAAAAAGCGGTATACCATTATAATTATCTTGGTATTCTGGGTGTGATGTGCCACTGGTCTGTGGAGAGGAGATATAATTATTTCTGTTCGCAGTTCGTGTCATCCGTATTGGAAAAAGCTGGTGTTCCGTTGTTTGATAAAAAACCGGGACTCACCTGTCCGAGGGATTTTCGAACATGTGATAAGCTGGAACTGATTTATGAAGGAAAGCTTCGGAATTATCGCAATTATCTGAAGCTTCATTATCAGAGAGATGAAGATACCGGTGAGTACATAGTAGAATGATGAAAAGCACAACATTTACCATGTGTATTTGTTGTGCTTTTTTCTATAATTTTTAAAACAATACGAAAAGCTGAAAGGGGAATAATATGGCAGAACAATTATACACGATTCCGGTCAATGATGCGTTTGATTCAGATTGCGAATGCCCGATTTGTGCAATGAACCGGCTGCTGGAGCAAAATGCAATCGAGTACACGATGGGACCAAGCTACATGGAGGATGACAACCGGGCGATGACGGACGAACAGGGCTTTTGTATGCATCATATCCGTATGCTGTACGGGGAGAAAAATCGTCTCGGACTTGCTTTGATGTTAAAGACGCATACGGACAAGACGATTCGTGATTTGAAGGCGCTTTCTGAGAATAAACCGGTTGTTTCCGGGGGATTATTCAAAAAGCAGGCGGCATCGTCGGTTGGCGAGTATATTCGAAGGTTAGAGGATAGCTGCTTCATATGCAACCGTATGCAGGAAACATCAAAACGATATATTGACACAATCTTTCATCTATGGAAAAAGGATGCGGCCTTCCGTGAAAAATTTAATGCCTGCAAAGGCTTTTGTACCTATCATTACGGGGTTTTGTATGATGAGGGAAGCGTGAAGCTTTCCAAGGAAGCCTATGCGGAGTTTCGGGAAGCGTTAAATCGCGTTTATTTTGCCGGTATGGAACGCGTGAATGAAGATATCGGCTGGTTTATCGACAAGTTTGATTACCGCTATAAAAATGAACCGTGGAAAAATGCGAAGGATTCTCTGCCGCGTGGCATTATCAAAACAAATCATACGATTATAGAGTCATAATTGTTGCTTCTTTAGCATATGTTAAAAACAGACTGTCTGTGCAAATGTGATGATTTGGTTAAAATTTAAAATTAGGGGTTGATTTTTTCGCAAATATGAGTACAATAGTAACTATGTTAGCACTCAGCTAAGATGAGTGCTAAAAATCAAAGTAATCAGGAGGTTTGATGAGATTATGAAATTAGCACCTTTAGGAGACAGAGTTGTATTGAAGCAGGCAGTTGCAGAAGAAACTACAAAATCAGGTATTGTGCTTCCGACACAGTCACAGGAAAAGCCACAGTATGCGGAGGTTGTAGAGGTTGGTCCCGGCGCGGTTGTAGATGGCGTAAAGGTTCCGATGGAAGTAAAGGCAGGAGACAAGGTTATCTATTCCAAGTACGCAGGAACAGAGGTAAAGCTTGGCGATGAGGAATATATCATCGTAAAGCAGTCTGATATACTTGCAGTTGTACAGTAATATGTGAGAGAAAAACTATGGGTAAGAAAAAAATATTGCCACTATCATTAGAAGATGCAAATAAAACCAGGAGGCGTAATACAATGGCAAAGGAAATTAAGTATGGAGCAGAGGCCAGAAAGGCTCTCGAAGCAGGCGTAAATCAGTTGGCAGATACGGTCAGCGTAACACTTGGACCGAAAGGAAGAAATGTAGTACTTGCAAAGTCTTTCGGTACACCGCTTATCACAAATGACGGTGTGACAATCGCAAAGGAGATTTCTCTTGAGGATCCGTTTGAAGATATGGGTGCTCAGATTGTAAAAGAAGTTGCTACAAAGACAAATGACGTTGCTGGTGACGGTACTACAACAGCAACCGTTCTGGCACAGGCAATGATTAATGAAGGTATGAAGAACCTTGCGGCAGGTGCAAATCCAATCGTATTGAGAAAGGGTATGAAGAAGGCTTGTGACGCAGCAGTGGACGCAATTTCAGAGATGAGCCAGTCCATTAACGGCAAGGAGCAGATATCAAGAGTTGCATCGATTTCTGCTGGCGATGACGGTGTTGGTGAGCTTGTTGCAGATGCAATGGAGAAGGTTTCCAAGGACGGCGTTATTACAATCGAAGAGTCCAAGACTATGAAGACAGAGCTAGACCTTGTAGAAGGTATGCAGTTTGACAGAGGTTATATTTCAGCTTATATGGCAACCGATATGGAGAAGATGGTTGCAGAGCTTGATAACCCATACATTTTGATTACAGATAAGAAGATTTCCAATATTCAGGACATCCTTCCACTGCTTGAGCAGATTGTACAGGGTGGACAGAAGCTTTTGATTATCGCTGAGGATATCGAGGGCGAGGCGCTTACAACCTTGATTGTAAACAAGCTTCGCGGTACATTCTCTGTTGTTGGTGTAAAGGCACCTGGCTATGGCGACAGAAGAAAAGAGATGCTTCAGGATATCGCAATCTTAACAGGCGGCACTGTAATTTCAGAAGAGCTTGGTTATGACCTGAAGGAGACAACGTTAGATCAGCTTGGTCGTGCAAAGAGTGTTAAGGTTGCAAAGGAAAATACAGTTATCGTAGATGGCTTTGGTGCAAAGGCTGATATCGAGGCAAGAGTCAATGTTATCAAGGCTCAGCTTGCAGAGACAACTTCGGAGTTTGACAAAGAGAAGCTTCAGGAGAGACTTGCAAAGCTTGCTGGTGGTGTTGCTGTTATCC
This sequence comes from Wujia sp., assembly GCA_051879935.1. GTDB lineage: Bacteria > Bacillota > Clostridia > Lachnospirales > Lachnospiraceae > Coprococcus_C. Next base: position 15,662 of record JBJEMZ010000143.1, read on the forward strand.
GTGTTGGTGCAGCAACAGAGACAGAGATGAAAGAAGCTAAGCTTCGTCTTGAGGATGCATTGAACGCAACAAGAGCAGCCGTAGAAGAAGGTATCATCGCAGGTGGTGGTTCTGCATATATCCATGCAACCAAGAAGCTTTCTGCACTCGTTGATTCACTTGAAGGTGACGAGAAGACAGGTGCTCTGATTGTATCAAAGGCACTTGCAGCTCCGCTCGCACATATTGCAGCAAATGCTGGTCTTGAGGGTGCTGTCATCATCAACAAGATTTATGAATCTGAGGTTGGTGTTGGATTTGATGCATACAAGGAAGAGTATGTAAATATGATTGAAGCCGGAATCATTGATCCGGTGAAAGTTACAAGAACAGCACTTCAGAATGCAACATCCGTTGCATCTACATTCCTTACAACCGAGTCTGTTGTTGCAGACATTAAGGAAGACGCTCCGGCTATGCCAGCAGGTGGCATGGGCGGCGGCATGGGAATGATGTAATAACCTGAGCAACGCCGAAAGAAATAAAGACGCACTGATTCTGCTTGCAGAAATCAGTGCGTTTTTATTTCTTTCGATGGTGCGAAGCACCATAGCCGGCATGTCGCACAGCGACATGCGGCTA
>JBJEMZ010000143.1:16382-34738 GCA_051879935.1 Wujia sp.
ACCGGATGGAGAAGCGGCAGTTCTATAATCTGCCCGCTTTCCAGATACTCGGTTGCAAATTCCCGTACCACACTTGCAACTCCCATGCCGATGGCTGCAAAGTCTATCAGAAGATCCATATTGTTAATTTCTAAAATCTGCTGCGGATGAATGTTTTCCTGTTCTAAATAGTTATCAATATGCGTTCTTGTAATATTATTTTTCTCCAATAACATCAAGTTGGATTTCTCTAAAATATCCCGAATTGCAAAGCCAGAGGTTATGTCAGCCATAGAATTATTTGTCAATACAGCGCCTGATAAAATATTTTTAGATAGGGTAGTATTCGTTGTTTTTAGATTTTCAAATTTAACACCTTTATTAAGCTCGGAATTATCTGCCTGCATCAGTCCCGTCAGATTGCCGGCAAACAGCCATGGATTCATAGTATCAGATGAAATATCTTCCTGTTCACGCAAATGCAGATTTGACAGGTAAGTTGTATTCACAACGAAGATATCATGTATTTTTCCGACCTCCTGAAATTGAAAACCATTTGGAATGTCAGTTTTGCAGATTAGTCCGATATCGATTTTGCCGTCTGTTAAAAGTTTCATGGTATTGATGGTAGAGTGACAGTCGATGATAACCTTTATATGCGGATTTTTTGTGATATAGCTTTGCAGGTGTTCGAGCAGAATATGCTTGCAAAGGGAAGTGCTTACCCCGATTTTTAACTGTCCGATTCCGAGGTCGTTGATACGCTTTACTTCTTCTTCTCCCTGTGAAATGCTGGAAAATGCCTTTTCTATGTGATTATATAGAATCTGACCTTCTTCCGTAAGGGAAACACCCTTTGAGGACCGAAGAAAAAGCTTGACATGCAGACCCTCTTCGAGACGGGATATGGATTTGCTGATAGCAGGCTGGCTGATGTAGAGCAACTCGGCTGCCTTGCTGATATTGCCGGTGTTTGCAACTGTATAAAATACTTTGTAGTGATTCAGGTTTTCAAACATGTGGATTGTTCCTTTCTGTTGTGCGTTTTTGTAAAATCTGTGTATGCAGAGATCTTTTGTTTTGTGCTGTCAAGAAGGATAAATGCTATTTTAAATTAGAATCTGCAATATCATTTTTTATACATTTGTTATACAAAGAATACCATATCGATGTCATAACTTCAAGTTATATGAATCATTATTATTATATATTTTATTTATGAAATGTCGTATGGTATGATTGTGGAAAATCAAGTAAGTGTTACATAAATTAAGGAGGAAACGATTATGGGAATGACCATGACACAAAAAATTCTTGCCAGTCATGCAGGACTTGCAAGTGTGGAAGCCGGACAGTTGATTGAGGCGAGTTTGGATTTGGTACTTGGTAACGATGTCACAACTCCGGTCGCTATTCACGAAATGGAAAAATTCAATAAAAAGGAAGTGTTCGACAAGAGCAAGATTGCGCTTGTTATGGATCACTTCACACCGAACAAGGATATCAAGAGTGCGGAACATTGTAAATGTGTGCGCGAGTTTTCAAACGAAAATGAGATTGTAAACTTCTTCGATGTGGGAGAGATGGGAATTGAGCATGCGCTTCTTCCGGAACAGGGTCTGATTGTTGCAGGTGAGACTTGTATCGGTGCAGATTCCCATACATGTACCTATGGTGCGCTGGGCGCATTTTCAACCGGTGTCGGAAGTACGGATATGGCTGCCGGTATGGTGACTGGTAAGGCGTGGTTCAAGGTTCCTTCTGCTATCAAGTTTAACATTGTGGGGGAGAAGGCTCCGTGGATCAGTGGTAAGGATGTCATCCTTCATATTATCGGTATGATCGGCGTGGACGGTGCGCTTTATAAGTCCATGGAATTTGTCGGTGATGGTATTAAGAATCTGACGATGGATGACCGTTTCACGATTGCAAATATGGCGATTGAGGCCGGTGCGAAAAACGGTATCTTCCCTGTGGATGAGCTGACAGAAGAATATATGAAGGAACATTCTACAAAGTCCTATACAAAATATGAGGCAGATGCAGATGCTGTCTATGATGCAGAATATACAATCGATTTGTCAACCTTGAAGCCGACAGTTGCATTTCCGCACTTGCCGGAAAATACAAAGACCATTGATGAAGTCGGTGATATTAAGATTGATCAGGTGGTCATCGGCTCCTGTACAAACGGACGTATTTCGGATATGCGGATTGCAGCAGAAATCATGAAAGGAAGACATGCGGCAAAGGGTGTGCGTGTCATCGTGATTCCGGGTACACAGGAAGTGTATTTGCAGATGCTCTCCGAGGGATTGACCGAGATTTTCATTAAGGCAGGTGCCATTGTTTCGACACCGACATGTGGACCATGTCTTGGCGGACATATGGGTGTTATGGCAGCCGGAGAGAAGTGCGTATCTACAACGAACCGTAACTTCGTCGGACGTATGGGACATGTGGATTCGGAGGTTTATCTTGCAAGCCCGGCAGTTGCTGCTGCTTCAGCTATCACAGGCAAGATTAGCTGTCCGTGTGAATTAGCATAAGATTGGAGGAAAAAATATGAAAGCGTATGGAACAGTACATAAATATGGTGACAATGTAGATACGGATGTCATCATTCCGGCAAGATACTTGAATTCATCGGATCCGGCAGAGCTAGCGAAAAACTGTATGGAGGATATCGACAAGGATTTTGTAAAACGAGTAAAACCGGGCGACATCATGGTTGCCAATAAAAACTTTGGTTGTGGATCTTCCAGAGAGCATGCACCGATTGCCATTAAGGCATCCGGTATCAGCTGCGTTATCGCAGAGACATTTGCAAGAATTTTCTATCGGAACGCAATTAATATCGGACTTCCAATCATTGAGTGTCCGGAGGCAGCAAAGGGCATCGAGGCAGGGGATATGGTCGAGGTCGATTTTGACAGCGGTATGATCTACAACAAGACAAAGGGAACGGAGTTTAAAGGGCAGGCATTTCCGCCGTTTATGCAGGAAATCATAAAGAACGGTGGTTTGATTAATTCTATCAACAGCAAAAATGCATAGAAAAAGCAGGAGGCTTAAACATGAATTGTAATATAGCAGTTATTAAAGGAGACGGAATCGGACCGGAAGTCGTCACACAGGCGATGAAGGTATTAGATGCAGTCGGAGAAAAGTATGGACATACATTTCAGTATGACCAGCTTCTGATGGGTGGATGTTCCATTGATGCATATGGTGTTCCGCTTACAGATGAAGCAATCGCAAGGGCGAAGGCAGCGGATGCAGTTTTGCTTGGTTCCATTGGTGGTAATACATCCACATCACCTTGGTATAAGCTGCCACCGGATAAGCGACCGGAGGCGGGACTTTTAAAGATTCGTAAAGAACTTGGACTTTTTGCAAACTTAAGACCTGCACTTTTGTATGAGCAGTTAAAGGGTGCCTGCCCTCTGAAGGAAGAGATAGCTGACCGTGGTTTTGACATGATGATTATGCGTGAGCTGACCGGTGGTCTTTATTTCGGAGAGAGAGAGACGAAGGAAGTGGACGGTGTTCTGACAGCCGTTGATACCCTTACATACAATGAAAATGAGATTCGAAGAATTGCTATCAAGGGCTTTGATATTGCAATGAAGCGAAGAAAGAAAGTGACAAGTGTCGATAAGGCAAATGTACTGGATTCCTCAAGACTTTGGAGAAAAATCGTGGAAGAGGTTGCGAAGGATTATCCGGAAGTCACTTACGAGCATATGCTTGTGGATAACTGTGCGATGCAGCTTGTCAAGGATCCGGCGCAGTTTGATGTCGTTCTCACAGAGAATATGTTTGGCGATATCCTTTCCGATGAGGCGTCCATGATTACAGGCTCCATCGGTATGCTTGCGTCAGCATCCTTAAATGAGACAAAGTTTGGTATGTATGAGCCAAGCGGTGGTTCTGCACCGGATATTGCAGGACAGAATAAGGCAAATCCGATTGCAACTATTCTCTCGGCAGCCATGATGCTTCGCTACACATTTGACCTGGATAAAGAAGCAGATGCAATCGAGGCGGCAGTCAAGCAGGTACTTGTAGACGGTTACCGCACCTGTGATATCATTTCAGAGGGAACAACTTTGGTGAGCTGTTCCGAGATGGGCGATTTGATAGTCGAAAGAATATAGGTGGTATATGAGACAGATAAAAATATTTGCAGTTATCATAATGTGTATGGCTATGTTCATAGGTTGTTCTGCTTCTGAAAGGGATGATAACGTAACTGCAGAAAATGGAAACATCGATTCTGAGATGGTTTCATTTTCAAATAGTGGAGAGAATTACACGGTTAATATCGATACCTATGTAACCTTCCGGGAAACAACGACAGATACTACAAGTAATGTAAACAATGTAGACGGATTGGAATTAAATTATAATGATACGTATTTTACGGTTCAGAGATTTCCAAGTAATAGTAATATTTATTATTCCGATTTGGATTCATTTTGCAGCTATGTCAGTGGCGATGGTGAATCATCATCTATGCTTGTAGGTGAAGGCGAGGTAACAATTCAGAATGAATCGGTTTTGGAATATAAAGTTCAAACCGTTGAAGCGAAAAGCGGAAGTAAATTATTCACAGGTTATTTGTATTTCTTTGTAACGGATAATGGGTATTATTTTGCGCAGCTTTCCGGTTCTGAACCGGAGATTGTAGCACATTACAAAAACTTTATTGATGATATGGAATTTAATTAAAAAGGAGACGATAAAATGAAGAGTGATAACGTAAAGGTTGGCATGCAGCAGGCTCCACACAGAAGCTTGTTCAATGCCCTTGGAATGACAGAAGAGGAACTTTCAAAGCCGCTTGTCGGTATCGTATGCTCTTACAACGAGATTGTACCGGGTCATATGAACCTTGACAAGATTGCCCAGGCAGTCAAGATGGGGGTTGCGGCAGCAGGCGGTACACCGATTATGTTCCCGGCTATTGCGGTTTGTGACGGTATCGCTATGGGACACATCGGTATGAAGTATTCACTTGTGACAAGAGATCTGATTGCAGATTCCACAGAATGTATGGCAATTGCACATCAGTTTGATGCCCTTGTCATGATTCCAAACTGTGATAAAAATGTGCCGGGACTTCTTATGGCAGCAGCCAGAGTCAATGTTCCGACTGTATTTGTATCGGGTGGTCCGATGCTTGCAGGACATGTAAAGGGACACAAGACCAGTCTTTCTTCTATGTTTGAAGCAGTCGGCAGCTATGCGGCAGGTACGATGAGTGAAGAGGATATCAATGATTTTGAGTGCAATGCATGTCCGACATGCGGCTCCTGTTCCGGTATGTATACGGCAAACTCTATGAACTGTCTGACGGAGGCACTCGGTATGGGACTTCCTGGAAACGGAACGATTCCGGCAGTGTATTCTGAGAGACTGAAGCTTGCAAAGCATGCAGGTATGGCAGTTATGGATATGTACAGAAAGAATATCCGTCCGAGAGACATTATTACAAAGGACGCGATTTTAAATGCGCTTACAGTTGATATGGCACTTGGATGTTCCACAAACTCCATGCTTCATATTCCTGCAATTGCACATGAAATCGGCTTTGATTTTGATATTGCAATGGCAAATGAAATCAGCGCAAAGACACCGAACCTTTGCCATCTGGCACCGGCAGGTCCGACTTATATGGAGGATTTGAATGTAGCAGGCGGTGTGTATGCAGTTATGAACGAATTAAAAGAAGCAGGACTTCTACATGAGGATTGCATGACCGTAACCGGAAAGACAATCGGCGAGGCAGTTTCCGGTGCAGTCAATAAAAATCCGGAGGTTATTCGTCCGCTTGATAATCCTTACAGCAAGACAGGCGGTCTGGCAGTATTAAAGGGTAATCTTGCACCGGACGGTTCGGTCGTAAAACGTTCCGCTGTTGTTCCGGAGATGCTTCAGCATGAGGGCCCGGCAAGAGTCTTCGACTGTGAGGAGGATGCAATTGCTGCAATCAAGGGTGGAAAGATTGTCGCAGGCGATGTCGTTGTTATCCGCTATGAAGGACCAAAGGGAGGCCCTGGTATGAGAGAGATGCTAAACCCGACATCTGCGATTGCAGGTATGGGTCTTGGATCTTCCGTAGCCCTGATTACGGATGGACGTTTCTCGGGAGCAAGCCGTGGTGCCTCTATCGGACATGTATCACCGGAGGCAGCAGTGGGCGGACCGATTGCTCTTGTTGAAGAGGGTGATATTATCAGTATTGATATCGATGCATGCACCATGACGCTGAAGGTAAGTGAAGAGGAGCTTGCAAAGAGAAAGGCAGCATGGACACCGAGAGAGCCGAAGGTCACAACCGGATATCTTGCACGGTATGCAAAGATGGTAACTTCCGGAAATCGTGGAGCGATTTTGGAACTGAAATAAGGAAAATGTTTAGCATTGAATATTTATAAACAGTGTGTTATTCTATCAGATAACGATTGTTTGATGGACACACTGAAAGGAAAAAGATAAAAGGAGAACACTATGAAACAATTAACAGGAGCTGAGATTGTGATTGAATGCCTGAAGGAACAGGGCGTAGATACAGTGTTTGGATATCCGGGCGGTACAATCCTCAATGTATATGATGCACTGTATAAGCATCAGGATGAAATTCATCACATTCTGACATCACATGAACAGGGAGCAAGTCATGCGGCAGACGGATATGCACGTGTAACCGGCAAGGTTGGTGTCTGCATGGCAACATCCGGACCGGGTGCAACAAACCTTGTAACCGGTATTGCAACCGCTTATATGGATTCGATTCCGCTTGTTGCAATCACAGCCAATGTCGGCGTGTCACTTCTCGGAAAGGACAGCTTTCAGGAGGTTGATATTGCAGGTGTGGTAATGCCAATTACAAAGCATAGCTTTATCGTGAAAAATGTACATGAGCTTGCAGATACGATTCGCCGTGCATTTAAGATTGCACAGTCCGGCAGACCGGGCCCTGTACTTGTAGATATTACAAAGGATGTAACAGCTAACGTGGCAGATTATGAGCCAAAGGCACCGGAGCCGATTGAGCGAGTGACAAAGACGATTCGCGCAGAGGATATCGACAAGGCAATTTACATGATCGAGAACGCTGAAAAGCCGTTTATTATAGCCGGTGGCGGTGTGATTGCAGCAGATGCTTCGGCTGAACTTAAAAAGTTTGCAGAGAAGATTGATGCGGTTGTATGTGATACCCTGATGGGTAAAGGCGCATTTCCGGGAACAGACAGCCGTTACACCGGTATGATCGGTATGCATGGTACAAAGGTTTCCAACTTTGGTGTCAATATGGCAGACCTTGTGATTGTAGTCGGAGCTAGATTCTCCGACCGAGTAATCGGAAATGCAAGCAAGTTCGCAAACCAGGCAAAGATTATACATATTGATGTGGATGCGGCAGAGATTAACAAGAATATCGAGATTGATTCAAGCATTGTAGGAGATGCAAAAGAGATTCTGAAGATGATCTCCACACGTATCAAGGCAAAGAAGAAGCCGGAGTGGAGAAAGGAAGTGGATGCATTAAAGGAGAAATATCCGGATCATGCAGACTTCAGTGTATTCTCAGGTCCTGCTATTATCAATAAGATCTATGAGCTTACAAATGGGGATGCTACCATTACAACGGATGTCGGACAGCATCAGATGTGGGCAGCACAGTATTACAAATATACAGAGCCTAGACAGCTTCTCACTTCCGGAGGACTCGGAACGATGGGATATGGTGTCGGCGCCTGTATCGGAGCAAAATACGGCAGACCGGACCGTGTGGCAATCAACATTGCCGGAGATGGCTGTTTCCGTATGAATATGAATGAAATCGCAACTGCCAGCCGTTACAATGTACCGATTATCCAGGTTGTTATCAACAATCACGTGCTTGGTATGGTACGTCAGTGGCAGACATTGTTCTATGACAAGCGGTATTCGAATACAATATTGAATGATTCCGTAGATTTCGTAAAGGTTGCAGAGGCACTTGGCGCAACAGGATTTAGAGCAACGAACATGGCAGAGTTTGAGGATGCCATGAAGCAGGCTTTAGAGCTTGGAAAAACGGTTGTCATCGATTGTACCATCGGTGAAGATGATAAGGTATGGCCAATGGTAGCTGCCGGAGCAGCTTTGGAAACCTGTTTTGATCAGCAGGATTTAGATAATAAGTAGGAGGATTGATTATGGCAAGAGTGTTTAATTTTTCGGCAGGCCCATCTGTGTTGCCGGAGGTAGTGTTGAAGCAGTGTGCAGAGGAGATGATGGATTATAAGGGCTCAGGAATGAGCGTTATGGAGATGAGCCATCGTTCTAAAGTGTATGATAACATTATCAAAGAAGCAGAACAGGATCTTCGTGATTTGATGGAGATTCCGGATAACTATAAGGTTTTGTTCCTTCAGGGTGGTGCTTCCCAGCAGTTTGCGGCAATCCCTATGAATCTGATGAAAAACGGTGTTGCAGATTATATCATTACAGGCCAGTGGGCAAAGAAAGCATACGAGGAGGCTAAGAAGTACGGAAAGGCCAATGCGATTGCGTCATCTGCCGATAAGACATTCTCTTATATTCCGGATTGCTCGGATCTTCCGATTTCTGAGGATGCAGATTATGTTTATATCTGCCACAATAATACGATTTACGGAACGACTTACAAGGAACTCCCGAATACAAAGGGTAAGATTCTTGTAGCGGATATGTCTTCGGATATTCTTTCACAGCCGGTCAATGTATCGGATTACGGTCTGATTTATTTCGGAGTACAGAAAAATGTAGGTCCGGCAGGTGTTGTTGTCGTAATCATCCGTGAGGATTTGATTCGTGATGATGTTCCGACTTACTGCCCAACGATGTTAAAGTATAAGACACAGGCTGATAATGACAGCTTATACAATACACCTCCTTGTTACGGAATTTACGTATGTGGTCTTGTATTCAAGTGGGTAAAGGAGATGGGCGGACTTTCCGCTATGAAGATTCATAACGAGAAGAAGGCAGCTATCCTTTATGATTTCCTTGATTCTTCTAAGATGTTCCGCGGAACTGTAGAGAAGAAGGATCGTTCTCTTATGAATGTTCCGTTTGTAACAGGAAATGAAGAGCTGGATGCTAAGTTTGTCAAGGAGGCAACTGCAGCCGGATTTGTGAACCTGAAGGGACACAGAACAGTTGGCGGTATGCGTGCAAGTATTTACAATGCAATGCCGATTGAGGGTGTTGAGAAGCTTGTTGCATTTATGAAGGAATTTGAAGAAGCAAATTCATAATCATATATTTAGTAAAAATAGGGAGATATAAAGATGGTTAAGGTTAATTGCTTGAATCCAATCGCAGCCTGCGGTATGGATTTGTTCAACGATAAGTATGAAAAGACAGACGATTTTGCAGCAGCAGATGCAGTGCTTGTAAGAAGTGCAGCTATGCATGATCTGGAGCTTTCCGACAATCTGCTTGCCGTTGCACGTGCCGGTGCAGGTGTCAACAACATTCCACTTGATAAGTGTGCAGAGAAGGGTATTGTCGTATTCAATACACCGGGCGCAAATGCAAATGGTGTAAAGGAGCTTGTGATCGCAGGACTCCTGCTTGCATCAAGAGATGTACTCGGCGGTTACAACTGGGTTAAGGAAAACGCTTCCGACGAGAATATCGCAAAGGCAGTTGAAAAGCAGAAGGCAAAATATGCAGGCTGTGAGATCAAAGGAAAGAAACTCGGTGTCATCGGACTTGGCGCAATCGGAGCAAAGGTTGCCAATATTGCATATCGTCTCGGTATGGATGTGTATGGTTATGACCCATATGTTTCGGTAGATGCTGCATGGAGACTTTCCAGTCATGTCACACATATCACAAATGTGGAGGAAATCTACAAGAATTGTGATTATATTACAGTCCATGTACCGGCGCTGGATTCCACAAAGGGCATGCTGAACAAAGATGCATTTGCAATGATGAAGGACGGCGTAAAGATTTTGAATTTTGCAAGAGATATCCTTGTAAATGATGATGATATGATTGAGGCGCTTGCAAGCGGAAAGGTAGGAAAGTACGTAACAGACTTCCCGAATGCAAAGATTGCAGGTGTGGACGGAGTCATCACACTTCCGCACCTTGGTGCATCCACTGCTGAGTCGGAAGACAACTGTGCAATTATGGCAGTACAGCAGATTATGGATTACATTGAAAATGGTAATATCAAGAATTCCGTCAATTATCCTGCATGCTCCGCAGGCGTATGTGAGGCAGCAGCGAGAGTGACGGTTTGTCATAAGAATATACCAAATATGATTACACAGTTCACAGGTGCATGTGCGGCAAAGGGCATCAATGTGTCCGATATGGTCAGCAAATCAAAGGGTGACTGGGCATATACGATGCTGGATGTGTCTGAGGCACCGGATGATGCAACAATCGATACAATCAAGGCGATTGACGGTGTTGTAAAAGTACGTGTGATTAAGTAGGAGGATTGTATGAGCGAGAAGTTAAAGGTTGGTATCCTTGGCGGTACCGGAATGGTTGGACAGCGTTTTATTGCACTTTTAGAGAATCATCCGTGGTTTGAGGTTACTACAATCGCAGCAAGCCCAAGAAGTGCAGGAAAGACATATGAGGAGGCAGTCGGTGATCGTTGGAAGATGGATACACCGATGCCGGAGGCAGTGAAAAAGCTTGTAGTATACAATGTGAATGAAGTAGAGAAGGTTGCAGCTACTGTTGATTTCGTTTTTAGTGCAGTGGATATGTCAAAGGACGAAATCAAGGCAATCGAGGAAGCCTATGCAAAGACGGAGACACCGGTTGTATCCAATAACAGCGCACATCGCTGGACACCGGATGTTCCGATGGTAGTTCCGGAGATTAACCCGGAGCATATGAAGGTAATCGATTTCCAGAAGAAGCGTCTCGGAACAACGAGAGGATTTGTGGCAGTAAAACCAAACTGCTCGATTCAGTCCTATGCACCGGTTCTGACTGCATGGAAAGAGTTCGAACCGTATGAGGTTGTTGCAACAACCTATCAGGCAATCTCCGGAGCCGGAAAAACATTTAAGGATTGGCCGGAAATGGTTGGAAATATTATCCCGTTTATCGGTGGTGAGGAGGAGAAATCCGAGAAGGAGCCGCTGCGTATCTGGGGTAAGATTGAGGATGGTGTCATTGTTCCTGCAGATGATGTGAAGATTACATGTCAGTGTATTCGTGTTCCGGTTTTAAACGGACATACAGCGGCAGTCTTTGTAAAGTTCAGAAAGAATCCTACGAAGGAACAGCTTATCCAGAAGCTTGTTGAATTTAAGGGTGTGCCACAGGAGCTTGCTCTTCCGAGTGCACCAAAGCAGTTTATACGCTATATGGAAGAGGATAATCGTCCGCAGGTTACACTGGATGTAGACTATGAAAACGGTATGGGTGTTTCCGTTGGCCGTATTCGCGAGGATTCCATCTACGATTGGAAGTTTGTCGGACTTTCCCATAACACTGTACGTGGTGCGGCAGGTGGTGCTGTTTTGTGTGCAGAGCTGCTGAAAGCACAGGGATATATAACAAAAAAGTAGTCTAATAATTAATAAAATAACGATTTAAGAACAAACAAACATTTTCCTGATGATTCGTTGGTTAAATGCTTGTTTGTTCTTTTGTTTTGTGGTAGAATCTAAATAATTAGGTTTTTATGTTGCATAATCATGCACATGAAACGAATTTTGGATTTTATAATACATTTTCAGGAGGCACCGATTCTATTATGAAGAAGAAATTGATTTTAGTTACTTCACCGCCAGCCTGCGGAAAAACATTTATATCCCGCAAGCTCGCGAAAGCTCTTACAAACTGTGTATATCTTGATAAGGATACTTTGATTGTCCTTTCCAAACAGATATTCAAGGTTGCGGGAGAGGAGTATAATCGTTCCTCAGATTTCTTCCAGAGAGAAATCCGTGATTATGAGTATTATGCGGTTCTCGATTTTGCTTTTGAGGCATTGGAGTACAACGATACGGTTCTGATTAATGCACCGTTTACGGATGAAATTCGTGATAACGAGTATCTTGACAATCTGCGTGCAAAGCTTGCAGAAAAGGATGCGGAGTTATTTGTTGTATGGGTACACACAGATGTGGAAGTATGCCATCAGAGAATGATTAAGCGTGCGTCAGACCGTGATGCCTGGAAGCTTGAGCATTGGGATGAATATATTGCAACCCAGAATTTCAAACAGCCGGACAATATTCCGGAATTGTTTGTATTTAACAATTCTTCCGAGGAAGAATATAAGAAATCCATCGATGAGGCTGTAAAGGCAATTCGTGGTTAATTTACAATAAATCTACAGACTTAGGAGAAGACAGATGGCAATCATAAATCCATTCAGAGCATACAGACCCGGAACAGATATTGTCAGTGAGGTGGCGGCATTGCCGTATGATGTGTACAATCGCCAGGAGGCAAAAGCCGCGGTAGAGGGAAAGCCTCTGTCATTTTTAAGAATTGACAGGGCGGAGACGGCATTTCCGGATAGTGTTGATACCTATGCACCATGCGTTTATCAGAAAGCAAAAGAACTGCTTGAGGATATGATCGCAAAGGGAGAATATGTCGAGGACGAGGCCCCGATGTATTATCTGTATGAGCTTACCATGAATGGCCGGTCGCAGACAGGCATTGTTGCATGTGCATCCATAGAGGATTATGAGTCGGGCGTGATTATGAAGCATGAGAATACGCGCGAGGATAAAGAGATTGATCGTATTACTCATGTAGATACATGTAATGCGCAGACCGGACCGATTTTTCTTGCATACAGAGCGCAGGCGGTTATTGATGCCATCGTAGACAATATAAAAAAAGGAAATCCAGAGTACGATTTTGTGTCGGAGGACGGCATTTCACATCGTGTCTGGCTGGTGGATGATAAAGAAGATATAAAGACAATTCAGGACAGCTTCCGCAATCTTTCTCAGATTTATATTGCGGACGGACATCACCGTGCGGCGTCGGCTGTAAAGGTTGGAATCAAGCGCAGAAATGCGAATAAAAACCATACGGGGATGGAGGAATACAATTATTTCCTGTCTGTTTTGTTCCCGCATGACCAGTTGAAGATTTTGCCGTACAATCGTGTTGTACGGGATTTAAACGGATATATGGAGCAGGATTTCCTAAAACGTATCGGGCAGGATTTTGAAGTACAGGCAGTCGATGTTCCTTACCAGCCGGAAGAAAAAGGCACTTTTGGCATGTATATGAGTGGGAAATGGTATAAACTATGTGCAAAACAGCACATACTATCCGAGGATGCAGTAGATGGACTGGATGTGTCCATTTTACAGAATCATCTGCTTGCGCCGGTACTTGCAATCGAGGATCCGAGAACGGATAAACGGATTGATTTTATTGGCGGTATACGTGGACTGGAGGAGCTTGAACGAAGAGCGGAAAGTGATATGAAGCTTGCATTTTCCATGTATCCGACATCGATAGAAGAGTTATTTGCGGTTGCTGATGCAAAGCGATTGATGCCACCAAAATCAACATGGTTTGAGCCAAAGCTCAGAAGCGGTATCTTCATCCACAAATTGTAGAGAGGAGCTACAACAGATATGTCCAATAGAAAAGCGGTTTTTGCCATAAACTGGATGGAAGTGGATGCTTTGGTCCAGGGTGTACACAACAATCCGCACCATATCCTGGGTATGCATGAGTGTATTGATGATGTCTATATCAATGCATATCTGCCGGGGGCAAAGGTTGTGAACGCGATTGAGGTGTCCACGAAACGAAAATATACATTAGTGTCCGAGCGCGTTCCGGGATTTTTCTCGATCGTGATAAAGGACAAAAAACCATTTGAATATAAATTAAATGTCAGATTTGACGACGGAGAAGAAGTTACATATTTTGATCCGTACGTATTTGAAGCGGTCATTGATCCGATAGATGTAAGTCTGTTTAATGAAGGAAAACACTATGAAATTTACGAGAAGATGGGTGCGCATCCGATGACGGTTGACGGCGTCGAGGGTGTTTTGTTTGCCGTGTGGGCCCCAAATGCAGATCGGGTTTCGGTTGTCGGCAATTTCAATCATTGGGATGGCAGAAGACATCCGATGCGGAAGCTCGATTATTCCGGGATTTTCGAATTGTTTATTCCGGGAGATTTTGTAGATGAAATTTACAAATTTGAGATACGTGCGAAATCCGGTGCTGTCTTTATGAAGAGCGATCCATATGCGTTCAGCAGTGAGGTTCGCCCTGCTAATGCATCGAAGATTGTAGATTTGTCTTACAAATGGAAAGATGCATCATGGATGGCAAAACGGGAAAACAAAGATACAGATACAAATCCGATGGCGATTTATGAGATGCATCTTGGTTCCTGGAAACGACCGGAGGATGGAAGGGAATTCTATAATTATCGGGAAATTGCGGTACTGCTTGCAGATTATCTCGAGATGATGAACTATAACTATGTCGAGCTGATGCCGATTATGGAACATCCGTATGATCCATCCTGGGGATATCAGGTGACCGGATATTATGCACCGACATCCCGCTATGGCACACCGGCTGATTTTATGTATTTTGTTGATTATCTGCACGGAAAGGGAATCGGCGTCATACTGGACTGGGTTCCGGCACATTTTCCGAAGGATGAGCACGGACTTGGACGGTTTGACGGTACATGTCTGTACGAGCATGAGGATAAACGACGCGGGGAGCATCCGCATTGGGGAACCTATATTTACAATTATGGTAGAAATGAGGTTCGTAATTTCCTCGTTGCAAATGCACTTTATTGGGCAGAAAAATATCATATTGACGGAATCCGTATTGATGCGGTGGCATCCATGCTTTATCTTGATTACGGCCGTACAGGTGGTGAGTGGCTGCCGAACGTGTATGGTGGTAACGAGAATTTAGAAGCGATAGACTTTATCAAGGAAGTCAACAGCAAAATGCACGAATTACACAAGGGTGTCATCATGATTGCGGAGGAGTCGACTGCATGGCCGATGATGACGCATCCGGTAGAGGACGGAGGCCTTGGATTTGACTACAAGTGGAATATGGGATGGATGAATGATTTCCTGAACTATATCAAGCTTGACCCACTGTACCGTAAATATCACCACAATGATTTGACCTTCAGCATGGTGTATGCATATAGTGAGAAATTTGTTTTAGTGCTTTCCCATGATGAGGTCGTACATGAGAAGGGCTCCATGATTACAAAGATGCCGGGCGGATATGAGGATAAGTTTTCAAATCTGCGCGTAGCATATGGATATATGATGACCCATCCGGGCAAGAAGCTTTTGTTCATGGGACAGGAAATCGCACAGTTTTCCGAGTTCAATGAAGCTTCCGAGGTTGACTGGTCCTTGTTTGAGTTTGATGCACATGTATTTATGCAGGGCTATGTAAAAGAGTTAAATGCTCTTTACAAGGATGAACCGGCATTATATGAGCTTGATTCTTCTCCGGAGGGCTTTGAATGGATTAACTGTAACAGTGCCAACACAAGTCTTTTGTCCTATATGAGAAAAGGGAAGAAGGAGAGCGATACACTTGTAATCATATGTAACTTTACACCGATCGAGCATAAGACGTACAAGCTTGCAACGCCATCCGGTGGCAAGTGGCAGGAAATCTTTTCAAGCGATAACAGTAAATACGGCGGCGAGGGAAGAAACAACAAGACACCAAAGCAGGCGAAAAAAGCGGAGTGTGATGGACAGGAGCATTATATAACAGTCACGGTTCCGCCACTATCGATATCCGTATTTAAAAAGAAAACAGGTAAATAAAACCAAAACATACAAGGCTGTCCTAAATGGGGCAGCCTGTAAATATTTATGGGACAAATGTTTGTATGTTTATATGAATATATGTATCTAGAGTAAAAGGGAGGCAACAAAGTGGAAAACATACAAGATATAGAGCCTTCGAAACTTCAAGCATATTTAAGTGAGCTTGGAGACTGGGCACTCAATAAGGGCTTTCAACTTGTACTTGCAATTATATGCATGTATTTGGGTATGAAACTGTCGCGTCTGATTGTGAAAATGATTCGCAAATCCTTTCAAAAATCCAATCTGGAGGAAAGCGTTGCATCATTTTTACTGTCGCTCATCAAGTTTGGCTTATATGCCATTGTGTTTATTACAGCCGCATCTATTGTGGGATTTCAGGTGACATCTCTTGTGACGATTCTTGGTACAGCCAGTCTTGCAATCGGTCTTGCATTACAGGGCAGTCTTGCAAATTTTGCAGGCGGTGTGCTTATTTTGATATTAAAACCGTTTAAGGTAGGAGATTATATCATCGAAAATGACAAGCAGTGCGAAGGCACGGTTGCATCCATTGATATATTTTATACGAAGCTTTTGACTTATGACAATCGCATCATTGTAATACCAAATGGTAACATAACTGCACATTCGTTAATCAATGTCACTGCGGCAGGTATTAGAAAGCTTGATCTTGCAGTGGGTGTGGCGTATGATTCCGATTTACGAAAAGTGAAGGAAGTGCTTACGCAGGTTGTGACTGAAAATTCGTATTATGATAAAACGCGAGAAATCGATGTGTTTGTTGATTCCTTTCAGGATAGCTGTATAAAGATGGGTGTGCGGCTTTTTGTATCAGCAGATGATTATTGGAAAGCAAAGTGGGAGTTAAACGAGCAGATAAAATATGCGTTTGATGAACATGGTATCCGGATTCCGTTTGAACAGATGGAAGTGACTGTAAAATCAAAAGAAACGTAACCGGTGGAAAAATTCAGAATAATGTGGTAATATAAAATGTTGGAAATCAACAAAGAAAATAGAAAAAGAGGCATAGACTATGTTTTATAACAATGTTTTAGATTTAATTGGCAATACCCCGCTTTTGAGCTTTCGGGAAACAATGGGGTATGAAATTTATGCGAAGGCGGAATTCTTGAATCCGGGCGGAAGTATCAAGGACCGAATCGCAAAGAATATGATTGAGGTGGCAGAAGCCCAGGGAAAGCTGAAGCCGGGCATGACGATTATTGAGCCGACTTCCGGAAATACCGGCATTGGCCTTGCATTTTGCGGTGTGAGAAAAGGATATAAGGTTATTATTGTCATGCCGGAAAATATGAGCGAAGAACGGAAAAAGATTATCAAAGCCCTGGGTGCAGAGCTTGTTTTGACAGAACCGAAATTAAGTATCGGAGGTTCGGTAGACAAGGCGACAGAAATCTGCAACTCGGATCCTGAAAAATACTTTATGCCACAGCAGTTCATCAATCCGGCGAACCCGGATATCCATTATCGGACGACTGCAGTAGAGCTTTGCGAGCAGCTTGGCAAAAAAATTGATATTTATATATCCGGTATCGGAAGCGGCGGTACTTTGCAGGGAGTTGCAAAATACTTGCTTGAGCGAAATCCGGATACAAGGATTGTGGCGGTAGAACCAAAAAATGTATCCGCTCTGCTTGGTCATGAGCCGGGATTGCATCAGATACAGGGAATCGG
The DNA here is from genome assembly GCA_051879935.1 of Wujia sp. Lineage (GTDB taxonomy): Bacteria > Bacillota > Clostridia > Lachnospirales > Lachnospiraceae > Coprococcus_C. The sequence continues at coordinate 33,902 of JBJEMZ010000143.1, forward strand.
GGATGGATTTATTCCGGAGATTCTTGATACATCTATTATTACCGATATCGTTGAGGTTGCAGATGACGATGCAATTGAGACGGCGAGAGAGCTTGCGCGCGTGCAGGGACTGCTCGTTGGAACATCCTCGGGTGCAAATATATGGACTGCAAAACAGATGGCAAAGAAATACGGCGAAGACAAGGTGATTGCAACCGTGCTGCCGGATCGCGCCGAACGTTATTTTAGCACATCATTGATTTAATTTATATAGCTTTAGGAGGCAAAGGAAAATGACAAAAATTGACATTCTTTCAGGTTTTTTAGGAGCAGGTAAGACGACATTGATAAAGAAGCTGATCCGCGATGCATATCAGGGTGAAAAACTTGTGCTGATTGAAAATGAATTTGGTGAGATTGGTATCGATGGAGGCTTTATGAAGGACGCCGGTGTGGAAGTTACAGAGATGAATTCCGGCTGTATCTGTTGTTCGTTGGTTGGCGATTTCGGTACGGCTTTGAAGCAGGTTATTACAGATTACACACCGGATCGCGTAATCATCGAGCCATCCGGTGTAGGTAAGCTGTCGGATGTCATGAAGGCAGTTGAGGATGTGCGCGAGGCTGCAGATGTTGTGATTAACAGCGCAACAACCGTGGTCGATGTGGCAAAATGTAAGATGTATATGAAGAACTTTGGTGAGTTTTTCAACAATCAGGTTGAAAGTGCCGGCACGATTGTATTAAGCCGTACACAGAATGTTCCGGAGAAGAAGGTGCGTGATACAGTTGCCCTTCTGCGTGAGCATAATCCGGAAGCAGCGATTATTACAACACCTTGGGATGAGATTGACGGCA
>JBJEMZ010000143.1:34838-41189 GCA_051879935.1 Wujia sp.
ATGACGAACATGAGCACCATCATCACGACCATGACGAACATGAGCACCATCATCATGAACATGGACCGGAGTGCACATGTGGCTGTCATGACCATGATCACCACGATCATCATGCGGATGAGATATTTACAAGCTGGGGTAAGGAAACTGCGAAGAAGTTTACAGACGCAGATATGGAGACAATCTTAAAGACGCTGGCTGAGGATTCTGAGAAATACGGTATCATTCTCCGTGCAAAAGGAATCGTTCCGAACACGGAGGGCGAGTGGATTCATTTTGATTTGACACCGGGTGAGTATGAACTTCGGAAAGGTGCGGCAGATTATACCGGAAAGCTTTGCGTCATCGGTAGTGAGCTGAAAGAGGATCTGCTTGCAGAGCTGTTTGGCGTACAGTAAGGTGAAAGGAAGGATACAATATGGGACCAGCGAATACGGAAGTGGAAGAAATTCCGGTATATATGTTTATGGGATTCCTGGAAAGCGGGAAGACTACATTTGCGAACGAAACCCTGATTGACAGAGGGTTTACGGAGGGCGAGCCGACGCTGCTTTTGGTTTGCGAGGAAGGTATCGAGGAATATGACGAGGATTATCTGAAAAGTCAGAATATATTTGTAGAATATCTCGATGAGGCAGATGTGAATACTGAGCATCTGCTTGATCTTCAGGACAAATACAAGCCGACCCGGGTTATGATTGAGTACAACGGAACCTGGAAGATGGAAAAATTATTTTCCATCCGTGTGCCAAAGGGCTGGACAATTGTGCAGGTCATTACGTTTGTGGATGCGTCTACATTTGATGTGTATGTAGCAAATATGAAAGCTATGATGATGGAACAGCTTTCCACGGCAGATATGATTATATTTAACCGCTGCGATGAAAATACAAGGCGGGCAGAGTACAGAAGGAGTATCCGTGCCGTTAACCGTCGTGCACAGGTAATCTTTGAAAATAAGGACGGGCTCGCCGAGGTTGGAGACGATGAGCTGGATTTGCCTTATGAAATCGACAAACCGAAAATTGAGCTTATGGATGAAGATTTCGGTATTTTCTATATCGACGCAAGTGATAATCCGGACAAATATGTCGGAAAGCAGATTGTGTTTAAGGCGATGGTACACAAGCCGAAGGAGTACAAGGCGGATGAGTTTGTACCGGGAAGATTTGCGATGACCTGCTGTGCAGATGATATCGCGTTTATCGGGTTTAAATGCTATTCTAATCTGGCAAAGCATTTAAAGGACAGACAGTGGGTTACGGTTACCGGCAAGATTGACAAGGAATATTACCCGGATTTTGAGGGTGAGGGACCGGTAATCCGTGCCACGAAGATTGAGCCTGCCAAACCGGCAGAGGAAGAACTGGTATATTTTAACTGAGTATGGAAAGGAGCACCGCATGGTTCTGTCATGTGAAGATGTATCACTTGGATATGAAGGAAAAGCAGTTGTCGAGCATCTGAATTTTCAGATTGACAAGGGAGATTATCTCTGCATTCTCGGAGAAAACGGTTCCGGAAAAAGTACGCTCATGAAAGCGATTCTCGGGCTGAAGAGTTCGATGCACGGAAAGCTTACGATGGGCGAGGATTTAAAGGCAAATGAAATCGGTTATTTACCGCAGCAGTCTGTCACACAGCGGGATTTTCCTGCATCTGTGCAGGAAATCGTGCTCTCCGGTTTTTTGTCAAAACGCGGCATGCGCCCGTTTTATAATCGAGAAGAAAAAAGAATTGCAAAAAAGAATATGGATCGTTTAGAGATTACGGCACTTGCGAAACAATGCTACCGTGACTTGTCCGGCGGACAGCAGCAGCGTGTTTTGCTTGCACGGGCACTTTGTGCAACATCAAAGCTGCTTTTGCTTGATGAACCGGTGGCGGGGCTTGATCCGAAGGTGACACAGGAGATGTACGAGCTGATTTTGAAGCTGAACCGGGAGGGGATCACGATTATTATGGTTTCCCATGATACGCAGGCGGCATCCCAGTATGCGAATAAGGTGTTGTATGTCAGCGATGAACCGGAATTTTTTGATTCAAAGGAAGCATATCTTGCAAGTGCAGTCGGTAGAAAGTATGCAGATTATGCTGCAACGAGAGAAGAAGGAGTATAGATAGATGTGGAATACAATATGTGAATATTTACAATACCCCTTTGTGAGAAGGATTCTGCTCGCGGGCGTGCTTGTGGCATTTTGTGCATCCATTCTGGGTGTTACCCTTGTGCTGAAACGGTTTTCATATATCGGAGACGGACTTTCCCACGTGGCGTTTGCTGCAATGGCGATTGCGATGGTGCTTCGGCTTTCAAACAATACATTGATTATTTTACCGATTACCGTTGCCTCGGCAATACTGATGTTAAAAACGGGACAAAATGCAAAGATAAACGGCGATGCCGTGATTGCTATTTTGTCGGTCGGTTCGCTTGCGGTCGGATATCTGATTATGAATATATCCGGTACATCCCAGAATGTATCCGGTGATGTCTGTTCCACGTTGTTTGGAGCGGCATCCATCCTCACGCTGTCAGATATGGACGTTTGGATATGCCTGATTATGTCTTTGGTTGTGCTGGTTTTTTACATGTTATATTATCATAAGATTTTTTCTGTTACCTTCGATGAAAACTTTGCGAGGGCAACGGGAATTCATACCGGTGCATACAATATTCTTATGGCGGTTGTGACAGCGGTTGTAATCGTTGTTGCTATGAATATTGTTGGCTCCCTGCTTGTGTCGGCGCTGATTATCTTTCCGGCGCTTTCTGCGATGCGTGTGTTTAAGAATTATAAGAGTGTTTTTGTGTGCTCGGCAATATTTGGTGTCTTATCTGCATTTGCGGGTATATTGATTTCCATTGTGGCATCCACGCCGGTCAGTGCGACGATTGTTGCAATCGACATTGCGCTGTTCCTTATATTTTGCGTCATCGGATTTGCTTTGCATAGAGAATAAAATGTATGAAATATTATAATAGAGTTTGGAAACAATTGAATTTGCTTATGGTGTTGTCTGCGCTTTGTATCAGCCTGTTATGCGGATGCACAGCTTCCACGGAAACAGCTGAAAATGCATCGGACAGACCGGTCATTTTGTGTACGACATTTGCGGCATATGACTGGGTAAACAATATTCTTGGCGATACGGATACATTTTCCTGTGAGCTGTTGGTGGACACCGGTGTTGATTTGCACAGTTATCAGCCGTCGGCACAGGATATTGTTCGGATTGCCGGGTGTCGGATGCTTGTCTATGTCGGTGGAGAGAGTGATACGTGGGTAGGAGATGCTCTTCATGAATCCGGCAATGAGGATATTCTGGCAATCAGTCTTATGGAGTTAGTTGGTGACCGCGCACTTGCTGAGGTAGAGCTTGAGGGCGTGGAAAGCCACCATCATCATGAACATGATGAGCATGATGTCCATGACGAAACGGAGGAACATGACGAGCATGTATGGCTGTCGCTTAGAAATGCCATCGTGACATGTGAGACACTGACAGCTGAGATTTCAGAGCTTGATAAAACAAATGCAGCTATATATGAAGAAAACAGTCAGGCTTATTGCAAAAAGCTTGCGGAACTTGATGTATCCTATACAGATGTGATGGAGCATGCAGTATATGATACGATTCTGATTGGAGATCGGTTCCCGTTTTTGTATCTGGCCGAAGATTATGATATCCATTATTATGCTGCATATTCCGGATGCTCTGCCGATGCGGAGGCAAGTGTGGATACGGTATTGTTTCTTGCGGAGAAGCTTGTGGAGAAGAAACTTCCGGTTGTCTTTGTGACGGATTCCGGGATGCCGGATCTGGCGGAAACGATTATCGAATGTGCAGGGGGAGACCAGACGATTTTGAATTTGTGTTCGATGCAGTCTGTTACAAGAGCGGATATTGAAAAGGGCTGTACTTATCTCGGCTATATGGAAGAAAATATGCAGGCATTAAAATCTGCATTACAATAATTGGGAGAAAATCAGAGTTCACATTTTCTTGACATTTTTTTCAAATTTTAACCATAGCTTTTGCTTATGATAAGACCATAACGATAAGCAATATAGCAATAGGAGGCGTTGACGAAATGGAAAATGATTTTTATCAAAACGCAGATCATACGCAGGTAAACACGGATGAAACCGGGGACGGTCATACGGAGAATCTCTACGCAGGTATGCGCACAGAGGAGTATATGCAGGCAATGGCAGCCCGGGCCAGTCAGGCAAATCAGGGACAGTACCGGTACTACCAGGGATATCAGGAAAGTCCGGAACCTAAAAAACCAAAGGTAAAAAAGACGAAAATAAAGAAACAAAGAAAAAAAAGTGGGTCTTCATTTTGGAAAAAGGGTGTCGCTATCGTTGTAAGTGCTACTGTTTTTGGAGGTGTTGCAGGCGGTGCGTTCAATCTGGTTGCCGGAGATAAGATTCGGGAACTGAACCGTGTGGCACAGCAGATGACCGAGGAGACAGAAGTCGTTGAAACAGTTGCACAGACTGCAACAACGGAAGCACTTGGATTGACGCAGACTTCTTCGGCGGGTGTTGGAATGGATGTGTCATCCATTGCCGAAAATGTAATGCCAAGTGTTGTTGCAATCAATATATCGGCAATTATTGAACAGCAGAGCTTCTTTGGTTACACACAGCAATATGAGGCGGAAGGCTCCGGTTCCGGAATCATTATCGGCGAAAACGATTCCGAGCTTTTGATTGTGACAAATAATCATGTTGTAAGTGATGCAACAACTGTAAATGTATGCTTCGTAGATGGTGAAAGTTATGAGGCGAAGGTGAAGGGAACGGACAGTGATAATGATTTAGCAATCATAGTTGTGGATTTGGATGACATATCTGAATCAACTATGAGTAAGCTGAAAATTGCAACGATTGGGGATTCCGATGCCGTGAAAGTCGGAGAACAGGTTGTTGCAATCGGAAATGCACTTGGATATGGACAGTCGGTAACAACCGGTATTGTGAGTGCAAAGGACCGGACAAACTCGACAAACGAGACACCTCTGATTCAGACAGATGCAGCAATTAACCCGGGTAACAGTGGTGGTGCACTTTTAAACATGAAAGGTGAGGTCATCGGTATTAATTCGTCGAAATACTCGGATACTACTGTTGAGGGTATGGGCTATGCGATCCCAATCACAGCCGTACACGATATTTTGGATAATCTCATGAATCGGGAAACAAGGGAAAAGGTTGACGAGGACGAAAGAGGTTTTCTTGGTATCAGCTGTGGTACAATCACATCCGATATCTCTGAAGCTTATGGCATTCCGGTCGGAGTTCTTGTTTCTGAGGTGCAGGATAACGGTGGTGCAAAGGAAGCAGGAATCAGGAAAAATTATATAATTACAAAAATTGACGGATTATCTGTCAGCAGTGCAGAGGAATTGACCGAGAAACTAAGCTATTATAAAGCGGGTGAAACAATACCGGTTACATTCCAGTATTTAAAGGATGACAGTTATGTTGAAGAGACTGTTAATGTGACTTTGGGAGAAAATCCAAATCATAATTAAAGTAAAATGTTGTAAAAGATGTGATAAGCAGAGGGCGAAAGATGCATACTCTGTTTATCACATTTTTTTCATAATTTTCTAATATTTATTCTTGACATTTGCTATATGGAGTGGTAGTCTAGCAATAAGGTTAGCACTCGAATGAAATGAGTGCTAATAAATACAGAAGGGGTGATGAAATGGAATTGGATGAACGAAAGGCGAAAATCCTAAAAGCCATCATTTCCAATTACCTTGAAACAGGAGAACCGGTTGGTTCAAGAACAATTTCAAAATACACGGATCTGAACCTAAGCTCTGCGACGATTCGAAATGAGATGGCAGATCTTGAGGAGATGGGATACATTGTTCAGCCGCATACTTCTGCAGGACGTATTCCTACCGATGCCGGATATCGATTCTACGTTGATTCCCTCATGGAAGAAAAGGATGAGGTGGCAGAAGTCGCAAAACAGGAACGGGATACCCTGCTTGAACGGGTTGACAGGATGGAGCTTTTGTTAAAACAGGTTGCGAAGGTATTGGCATACAATACAAATTATGCGACGATGGTAACAGCTCCAAACTATGAGAAGAGCGTCAAGTTTATACAGCTTTCCCAGGTTGATGCGCAAAATCTTCTGGCTGTCATTGTAGTCGAGGGAAACATTATCAAGAACCAGATGATACATGTGAATGTCGAACTTGATAATGAGGATGTATTGAAGTTTAATATCTTATTAAATACATTTCTGCAGGGTGCCAGTCTTGAGGACATCAATCTTGAGATGATACAGGCGATGAAGAAACAGTCCGGAAGCTAC
>JBJEMZ010000144.1:0-3889 GCA_051879935.1 Wujia sp.
ATTATGAATTGAAAGATGGAGCATGGTGCGCAGTCAGACCGTCGGGCACGGAACCAAAAATCAAGTTCTATATGGGAGTGAAGAGCAGGACCTTTGAAGATGCGCAGAAGCTATGTGACAAACTGAGCGATGCACTCGTGGCGTTAGCGGATTAAATAATAAGAAGGTGATTCGATGTTGTATGGTGCGGTTGAAACAGGTGGTACGAAGATTATATGTACAAAATTGGATGAGTCTGGACAGGTACTCGATTCTATACGGTTTTTGACAGAAACCCCGGATCTGGCGGTGGAGAAAATCGTAGAATTCTATGGAACAAGCGGGATTGTGAGTCTTGGTATCGGCAGCTTTGGACCGATTGACTTAAATCCGCAATCGAGTACATATGGATGTATTCTGGATACCCCGAAGCAGCATTGGCGGTTTTATCCTTTTTTACAAAAAATACAGGAAAAGCTTGATGTACCGGTTGCTCTTGATACGGATGTGAATTGTGCCTGCCTTGGAGAAGCGACATATGGCGCAGCAAAGGGACTGGGGGTTGCAGTCTATGTCACGATTGGTACAGGGATTGGGGTAGGTGTCTGCATAAATGGAATTACCCTGAAGGGTATGCTGCACCCGGAGGCCGGTCACATTCTGATTCGGAAGAATCCGAAGGATTCCTTTGATGGAATATGTGCGTACCACGGGAACTGCTTTGAGGGGCTGGCATCAGGACCGGCGATACAAGCGAGAGCCGGAAGGGCTGCATATGAGATACCATTATCGGATCCTGTCTGGGAGATTGAGGCGGATTATATTGGACAGGCGTTGATGAATTATGTGCTTGCTTACTCACCTGAGCGAATTGTTCTTGGCGGAGGTGTGATGGAGCAGATGCATTTATTCCCGATGATTCGCGAAAGAGCAGCTTCCTATCTGAATGGGTATTTGAAAACCAGCCAGTTGAGAAATATGGACAGCTATATTGTACCTTCTGCGTTAGGAGGGAAACAGGCGATACTTGGAGCATTTTGCCTTGCAAAAAAAATAAGTCATGGAGAAACATATGGAAATAATTAAATTAGAACCGGTTTTTAAACATACAATATGGGGTGGCAGCAAGCTTCGAACTGCATTTGGTTATTCAGTTGAAGGCGATGATGTAGGTGAATGCTGGGGGATTAGTGCACATCCAAATGGCGACTGCGTCATTGCTGATGGGGAATATAAAGGTATGACTTTGAGTCGGTTGTTCGAAAGCCACAGGGAGCTGTTTGGAAATATTTCCGGGGACAGATTTCCTCTTTTGACAAAAATCATTGATGCCAGAACTGATCTTAGTATACAGGTGCATCCGGACGACGCTTATGCGGCAGAACATGAAAATGGGTCATTTGGTAAAACGGAGTGCTGGTATATTTTGGATGCAGAACCTGACACAACGATTGTAATTGGACATCATGCAGCATCCGGCAAGGAAGTCCGGGATATGATACTTGGCAGACGATGGAGTGAGTTTATTCGTGAAATACCTGTCAAAAAAGGTGATTTCTTTCAGATTGCACCGGGAACGGTTCACGCCATAAAAGGCGGAACTCTGATTCTTGAGACTCAGCAAAACAGTGATATTACATATAGAGTATACGATTATGACCGCCTGAGTAATGGTAAGCCAAGACCACTTCATCTCATGCAAAGCATCGACGTTATCCGTGCACCGTATATTGATGAGAAACCGACTGTAAGAAATGATATTACAGTCAATACAAACATGAGGCAGCTTGTTACGTGCCCGTTTTATACTGTATGGAAATTTGATGTGGACGGAATGGAAAAGCTCACTATGGATTGTCGGTTTATGCTTGTATCTGTCATAGAGGGAGACGGAGATGTGGACGGGGAACCGATAAAGAAAGGAGATCATTTTATTATTCCTTCCGGATATCCGGCACTTCATTTTTCCGGAAACCTTCAGATGATTGTATCGGCTCCTGTGTAAATCGGCCTGATAATGGAATCATGGTATTTAAAATGTTTTAGAAAATCCTTATCGTATGATAGGGATTTTTTTGCGCAAAAAAATGTTTTGTGTAGTTGCCTGTCCGTGTTATAATTTTGTAAATATGTATTAATTCGTTAACAGGACTTAACAGGCTGAGATGAGAAATGAAACCATCAGATGGGAATGTGCCAATGAGAAAGAAAAAATCTATTCGTACAAAAATATTACGGGTTACCTTGCTGTTGCTCTTTGCGTTTGCGATTGTTATGGGCGCGGTGGGGATTGTATTAGTCAATAAATTATCAAAAGAGGATTCCAGGTTGATAATGAGACAAATATGTGACAAGGAAACTCTGCGCTTTGATAATAAACTGAGCGCCGTGGAGCAATCTGTTGACATGATATATGAGTATGCCCAGCAATTGCGGAAAATTAAGGGATATGATTATGATGTGTATTCGGATGAATATTCGGACCTGGTGCAGAACCTGGCATTGTCGGTTGCGGACAGGACAGATGGTGCTATGGCTGTATATTTTCGATTAAATCCGGAAATGACAGGCGATGGAACCAGTGGCTTTTTCTGGTCTAAGCATTCTGAGGATACGAGTTTTTGTGAGGAACCACCAACAGATATTCTGGCATACAATTCGAATGACATTGAGCATGTTGGCTGGTTCTATACTACCAAAGAGGCAGGGGAACCATTATGGATGACACCGTATTATAATCAGAATCTGGATGTGTTCATGATATCCTATATTGTACCATTTTATTTGGAAAATGGTGAATTTGTGGGGGTCATAGGGATAGATATAGATTTTAACAGTGTCATGAAGGTTGCGGGGGAAGTCGATCTGTATGAGACCGGCGAGGTGGCATTGGTAGATATGTCCGAGCATTTGGTTTACTACGCTGATGACAGTGGGAATGCAAAAAAGGAAAAACTATCGAATACATTGTACAATCATATTACCACCATTAATAAATCGGATGAACTTTTGGAAGTTATTGACCCTGATGGAAAGGTTTCTGTTCTTTGTTGTGATGGACTTTCAAATGGTATGAAGCTGTTTGTTAGTGTTCCGCTGGAAGAGATTAACAAGAATTGTAACAAGCTGATTTTGTGGTATGTTGTAATTTCTGCTTTCATGTTTTTTGTGGCGGTGGTAATGATTCAGAAAAATACTGCAAGGATTATTAAGCCGTTGAATCGGTTGACGCAGATTACGAACAGGTATGCGCAGGGGGATTGGACGGAAAACTATATCAGCAATACATCGGATGAAATTCAGGAGTTGTCCGAGGGTATTGCCACCATGGCGGATACTACCCAGTCTTACATTGCTCATATTAATAAGCTGGCACGCACAGATGGTCTTACAGGGTTGAAGAATAAGACCTGCTATCTGGAATATATAGAGAAGTTGGTGGATGATCAGCGAAAGGGTTTTGAAGCCTACGCAGTAGTTGTTATGGATCTCAATTTTTTGAAGGTTGTTAACGACAATTACGGACATGAAATGGGAGACAAGCTCATCAAAACAGCCGGGGAATATATTTCCGGGATTTTCCGTCACAGTGACGTTTTCAGAATTGGTGGAGATGAGTATGTGGCGATTCTTCAAGGGGAAGACTATGAAAAACGTCTGGATTTGTGCAGGGAATTTGAACAGCGGATGGACTGTGAGATTCCTGATGCGGAAGGAATCAAACTTTCCATATCCTACGGCATGGCTTCCTATGACGAAGATGGTACAGGATATGAAGAATTGTTTAGATTGGCTGATGATAGAATGTATGAAAAGAAAAAATTAATGAAGATGGTTCGAAAAGGTTAAGAGACGGGGAGATGTAGATGAAGAATAAATATGAAAATATACGTTTTGCTTCTGTTATAGT
>JBJEMZ010000144.1:3989-9724 GCA_051879935.1 Wujia sp.
GGTATTCTGAAGGATAATTATGAAAATGACAGCCGCGTAGTTGCGGCGTTGGTGCGTAATGCTATCGAAAACAGTTTTCTACGTCCGATTACTGTCGCAGAAACCATATCCAAGGATGCAAATACAAAGGAGCTGCTCCGATACAGTAGTGAGACAGCAGCAGTCAAGGCAGAAGCAGAGGCGTCAGAATATTTAGAGTCTCTTCGAGATGGCTTTGGCTATTCGATTGTCTTTGCAGTAAGCGATTGCTCCAAGGCGTATTATACCTGTAATGGAATCAGTAAATTCGTGGACCCGGAGAATGACGAACATGATATCTGGTATAAGTTATTTGTTGAGTCTGGGAAAAAATACGATTTGGATGTGGACACGGATGAGGCTGCAAATTGGTCTTTATCTGTTTTTGTTAATTCTGCTGTGTATGATGATAACAATGAATTTCTTGGAGTTTGTGGCGTTGGTGTAGATATGACCGAGTTGCAAAGTATGTTGGAGCGATATGAGCGAATATACGATGTCAAGATTAATCTGATTGATTATACAGGTTTAATTCAAGTGGATACAGATATAACGAAGATTGAGAATGATTACATAGAGGTGGAAAATCTGAATGAACTGTCCGACGGTGAAGTGTATTATGAGATTCTGGATAGTGGGAACCGGATTATCACATATATGGATAATCTTGATTGGTATCTTGTGATTCAAAATGAAAAAACTTTGAGTATCGATATATTTAAAATTATTACACCTTGTATTGTTTGCATAGTTGTAGGTATTATTTTGTTTTCAATCATACTTATTTTTTGCAGAATACCGAAGGTTGATGATCAAGAGGGCTGATGTTTTGATAAATGACTGACTTACGATGAAAAAGGATAATAAATCTCCTTAACGATAAAATATTTGTTAAGGAGATTTTTTGTGCTGAAAAACATCAAAATTAGATATGTCTTCGGAGCCGGGAAATCCTTTGCCTTACTGGTAATATGTGCATGTTTTCAAAAAAATAGGGCATAGTATGTATCAGGTTTTAAATTAAAGAAGGAGACAGAGTATGAAAGATAAAATATTTGGTGTACTTCAGCGGGTCGGCCGTTCCTTTATGCTTCCGATTGCGCTGCTTCCGGTGGCGGGGCTGCTGCTTGGACTCGGAAGTTCATTTACAAACGAGGCGACACTTGCGACGTACAATCTGACCGGTATCTTAGGGAAAGGAACTGTGTTAAATACTGTCTTTACTGTTATGGCGGAAGCCGGCAATGTGGTGTTTGCCAATCTGCCGGTATTGTTTGCGATGGGCGTTGCAATCGGAATGGCAAAGCAGGAAAAGGATGTCGCGGCACTGTCTGCGGTTGTTGCATTTTTAATTATGCACGCATCCATCCATGCAATGATAGTGATTAACGGCGGTGTGGAAAATATGTTGAGCGGTTCCGTGGCGGATGTGCTTGGCATCCAGTCTCTTCAGATGGGTGTCTTTGGCGGTATTATCGTTGGGCTTGGTGTTGCGGCGCTGCATAATCGGTTCTATAAAATCGAGCTGCCTCAGGTACTGTCCTTTTTCGGTGGGACAAGATTTGTTCCGATTATCAGTTCCCTTGTGTTTACATTAGTCGGAATCGTCTTATTCTTTGTCTGGCCGGTTGTTCAGTCGGGAATATATATGGTGGGCGAGCTTGTCATGAAATCCGGCTACGCGGGCACGTGGATTTACGGATTTATGGAGAGACTTCTGATTCCGTTTGGACTGCATCATGTATTTTATCTTCCGTTCTGGCAGACTGCGGTTGGCGGAACGATGGTTGTTGCCGGGAAGCTGATTGAGGGTGCACAGAATATCTTCTTTGCGCAGCTTGCCGACCCAACGGTTACCTCCTTTTCCGTGGAGGCAACCAGATTTATGTCGGGTAAGTTCCCGCTTATGATATTCGGGCTTCCGGGTGCTGCACTTGCCATGTATAAGACAGCCAAGCAGGAGAAGAAAAAAGTTGTATCCGGTCTTTTGCTTTCTGCGGCACTCACATCTATGATTACCGGTATTACCGAGCCGCTGGAATTTACATTTTTGTTTGTTGCGCCGGGACTTTATGCCATCCACTGTGTATTCGCCGGATTTGCCTATATGCTCATGCATGTTTTTCGAGTGGGAGTCGGCATGACATTTTCGGGCGGATTAATCGATTTGTTCCTGTTTGGTATCCTGCAGGGAAATGCAAAAACAAACTGGATATGGGTTGTCATAGTCGGTGTATTTTATTTCGCTATCTATTACTTTGTGTTTGCGTTCCTGATTCGGAAGCTGAATCTGAAGACGCCGGGACGTGAGAATACGGAGGAAGTAAAGCTGTATCGAAGAAGTGATATGGACGAGCGGAAAAAGCAAAATCAGGGACAGGAAGAAGATGGGGATACAGAGGATAAGGACGCGTTGTCTGCACAGATTTTAGATGGCTTAGGCGGCAGAGAGAATGTTTCGGATGTGGATTGTTGTGCCACCAGACTTCGCTGTACGGTTCATGACGGGTCCAAAGTAAAGCAGGATGTGTTAAAGGCAACCGGGGCAGTCGGTGTCATATGTAAAGGAGAAGGCGTGCAGGTAATCTATGGCCCCCGTGTGTCTGTTATCAAATCTGACCTGTGTGAATATATGGATACACATACAGATGACCATACGGATCGGCGCGAAAACCACCGAACCGACGAGCATATGAAGGAGCACATGAAGAAACAGATGGATGCTGAGTCGGACACACGGACAGACATGCACATTCAACATCAGCTACTCATTAAAAGCCCGGTGACAGGCTACACGGATGTCATCGGGACAGCTCCGGATGAGGCGTTTGCATCTGGGATGATGGGTGACGGTATGGTTGTCGAGCCGAAAACATCCGATGTCGTTGCTCCGGCAGACGCGACAGTTTCTTTTGTATTTCCGACAAAGCATGCCATCGGACTTGTGACAGAGGATGGAACCGAGCTTCTGCTGCACATGGGCATTGATACGGTAAAACTGGATGGAATGGGATTCGAAGTATTTGTGAAGGATGGCGACAGAGTGAAGGTAGGGGAGAAGCTCATGCGGCTGGATTTGGATTATATCCGGGAACATGCACCGTCGCTTGTATCTCCGGTCATTTGTACGTCTATGTCTGACAAACAGCGGATTCATATCATCCGGACGGGAGAGATAAAAGCAGGGGATGACCTGTATGTAATTGAGACACTTGCATAACTTCGGTAAAATGCACAATGTAAATCTTACATTGTGCATTTTCTATGTTAAAATTGCCTTGATTTCCGCCCTAAAAGATAGTAAAATATAGAGTGATTTATAAAACTATGCAGGGGGTATACGCAATGGACAAGGAACAGATTAGAAAAAAACTCGAAGAAGTGATACATGATGTAATGCCTGATGTGGAAGACATTGATATGAATGCATCCATGGTAAACGAATATGGGGTAAATTCGGTATCGTTAATTCGATTGATTGTTGCCGCTGAAAGCAAGTTCGATATTTCATTTACAGACTATGAGCTTGCGCTTACCGATTATGATTCGTTTGGCGATCTGGCAGCTACAATCGCAGAAAAATTAGCATAGAGATTGGGAGGAATATACAATGGCTGATATGAAAAAATTACCTGTAACGTATCCGATGATTACGTCATGGCAGTGGCATGCAACACTGTTTTCCATTCTCTCTGATGATGAGAATGCAAAGAAATGGATTTTCAGTAACTACATACAGCTCCGGTGTTATAACATCCAGGAGATTTTTACTGGCGATGATATGCTTCTTGCAGATATGATGCCGGGAAGCAGTGCTTTAAAGCAGTGTCCGTATCTGATGTTCTCCCTTCTTACAAAAGAGCAGATTCAGAGCTATTGCGGCAATATTATTGATTTTATCATCAAGACCATCGATTTGAACGGTTATGTATATGGTGTGTTTGATGAGGCAAAGATTCTCTGTGATGCAGAAGTGGATTATAAGTTCCCACACGAGCTGTTTATCTATGGATACAATCGCGATGAAGAGATTTTCTATGTAGGAGATTTCACATTCCAGGATCACTATTCTTATAATACAGTCAGCTTCGCAGATCTTGAAAGAGGCTATGAAGTTATCACGGAGCAGGATGACCATGTATTCAAGGATGATCACAAGGGCGGACGTGGTCTGTATGTGGTTATGAAGAATACGGAGCATCCGATTTATGAGCTTGATATTGAGCTTGTGAAGGAAAATCTGCGTGAATATCTGAATTCCCAGGATACAAAGAATCACTTCCGTATGCTTCGCAACCGCTTTGATGATACGACATTCGGTATCAAGGTGTATGACAAGGTGCTTTCCCAGATTGACAAGCAGCTGCATGCCGAGGAACCGGATTTTGATATCCGCGCTCTGCATGTTATGTATGACCACAAGGTGCTGATGCTTGAGCGTGTCAAGTATCTGATGAATCATGGCTTCCTCAAATACAATGAGGACACAATCAATGAATACAAGACCGTTGTAAGAAATATGCTTACGGCAAGAAATCTGCTTGTGCGTATTTCCATTACAGGCGAGATTGAGTCATCCGTTCGTTTTAAGACATATCTTGATGCAGCAAAGGAAAAGGAAATCAGTATCCTGTTCCGGATTCTTGCAGAATTGGAAGACAAGTAGAATTGAGCGTATAGTAACTTGTGAGGGATTGCAGAATCTGCAGTCCCTCTTTATTATGGATGGTAAACGGGTGAGAAAATGGCAAGGTATGAGATAATCATAAAAAAAGTGGATACACAATATATAAAAGAACATTATGCAGAGCTTCTTGCCATGTTATACCCGGAGCGTCGGGAACGGGTAAAGGCATTCAGGCGGGAAGAACCGGCATATATATCCATGACGGCAGGACTGTTGTTACAGGAGCTTGTACAGAGCAGGCTTGGAATCTCACCATCGGAGCTTGTGCTTGAAAAAAATGAATGCGGAAAACCGTCTGTGAAAGGACATCCGGATTTTTATTTTAATTTGTCTCATGCAGGTGACTATGTTGTGCTTGGACATGGGGATGCGCCGCTTGGTATAGACATCGAACGTATCCGGGAGAAAAATGAAAAGGTGGCGAAACGGTGCTTTACCGAGCAGGAGTATGCATATGTTCTAGACGGAGATGAGGATGCACAACGATCCCGCTTTTACCGCCTTTGGACGATGAAAGAGGCATATTTGAAGCTGACGGGGCAGGGAATCAGTGTGCCGCTTAATTCATTTGAAATCGATCCGGTACGGCAGATAGTCATCGGAACGGAATACCGGTTTGTCACAAGACAGATGGATGATTACTGGATTACGCTTTGCGCACAGGATGCAGATGGGGATTTGAATGACAGGATATTATGGTGTTGATTCTATTTTTGATTTTTGGTAAAGTTTTTGAAAAAAGTGCTTGCATTTTTACAGAAGGTATAATATAATATCAACCTGTGAGACACAGAATATATTGGGCTATCGCCAAATGGTAAGGCACTGGACTCTGACTCCAGCATTTTCCAGGTTCGAATCCTGGTAGCCCAGCTAAAAAGACGGTCGAGGTTCGGTCGTTTTTTTATTTTGCCTTTTTAATAAATGAAAAAAAGCTTCCTGAATAATCAGGAAGCTTTTTATGCGGCTGAGAAGATTCGAACTCCCGACACCTTGGTCCGTAGCCAAGTGCTCTATCCAGCTGAGCTAC
>JBJEMZ010000145.1:0-9565 GCA_051879935.1 Wujia sp.
TCCCAATGTTCTTTTCGGCACTTGCCGGGGCTTTTGTGGGCATCCCATTTACAAATAAAACAGCCATGTACGAGGTGATGGCAGGCAATAAGATATCCCGCATTATAAACAGCAAACTGTGCGTGATTGTGCCCCTTATCTCCCTGACTGTTACCTGCCTCTTTAGCCTGTTGCTCGGAGTTCTCGGAATTGCGAACGGAGGCGGCTCCTTAGATAATTTGCCGCTTCGAATCCTGTTATTATTTATCATACTGCTACATGTAACGATGGTTGGTGTACTTGCAGTTACCGCTGTACGCCATGCAGTCGGTATTGTACTTGCATTCCTTCGCTTTGGTATGCTGGAAGGGATTGCAATTACATGGATTTCCATCCTATTTGAGGATGCGTCAGAAACAACTCTGCAAAAGATAAGCGGCTGGTTCGTAAGCAATCAGATATTCGCAACAACCTACGATAAAATCCCGGATTACATGTTTACAGAAGCCATTTTAGGACTTGTAATTGAAGTTGTATTTTGGTATATCTTATCTTATATCGGATATAAAAAGAAGAAGTTTGCATGACTATGACAAAAAATCAAACCCTCATTTTCATAATGATATGTGGACTGTTGCTCCTTGTGGCAGCAGTCCTTTTTGTGCGCATCATCCAATACAAAAAACAGCTCCGTAGCTTTGCCGCCCGCCTTGTCGAACGGAAAGCCGCCGACATGAACCAGCCTGTCACCGTTGACTACTTTGATAAGGACGTAATCGCCCTGGCAGATGCATTAAACGAATATACAGACTTAATCAAGCAGCAGACAGCCAACCTCGAAGGAGACAGACGCCAGCTAAAGCAGGTCATCGCCGGAATCTCCCACGATTTCCGGACACCACTTACCGCTGCAAAGGGCTATATGCAGATGATCGACAAGAGTGGGCAGCTGGATGCCAAAAATTCAGAATACATGCAGATTGCCATTGAGAAAACGAATTATCTGAAAGAGCTGTCCGATACATTTTTCGAAGTGTCCGCGATAGAAGCAAACACAGAACCGGTACAATTGGAAGAAGTTCATCTGACCAATCTCCTGTCGGAACTTGTCATGGGACAATACGAATGGATTCAGGAACGAAATCTCGATATCGATTTTCAGATACCGGAAAAGGATATCATCATTCAATCAAATGCCCAGCTTCTGTCACGCATCATCGAGAACCTTTTTTCAAATGCAAAAAAATATGCCGTCTCCATACTGCAGTTTTCTCTTACACAATCCGACAACGGCATTGTTATCACTATGTCAAACGATATGGAAGTATCGGAGGATTTCGATGTCTCCCGCGTCTTCGAGGCATTTTACCGTGAAGCTGCCAGACATAGCGAAGGCACCGGCCTCGGTCTTTACATCGTAAAATGTCTTGCAGACAAATTAGGAATGACCGTTACTGCCGATGATGACAATAATATGTTTACAATTCGGATTGATATTCTCTGACGGAAATCCTTATTTTTGTGCAAATTTCCCTTTGAAATTTCATAAAAGCTATGATAGATTAATGAATGAAAATTAAAAATAACACATAAACGACACAAGTAGTGCTTTGCATGTAAATCTGATTACGGTACCTATGTATAATTAAAATCAGACCATCGGCATTTTACTTGTGTTTTTTGTGTAAAAGAGGAGAAACTATCATGCCAAGAAATCACTTTCAAAGAATCGTATTTGCTTTTTTAACTGTTTTAATCACGGTACACGCCTATGTATTTTACAGCCTCTATGTGGTAAACGGACAGACACTGATGAATATCACCGGCGAGCACAGCGTCTTGGATGCCATCCGTGCCCAAGGCGGTGTTTACATGTTCGGAAGCATGTGCCCGATCTGGCTGGTGGTACTCGTAGAGTTCTGCTTTGCCTTTCTACTGGAAATCACGGTGGGAAGCCCCGTTTCCTTCCGTCTTACCTGCAGAAAGTTTGACCCGAGGAAGAATCATCCGATGATCTTCGAAAGTGCCATCATCAATGCCACTGTGGGCATCATGTGTCCGACCATGAGCCTTATTGCAGCATTTTTATACTTTCCATACTATGCCGGTTTTAATATGTGGACGCTGCTGGCAAACTGGTTAAAACTTGTGTGCTTTAATTTTCCGTTTGCTTTCTTTACGCAAATGTACTTTATCCAGCCGCTTGTGCGGACGCTTTTCAAGGTAATCTTTGCAAAGGATATCAAGGCCCGTGCAAAAGAAACCGAGGTTACTCGTCCAAAAGACGAAACAGAAGTTATTGCCGATATTTTCCGTCGTATAGATGAAATACAAAGCAATCTGGAACATGAACGAAGACAGCGGAAAAAGCTTGCAGCACAGACAGATGTCCTATCTAAAAACCTGTCCCAAAAGAACTAGACTTATAGCTGCTTTTTATTAAAACTTACAATCGCAATTACAATACAGGCCACTGCTATCACGCCGGTAACGACTATGCCGGCATAGCAGTCGGCCGGTTCTGCGGCTCCCTGTAAAATCTCCATTCCGGTCATCAGCCTTGTTGGAACAACTGCTTTCAACTTTGGAATCAGCCCCAGCAGATAGGTCATAAGTACAACACTTCCCGTCCCAAGCAGCACCTGTATATTACTTGAAAGAGATGCCGAGAACAGCAGCATAAGGGAAAGCACCCATACGCCAAACAACCAATAACAAAACGCTGCGAATAATGGATATGAGACAACACGATTATCCCAGAAATACGCATTATATGCATATGTAATTCCATAATATACCGCATAGCAGACCGTCCAAAGACCAAGCAGCATTGCAAGCTTTGCAAAAAAAATCTTACGTCTCGAAAGCCCTTTTGTGACGACCGGAATCAATGTTCCTTTTTGATATTCTCCCGTAAAAATCTGACTGCACATCAACACCATAACGAAAAGTGCAAACGGAATATTTTTATAATATTGTACCCAGGAGTCAAATGCGGTTACATTCACCTCCGTCACCACGAATCCCTGACTCTCCAAAGACTCCGACAGCACATCCATCATCCATGGAGTGAGCTTCGCAATCGCCGGGTTCATAACCCCAAATAATCCAAAGAGAATCAGTAAAATCCAGATACGTCCTGTGCGGGTATTCTCCATCCATTCTTTTTTCAAAAATGCAATCATTTGCCAATCACCTCCAGGAATAGATCTTCAAGTGTCGGCTCCTGCCTCTCCAGACGAAGTAGCGATATCTGATGGTCCGCAAGAAAATGCAGAAGCTCCGGCAGCTTATCCGGCTGCTCCAACATTAGACAATGGCTGTTCTTCTTCTCCAAAAAAGGAAATGCCACACGCAGCGTCTCCAGATCCTCCTCTTTCTCCGTCACAAGCTCCGTTGCCGTTTCCCTTCGCATCTTTCGCACTTCGGAAAGCGTCCCCTGCAATGCAATCTCACCGTCATGCAGGAAAGCAAGCTCATCACAGATATGCTCCACATCCGAAAGGATATGGGTGGAAAAAAGCACGGTTGTCTCCTCCTTTGCAGCAACCAGTATATCCAGAAGCTCCTTACGTCCTGCGGGATCAAGCGCCGATGTCGGTTCATCACAGATTAACAGCTTCGGACGGTTTAAAAGTGCCTGCGCAATTCCAAGCCGTTGCTTCATACCACGCGAAAATCCCTTGATACGTCGTTTCTCATTGCCAAGTCCCACAAGGCAGAGCAGTTCTTCACTCCGGCTTTTTATTTCTCCGGTCTTCATCCCTGTAATCTCTCCGCAAAACCGCAGGTATTCCATCGGTGTCATGTACGTGTAAAATTCCGGCACATCCGGCAGATAACCGATATAACGGTTGGTTTCATTTTCTCCATACCGAACCGGTATTCCATTTACGGAAATATCGCCTTTGTCGCGCTCTAACAGGCCAAGAATCAGTTTCATCGTCGTTGTCTTTCCGGCGCCGTTTTGACCGACAAATCCGTAGATGGTGTGCTCCGGGACTGAAAATGTCACATTTTTTAATACCTGATTTGCGCCAAATCGTTTTTCAACATTTGATATTGAAAGCATCTCCATATCAGCTCTCCTCTTTTCCTAACAGAAAATACAAAATCGGTCCTATAAACTCCATTCCAACAATCGTAATCACAAGCCATATCGTACGGTTTCCACGCTTGTATGTATCGTGTGTCAAAATGTGACGAATCGTAATCGCTAAAAGTGCAAACTCCAAAATAATCAGTGGTATTAAAAATGGTAATAATTCTTTCACATCCGGCATAATCTCATTTCCTCCTTTTTACAAAACATTTCCCTTTATCTGTTCCAACAGCTTTTGGAAAGCTTCCGACTCTTTCAAATCCGCAAACACAGGATGCGATAGTGCCTGCAAGGTATTTGTTACAATAAAGCTTTTATCCCGTGGCAGCATATCCCCAAGCGGCAGTTGCTCAATCCATGTATCAATGTGATTAAAATATTCATCCGCAGCAAGATATGGTTTTGCAAGCAAACCTTTTACACACGCAATAAACTTTTCCAACATGCAAAATGTCTGCTCATTTTTTGCCTGCATCGCATATACAACCGCTGCATGGAAATAAAACTGCGCCGCAACATTTGGATGAAGACTATCCAGCCTATATGTATCCACAACCGCCAATACACGCGCAATCGTCTGCTCACATCGCTCGGATTCTTCTGCATGCAGCGCAAGAAATGTTGTTTCTGCACTCATCAGACTAAGCAAATGCAGATATGCACGAATCTGCGTATGGCTTTTCGCCATCTCCAAATCTCCCGCCTGCTGATACGCCTGAATGAGTAGCATATCGTCCTGCCCGGATATTCGCATTGGGTCAGCCAGCGGCTCCAACATCTCAATTGCTTCCTGCGTCTTGCCAAGCTGCATACACAAAATAGCATGTATTGAAGCCGCATCCCGTCTGACGCTCAGTTCCTCACAGTGTTTTGAAATATGTATGCAATACTGCTCCGCATCACGAAGCATCAAAATGCCCTGTTCTTTCTCCGGCGCAAGCATAAAATGATTCAGATACAAAACCGTAATCTGTAGCAAAAACGGGTAACAGCTGTAATATCTATGTGCATATTCCACTGCATGTGCCTTCGCTTCCGCAAATGGAAGTGTGGCAAAATCCGAGGTGAGTTCCCCATAGATGCGCCGAATCTGCTCCTTCGACAACTGCGGTTCATACCCGATCAGTTCATCGACAGTCACATCAAAAAAAGACGCCAGAAGAGGCAAAAGCATGATATCCGGCGTACTTTTCCCGCTCTCCCACTTGGAAACAGACGCCTTGGTTACGCCCGCAAAATCCGCAAGTTCTTCCTGCGTGATTTTACGTTCTCGTCGAAGCCGTAATATGTTTTCCGACAAGTTCAGCATATTCATCGTGTATTCCTCCTTCTATAAGCATGATACACTATAAATATACAAAAACTCAATGGAGCGGTACGAAATTATTCAGTTGCAAAGTTAACTGCAAGGAAACTTTATTTACATCCGCTTCGCAATAAACTCGAGATAAGCCTGCTTAAACGGAGCCTCGAATCTTCTTCCAAGCGTAAGTTTCTTCTGTGTTTCAAGCTCGACAGTTTTTCCGATTACACTTCGGACATACTCCAGATTGACAATACATCCACCGGTTGCCCGCACAAAACAATCATTTAACTGTTCCGTGATTTCTGTGAGAGAAAGACCACATGTATATGCATTCAGATTTGTAACGATTTCTATATGACGATCCGAACGCTCTACATACAAGATATCCTTTTGTCTCACATACGTCTTTTTCCCTTCTGAAAAAAATTCAACCGTGTCCGATTTTATTTCATCTGTTTCCTGTAAAAGAGCCTTTTCTATTGCCTTTCTGAGCAGGATTTTCATATTCTTTTTCCATACAAACCAGACATGCTCCGTCTCATAGACTTCCGGTCCATATTCAAGAAAATTCGACAAAAAAATCACTTTACAATTCGGTGTCTTCTCATTTATTTTACGCACCAAATCTATACCGTCAAAATCGCAGTTCTCAAACTGTATATCCGTAACCAGCAAATCACAATCAAATTGGTTTGCATCGAGATCAAAGTCTAAATTGTGAGGGTCATACAATAAAACCCTGCAATCATTCATATTGCCGACACACGCATCTACAACGGACTTTGTCTTTAATCCCTGTTCTTTTTCATCATCACATATCCCTATCTTCATACGCAACATTCCCTCTGTTTGTTTATCTATGTTATTTTATTTTTGCGTATAGAATTTTACCATAACTTACACCCTGAAAACCGTTAATTGCATATTTTGCATCAATAATTGCATTTTTACAATATTATACACACAACAAACACTGTTCCACGGTCTTCAATCTCCAAATGCCCCTCATACCTCTCAACAATCTCCCGTATAATCTTCATTCCGAACCCATGATATTCCTTGTCACTTTTCGAGGTAAGCATGTTATTTTGAAGCGGCTTGTCTTCCAAATTTTTCGAGTTGTAAATTTCGATACGAACTCCGTTATTTATTTCCCGAACTTCAATACTACCTCGGTCATACACTTCCTGTACTCCAATACGAATCGACACAAACGGCTCCTGTTCCGACTTCTCCGCTGCCTCAATAGCATTATCAAGCAGGTTGGTAAACAGGCGAATAATCTCTGCATTTGTAAGTCGTAGGGAAAAAGTTCCATTCTTCTCACTTGTAAACCGAATCCCTTTGTTTTTTGCCTCGTTTTCCTTTTGACGAAGAATCCTATTTACCACGTCCTCCCCCGTCAGTTTCCCGTCACATTCGTCATTCACGATTTCCCGCACAACATTCATATATTTTTGCAGATCATGATTCACATATTTCAGACCTCTGTTTGCTTCCGCTATTTCCCGGTACTGCTTCTTTTCTTCCAAAAGTACCTGTTCCAAATACTGTTTTTCCGATTCAAGTTTTTTTCGTTTCCGATTATTATAGGTTTGTATCACAAAGATACAAACAAGCAATCCCACTATCACTATCTCCATTGTTGTCTATTCTCCTGTACGTCCCTATATGAGCAGACTGATTGCTGCCTCTTCCCCTTTATCTATTACATCCAGCGTTCCGTGATAAATCTGTATGATTTTTCGGACAACACGCAGTTCGTTGCCACGTTTCCCCACACGTTTGATAATGGAAAACCGTTTCGGTTTCTCAACTTTATCCTCTGTGTTTTTAGGAAATTCCAATTTTATTACCAGATTATCCCCTACAAGTTTTGTATTAAACAGTGTCCATCGTTCTTCCTCGCATCTGTCACAGTAAGCTTTGGCCATCTTCAGCAGATTGTCAAACAAAACTGCCGCATCAATATCTGTCATATTCATCTGCGTAAGCTGCTCCACATGAAACTCAAACACCATCCCGCAGGCATGGTACTGTTTGTAATAAGTCGAAAGAATTGCATCCACAGCCACACATCCGCTAAGCGGAAGCATCGGCATTGCATCTTCATCCGCGCACAGTTCATCAAAGTATTCAATGGTCTTATCAAACCCCTCTGCCTGCAGATTTTCCTTATACTGCTCAATATTTTCTTTTACAGTTGCCAGCCTGTTATTCTTCCTGGCAAGCTCCCTATACTGCTTGGAATTGTTCGATAAGACTGTCTGAAGCTCTGTTTTGATTTTTTTTAGACGGACGATTTCCAATCTGTTATATACATAAATTAATACATTGCCTGTCAGGATTGTTCCCATACAAATAAACAGATATATGTACATATCCGAGTCAGTACCGAGTATATGCGTATTTTTATAATCCTGAATCATATGTTTCCGAATATAACCACTAATCGTTCCAATTAATTGCAACACCCAAAACAGGATTTGATATATTCTCCCATCTCCGTCGTAATTCTTTTTTGTTATTTTTCTCAGCACGCATGCTGTGATATATGTGATACTGCAAACCACAACCGCTTCAACTATCATTCCGAATATACTATTGCCCTCATATACTAATATATAAGAACTCCCTACTTGAAGTAATCTCAGGATCGTACTCAACAGCGTAAAGATTACATTAGAAATCTGAAAGTTAAGCCATACCATAATGTAATTTCGCCATACATTCCCGGTATCACAATACGAAATAATAAGAAGTGCTCCAAAAGACTCCAGCAGATATGCAACCCACCAAAGATTGTCTGTCTTCGAAAAGTATACAACCCCAATATACCATACAAAGATAATAGGAAATACATAGAGTAAATGAACTTTCTTTCTTTTTAAAGGGAGGGCAACTGCGAGACATATCAGCATCTGCACAGCAAACCCAAATGCCATTATTATGCGTTGTATCGTCATATTCGTAACCTTCTACCAGCAATTTCCGTCATAGTAAAAACTGTCATAATCTAAATTGTTGTACATGTCCTGATACTGCATGCCCTGACTGTGCTCACCGGTTCCCTGCTGCATGATTTCCTGCAGCTCGTCAATGTTTTCTTCCTTTTCATCCTCTTGTTCCTCAGGCTTATCCGGGTCCTGATTTTGATTCGGGTCCTGGGATGGTTCGATCGATTGCGGATTCTCAAGCTGCTCGATGTATTGATCAATTTCATCCTTCAATGTCTGAGCATCCTTATCATGACCGTCCTCGTCGTCCATATGTGCACAGCCATCCTCGGTAAGGACATCCCGCGCCTCCTTTAAAAGCGCAATTGTATCATCAATCTCTGATGCAGGAAGATTGTCCAAATCAATCGGTGCAATCATAGCAAGTGCAAGGTTGACACGGATATCACACTCTTTTTTATACGGCACATGGCAGGCAAGCGCATCCTCATACGCCTCTATGGCGCTCTCATAATCCCCGTTTTCGTAGGCGTCATTGCCCTTATTGTAGTGGTAAATATACAATTGGAAAAAAATCATAAGGGACATGAGAACCACAAATACTCCGGTTCCAATCCCAATCCACACTTTCTTCATTCTTTCCTCCGAATCCAAAGAAATGCCTCGTACAAGATAAGTAGCAAAAGCGGAATCGCAAAGTAATAATAAATATCCTTTGCACCTTCCATATCTATATTTTCACTGTCAAATTTTATAGCTGTCGTGGTCGATGAGGCCGCCGCATTTTTGATATTCTCAAGTACTGCATCCACATTTTTTATATTGGATGTGTGTATATAATCGATTCCCATATCACCGGCAAGCTTTTTCAGATTGCCTTCATCGATTTTCGAAACCGCCGGCTTAATCGGATAATCCGAATAATCCTCCACCACAGCCGGTTCATCATCATATGGGGATTGCAGGTACATATTGCCACCCTCACTGGTGCCATACCCAAGCACTGCGCCTCCATCGATATACGCTGCCGCATCCTTATAGGAATCAAGCTTGCTTCCGTCTGTGATTTCGCCATCACTTAAGAAGAACAGGGCAACCTTCCCATCCCCCTTTTCCTTCGCACGTTTTAAGGTAGCAATCATCATATCCTTCGGTGTGTTAAGAGAGCTTCCGCGCGCATAAAAATCCTCCAACGGATAAAGAGATTCCACACACCCCTTT
>JBJEMZ010000146.1:0-2011 GCA_051879935.1 Wujia sp.
CCGTCAATCACTTCGTTATATGTATAGCTTGCAATTATGTTCCGTGCCATATCATATATCATGGCAGTGGATGCCTCTATATCCGCTGAAACCTTGGAATAATCGCTCGCTGTCTTATCCATATTTATGGTTAAGCCATACTGAACAACATGTAAATCTCCGGTTCCGTCATTTTTCAGATTAATCGGATTTCCCTGTTCCAATTGGTAATGAGCCAGATTGCTCACATCAAATGCAGCATCATCTTTTTGTGATGCAATTTCAATATCCAAAACAGCCGCGATATCTGTAATCAGTTTATTCGTCTTTGTCGCAGAAGGCATAAATACAAATACGAGTAATATATTAAATACTAAATTTATGATACTGATTGCCAGTATAATCACTGTTATAAGATTTTTTTTCATTTTACAGACTCCTCACTTAATTGGAATTTTGCTTGTTGTATATTTTAATTACAACTCTTCGATTTTTGGCTCTTCCTTCCTCTGTCTCATTAGACGCAATCGGACGGGTTTCTCCGTAACCGGCAATTTTCATATTACTTTCGATAAAATGTTCCTGTGATATAATATATTTATATACACTTCTTGCCCGTTCGGCAGACAGAGAAAGATTATCCTCATATCTTGAGTTTGATATTGGTATATTGTCTGTGTGTCCTTCAATCTCAATCACGTTATATTTATAACGGACTAAAATCTGGGCAATCTTCTGTAGAAACATTTTTGAATTCTCTTTTATCTCGGATTCTCCGGAATCAAACAAAATCGATCCCTTTAAATCCAGTTCCACATACTGATAATTATAATCGATTTTTATCTGGTCATCAATGGCATAATCTTCCGCCATCTCAACAACCTCTTCATACATCTCCTCGGACTGTTCCTCTCCGCGTTTTTCCATTTCTGCCTTCAACTCATTATCCGATAAATGTTCGGCATCCGTCGGAGATGCACTGCTTGACTGTTCTCCGGTATTCCCTTCAATATTTTGTCCGGAGTTTGTGAGAACACTGTCTGTGTCTGCAAGCTGTGTCATTCCACCGGACAACATCTCTCCGGTAAGAAGTGATACACTGCCCTCATTGATAACACTGAAGGACAGGTTATCAAAGGAAGCTGCTATCTTCTGTATTTTTCCTTCATCCATTGTCGAGCTCGCAAATAATAACACGAAGAAGCACAACAACAGATTCATCAAATCACTGAACGTCGCCATCCATGCCGGTGAACCCTCATCCTGTGGCTGCTGTTTTAATTTTGCCATTAGTGTCCACCACCCTCTTCAGCAAACTGTTTACGTTCCTTCGGTGCCAGGAAGGATTTTAATTTTTCCTCTATTACACGTGGGTTCTCGCCTGCCTGAATCGAAAGAATTCCTTCTATCATAACTTCCTTCAATTTGATTTCCATCTCATTTTGTTTTGCAAGTTTTGACGCTATCGGCGTACAAAGCCAGTTGGCAATGACAGATCCATATAAGGTTGTAATAAGCGCAACCGACATATTCGGTCCAATGGAATCCGGATCTGACAAATCCTTCAGCATGTTGATAAGTCCAAGCAGAGTGCCAATCATACCCCATGCAGGACCGGCAGCTCCAACCGCTTTCCAAAAACCAATATTCGCCTGATGCCTTGCATCGACATTGATTAGCTCCGCTTCCAGAATGCTTCGGACTAGTTCCGGATCCGTACCATCCACAATCAGCATGATACCTTTTTTCATAAACTCATCTTCCAATGAATTTGCTGATTCCTCAAGAGCAAGTAAGCCTTCTCTTCTTGCAAGATTGGATAATTCAATAATCGATTTGATTGTTGCCGTCTCATCAGCCTTTGGTGTTTTAAATATCAACCCGACTGATTTTAATCCGTTCAGGAAATCTTTCAATGGATTTCCTGCCAAAATAGTTCCAAAAGTACCACCAAAAACGATATAGAAAGAGGCTGGGTCAACAAAGTTCTCAGTAATCACACTAAAACTCTTGCCGTTTACCATTCCATATA
>JBJEMZ010000147.1:0-2010 GCA_051879935.1 Wujia sp.
GGTACCATTTGCAAATGTTCCGTGCCACCGTGTGGTTATGTATATATCTACTCTCATGGTCCCCTCCTTCCTTTATCCTTCACTAAGATGTATCTCATATATGGCCACCCTGCTTCGGTTGTGAAATAAACTTCCGTACCATCTTTCACATAATATCCTTTTTTTGCCCTCGGCTTCTCGTAATAACCATCTGCAGTCTTGACTACAATCTTCTTTGTCTCCGGAATATATAAGTTCCTCGATGGGCTGTACTGCTTTCCCTTCCCACCTGCTTCCTTCCAATACCTCCGGTTCTTTAGAACATAGGATGCGAGTCGTGAATACTCTCCTGTGTCATCCATCAGGTTAAAATGTACACGACCATGTGGCCACTTCTTCCGAATTTCTGACGTTGGTACACCGGTGCAGTAATTCATGATAATGTGGTGGTGAAGTGCTCCCTTCTTTCCGAACTCTACCACCTCGACATACTTCAGTTCTGTGCCAGACTTCCTATAGAGTCTCCGTATCTTTCCCATGAACGGTGTTACATTCTGTCTGGCTTGTGCTGGGTGTCGATGGTCTGTTGTTTGGAGTATAGTCAAGCACCAGGTGGTAATCATCCGGTCCAAAGTTTGCATTGAGCAATATGGTCAACCTTCGGACTGCCTTCCGTAGATTGCACTTCTCTTGTGCTTCTGTAGTACTGTGAATATTGGCACCCCGTTCGATTCCCTTTTTCTTATATCTACTGCTGTAATACTTTTCCATGATTATGGTATTTCCAGCTTTTGTCACTGACATGATGTATGGCATATCTTTTCCTCCCATTTGTCTAAAAGTAATATCCTTAGCAAGTCCTCAAAGGGGCTTGCAACCCCTTATTTTTCGTGATTTATTCTCACTTACGACTTGCAATTTTGTGAACGATATGCTATACTATAAATGTATAATTTGTTGTATAGCATATTGCTGGAACAGTCAGTTGCCTCTGGCTGTTTCTTTTTTGTACACGTTAGCCGGTACGCATATTGAAAGCTTCTTTCCGCACTCCGGACATTTTCTCTCATAGGTGCAGCACCACATCCTGTGCCCGTCTTGGCATATACACATGTAAAACGGATCTGTTACACGTGTTACTCCGTCCTGGTAGAAATCATTCGTTCCTTTCATCCCGTTCCCTCCGTTTCTCTGTAAGCATTTTTTCCAAATCACGGCGAATCTCCACCATTTGTTCAACATTCGTTCGAAAGCATCTATTTTCATAGGCAAGAGATTTATTCTCTGTTACCTGAACACAGATACATCCGGTATTACCGTGCAGTGCAAGATAAACATCCACACCATCCTCATCATCCAATGTCATGGCTGCTATCATGATTTTGCTTCCCTCCGCACGTAACAATATGTCCTTTTCACTCATATGAGTTTTCTCTATTCGCATAGCCCATTCTCCTTTTCATATTCCTGCGTTTTTTGTAAGACCTTATTGGCATACTCGCTGATTTCACCTTTTGCAATCATACGGTCCGCATAGGCTCCTCCGCCGTTATATGCCATCAATGCCCATGCCGGCTCCCGGTAGGTTTTGAACTGCCGTTTTAGCAGTTCCACACCTACTCTTACATTCTGTTCCGGGTCCTTCAGGTCGCTACATCCAAGCTTGTCCATCAGCTCCCGGTGCCATCTTTCTTGAATTTGCATCAGACCAACGGATTCCCCATTATCTGATACGCACTTGGCATCCCATCCGCTTTCCTTCCATATCAGCGCCATTACAAATTCAAAAGAAATGTTTGCGCCGGCGCAAATTTTGAATATTTTCTTTTGTTGATTCTTTGAGATCGGACAATTTTTGATGTATCGATATGAATATTCCTCTACCGCTGCCACATTTACAGCTGCCATCCCAATAATTCCCGAGTCCTTGTGACTAATCTGTTCTTCTTTATTGTCCATCTGCTCCTGCTGCCTTTGAAGTTCTCTCTGATACTTTATATCCTCAATCATCTCTGCCTCCTGCACGTTGTT
>JBJEMZ010000148.1:0-3711 GCA_051879935.1 Wujia sp.
ATGAGGAGGTTTGTATGTATGGAAAAAAGGATGTACTGGAATGAAGCTGCAGATGACGTACTGCAGGAATTTGACGTGACGGAGCAGGGACTAAGTACAGATCGTGTACAAAAAATCCGTGCGGAAAAAGGAGAGAATGTATTGCAGGAGGGTAAGAAGAAAAGTACCCTTCAGGTTTTTCTTGGTCAGTTTGCAGATCTGCTTGTCATCATACTGATTATCGCCGCTGTAATTTCCATGTTTTCCGGTAATGTCGAGAGCACGATTGTCATTCTGCTTGTGCTTGTCATGAATGCAGTGCTTGGGACGGTGCAGCATGTAAAAGCGCAGCGTTCGTTGGAAAGCTTAAAACAGCTGTCTTCACCAAATGCAAAAGTTGTAAGAGACGGGGTAAAACAGGAGATTCCGTCGAGAGAGGTCGTGCCGGGGGACATCGTAATACTCGAAGCCGGAGATATGATTGTGGCGGACGGCAGAATTGTGCACAATTATTCCCTACAGGTCAATGAAAGCTCTCTCACGGGAGAGTCAACCAATGTAGAAAAAACCGACGCAGTTGTTTGCGGGGATGTACCGCTTGCAGACCGTGTCAATATGGTTTATTCGGGAAGTCTTGTTACGTATGGACGTGCGGAGATTGTTGTGACATCTACCGGTATGAACACGGAGCTCGGAAAGATTGCGGGACTGATGAATGCGGCAAAGGAACGGAAAACACCGCTTCAGGAGAGTCTCGACAAATTCAGTGGCAGGCTTGCCATGTTAATTATGTTCGTATGTGCAATTGTGTTTGCACTCTGTATGTATCGGGATATGTCAATACTTGATTCCATGATGTTTGCGGTTGCGCTGGCGGTTGCGGCGATTCCGGAGGCACTTTCCTCCATCGTCACAATTGTGCAGGCATTTGGAACGCAGAAGATGGCAAAAGAAAATGCCATCATCAAGGATTTAAAGGCCGTGGAAAGTCTCGGCTGTGTTTCGGTTATCTGTTCAGATAAGACCGGAACCCTGACACAAAATAAAATGACGGTGCAGACGGTCTATGTGGACGGCAGGGTGTGTATGCCGGAGGCGCTTGATATCCACGATGAGACGACGCGCTATCTGCTCTATGATGCGGTACTTACAAACGATTCAAGCATTGTGGATGGAAAAGGTATCGGTGACCCGACGGAGTATGCATTGCTTGAGATGTTTCGAAAGATACAGATTGCCCCGGATTCCTTTCTCGCAAAGGAGAATGTCCGGGAGGATGCCATCCGGCAGACGATGGACAGATTGGAGGAGGTTCCCTTTGATTCGGACCGGAAGCTGATGAGTACGAAATACCTTTTGCATGGTGTGCCGACAATCCTCACAAAGGGGGCTGTGGATGTACTGCTTGACCGTTGTACAAGTGTGCGATATAGCGACGGCGTTCGCCCGATGACGGAGAAGGAGAAGGAAAAAATTCGCAGACAGAATCAGATATTTTCTGAACAGGGCCTGCGTGTTCTTTCCTTTGCGTATAAGGAATCCGATGAAGCATTAAGTACGGATTCCGAATATAATTTTACATTTCTCGGTCTCATCTCCATGGTGGATCCTCCGCGGCCGGAATCGGTAGAGGCGGTAGAAAATGCCAAGCGTGCAGGTATAAAACCGGTTATGATTACAGGAGACCATAAGATTACGGCGGTTGCCATTGCAAAGCAAATCGGAATCTACGAGGAAGGCGACCTGGCGTTAACCGGGGCGGAGCTGGATGCGCTGGGCGACGAGGAGCTGGATGAGCAGATCACGAGGATATCTGTTTACGCAAGAGTGTCACCGGAAAATAAGATACGAATTGTGGAAGCCTGGCAGCGAAAGGGTAATATCGTGTCTATGACCGGAGATGGTGTCAATGACGCGCCGGCGTTAAAGAAAGCGGATATCGGTGTTGCCATGGGAATCACCGGAACGGAAGTATCCAAGGATGCGGCGGCAATGATTCTTTCCGACGACAATTTTGCAACCATTATCAAGGCGGTCACAAACGGACGAAATGTATACCGAAACATCAAAAATGCAATTTTGTTTTTGCTATCCGGCAATATGGCGGGCATCCTGTCGGTGCTTTATACCTCGATTCGCGGGCTTGCCGTTCCGTTTGCGCCGGTACATCTTTTGTTTATCAATCTGCTCACGGATTCGCTTCCGGCACTTGCAATCGGTATGGAGCCGGTGGATGAAAAGCTGCTCCGGGATAAACCGAGAGACCCGAAGGAGAGTATTATGACAAAAGACTTTCTATGCGCCATGACCGTGGAGGGTGCTTTGATTGCGGCTGCATCGATGATGGCTTATCATATCGGGCTTCGGGAAAGCGCATTTATGGCGTCTACGATGGCATTTGCCACACTTACGCTTGCACGGTTGTTCCACGGGTTTAACTGTCGGAGCAAAAAATCAATCTTTGAGCTTGGACTTTTTTCCAACCAATTCAGTGTTTATGCATTTTTGGCAGGGGTTACGCTGCTTGCGCTTGCATTGTTTGTTCCGGGCCTTCACAGCGTGTTCAGTGTTGCGACGCTAAAGATGGCTGCGGTCGGAAAGATTGTGGCACTTGCAGCAGGGCCGACTTTGTTGATACAGCTTTTTAAGGTGATACGGGATAAATAAATGAGCCGAGGGAGAAAATCAAAGGATGGAAGAGATTACATTTTCGTATTTTATACAACAGATGGGTGCGCATCCGCCACTTATGATTGCGGTGGTTCTGACGCTTGGCGTCATATTTGTAAATGGATGGACCGATGCGCCAAATGCGATTGCAACCTGTGTATCGACACGCTGTATGCAGGTCGAAAACGCGATTGTTATGGCGGCAGTCTGCAATTTCCTCGGTGTACTTTTGATGACATTTTTCAATGCAAATGTCGCTATGACAATCAAGAATATGGTCAATTTCGAGGGCGATACGCAGGCATCCATGATTGCTTTATGCGCGGCGATGGCGGCAATTGTCATATGGGCAGTTGGGGCATGGTATTTTGGAATTCCCACAAGTGAGAGCCACGCATTGATTGCAGGGCTTACAGGAGCCGCAATCGCATTACAGGGCGGCATGGCAGGTGTGAATGGGTCGGAATGGGTAAAGGTATTGTATGGGTTAGTTCTGTCTACCGTGCTTGGCTTTGGCGTGGGGTATCTTGTGTGCCGGCTTGTGACGATGATTTGTTTTCATATGGACCGGAAGCGGACAAATGCATTTTTCTCGAAGGCACAGGTTGTGGGTGCCGCAGCCATGGCATTTATGCATGGGGCACAGGACGGACAGAAATTTCTTGGTGTACTCCTGCTTGGACTTTTCCTGTCAAACGGGCAGGAGGCGATGGGACAGGTTGCCATTCCGGTGTGGATGATGCTGCTTTGTTCCATTGTAATGGGGGTCGGTACATCGATTGGAGGAAAGAAAATCATCAAATCCGTCGGGATGGATATGGTGAAACTTGAAAAGTATCAGGGATTTTCGGCAGATATGTCGGCAGCACTCTGCATCCTGCTTTCCACGTTGTCCGGCATACCGGTCAGCACAACCCATATGAAGACGACGGCGATCATGGGTGTCGGTGCGGTCAGACGGGCATCTGCCATCAATTTTAAGGTAGTGAAAGATATGATGCTTGCCTGGGTGCTGACATTTCCCGGGTGCGGAATCATCGGATTTCTGATGGCAAAGCTGCT
>JBJEMZ010000148.1:3811-6887 GCA_051879935.1 Wujia sp.
AAAAAGAAGAAGGATGATTTTTATTTTAAGAATTTGTGTAGCTGTGTGGAGTATTCGTACCGGGCGGCAGAGTATTTACAACAGACGCTTGCGGCATATGATGTGCGAGTGCTGCGCGACCAATTAAATGAGATGCATGCCTTAGAGCAAAAGGCGGATGCCAAAAAGCATAAGATGATGGCGGCGCTCAGCCAGGCATTTATCACGCCGATTGAACGGGAGGATTTAATCGCATTAAGCAACTATCTCGATGACATTACAGATGCGGTGGAGGATGTTCTGCTGGAGCTTTACATCTGCAATATCGAGACAATTCGGGAAGATGTTGCACCGTTCATCGATTTGCTTTTGCAATGTATCCGGGCACTTTCGGATGTGCTTGGCGAGTTGAAAAACTTTAAACATTCGAAGAAGATTGAGCAGTTTATCATCCGTGTCAATGACCTTGAGGAAGAGGGGGATCTTCTGCATGTGGAAAGTCTGCACCGGCTTTATGCGGAGCCGGATATCCGCACGATTATGACGTGGAGAAGCATCTATACCTGTATGGAAAACTGTATGGATTTATGTGAGCATGCGGCGGATGTCGTAAGTACGGTAATCATGAAGAATTCGTAAGGAAACTGGTTTAATTTTAAACGATATAGTGATATAATATCGTTTATGTTTGTGGAAAATAAGAACGAAAGAGAAAGAGCAAAGGAGTGTTTCAGACATGACAGTAGTAGAGTTGATTGTGTGTATCGTGGCGGGACTCGGTGCGGGGCTCGGAACCGGACTTGCGGGACTTTCTGCAGCAGCGGTGGTTTCCCCGATGCTGATTACATTTCTTGGGATGCCGGCCTATCAGGCAATCGGCATTGCGCTTGCCTCGGATGTGCTCGCCTCTGCTGTCAGTGCATATACCTATAAGAAAAATGACAATATCGATATCCGGCATGGTCTGATTATGCTGATATCCGTTTTAGCCTTCACCCTGGTTGGCAGTTTTGTCTCTTCTCTCGTGCCAAATGGCGCGATGGGTGGTTTCTCCAAAGGCATGACACTGCTTGTCGGTGTAAAATTTATTGTAAAGCCGATTATGACGACGAAGGAAGTGCAGGCAAACAAAAGCGAGAAACAAAAGGTGATACAGTCCATTGTATGTGGCTGTGTGATTGGGTTTATATGTGGCTTTGTCGGTGCCGGTGGCGGCATGATGCTTCTGCTGGTGCTCACGAGTGTACTTGGTTATGAGCTGAAAACTGCGGTTGGAACGAGCGTGTTTATCATGGCATTTACAGCATTTACCGGCGCGCTTTCCCATTTTTACATCGGCGGGGCACCGGATATCCCGATTATGATTGCATGTATGCTCAGCACGCTTATTTTTGCCCGGCTTGGTGCAAAATGGGCGAACAGCGCCAACGTTAAGCTGTTAAACCGTGTGACCGGCGTACTTCTCTGTGTGCTTGGCGGCGTGATGTTATTCTTTTGATGACTCTGATTCGCCCTCAGTTATATTGTAACTTTAGTAATAAGCACTCAAACTTTGGTCGGTTTTATGGGTGCTTATTTCATTTTATTATGTTCGAAACTTGCATTATTATGAAAATTTAGGTAATATTTAATTCTGTGTGCAAGATACATAAAAAAGAAAACACAAAGGAGAACAACATGTGGGAAGCAATTAATACATTTTTGAAAGATGTAGACGATTTTGTATGGGGACCGCCACTTATGGTGTTGATTCTGGCGGGTGGTATCCTGCTTACAATCCGGATGGGCGTACTGCAGATTCGAAAACTGCCGCTCGCTCTCAAATGGATGGTAAAAAATGAGGAGGATGGAGAAGGAGAAGTAACCTCCTTTGGCGCACTTTGTACGGCTCTTTCGGCGACAATCGGTACCGGAAATATCGTCGGCGTGGCGACGGCAATCGGCGCAGGTGGCCCGGGTGCTCTGTTTTGGATGATTGTTGCTGCATTTTTTGGAATGGCGACAAAATATGCAGAGGGACTGCTTGCAGTCAAATACCGGGTGGTAGATGATGACAATCACTCGCTCGGAGGTCCGTTTTATTACATAGAAAAGGGCATGGGACAGAAGTGGAAATGGCTTGCGAAGATGTTTGCATTTTTCGGAATCTGTGTCGGGCTGTTTGGAATCGGAACCTTTTCTCAGGTAAATGGTATCTCATCGGCGGTCAATTCCTTTTTTGATCCGGATATGACATGGACGGTGACGATTCCGCATATTGGTACCTATTCATGGACGGTCGTAATTGCGTCCTTGATTTTAAGTGTTTGTGTCGCACTTGTTTTGATTGGCGGAATTAAGAGGATTGCAAGTGTATCGCAGATTGTTGTACCATTTATGGCTATTATCTATGTCGTTTTATGCCTGTTTTTGCTCGTGAGCAACTATAAGGCGATTCCGGATGCATTTGTGACGATTGTAAAGGGGGCGTTCAATCCGAAGGCAGTGACCGGCGGTGTGGTCGGAACAATGATTGTTGCGATGCAAAAGGGCGTTGCCCGGGGAATCTTTTCCAATGAGGCAGGACTTGGATCTGCGCCGATTGCAGCGGCAGCGGCCAAGACAAAAGAGCCGGTACGGCAGGGACTTGTATCTATGACCGGAACCTTCATCGACACGATTGTAATCTGTACGATGACCGGTTTATCCATCGTGCTTACAGGTGCATGGAAGGTGGATGGCCTGCAGGGGGTTGGTGTAACAACGTATGCATTTAATCAGGGACTTCCGATTCCGGAGACGGTATCTTCATTCCTGCTTATGATGTGCCTTGTATTTTTCGCATTTACAACGATTCTCGGATGGGATTATTACTCAGAGCGTTGCCTCGAATATCTGACGGGAAGAAAGAAGGGTGCGATTCTCACATATCGCTGGCTGTATATCCTTGCGGTCTTTATCGGTCCGTATATGACGGTGGAAGCAGTCTGGACGATTGCGGATATATTCAATGGTCTGATGGCGTTGCCAAATATGATTGCGTTATTTGCGCTTTCCGGCGTAGTTGTAAAGGAAACAAAGGATTTCTTCGAGCGGAAACGCAAGCAGGAAATGTTCC
>JBJEMZ010000148.1:6987-7108 GCA_051879935.1 Wujia sp.
ATGGTGTACGAAGTATACGAATCGAGCTTGCTCGATTTGCGTAGCCCCGCCCATTGCCGTAGGCCGTTTTGTCCGTGGGAGAGAGTTGAATGTTCCCCACGGACAAAAAGAAGCGAGCAAA
>JBJEMZ010000148.1:7208-9375 GCA_051879935.1 Wujia sp.
GAGGATTTGCGAGAGTATCTGGCGAGAAATTGTCCGTGGGAGAGAGCCGGAAGCTTGTCACGGACAAAAACAGGCGAGCGAAGAGGATTTGCGAGAGTATCTGGCGAGAAATTGTCCGTGGGAGAGAGCCGGAAGCTGCCCACGGACAAAAACAGACGGGGAGAATGAATAAGAGGAAAACCACAGGACAATAAAGCAAGTTGAAAAACATATGTTCTGCATGTATAATAAAAATAAGATAGAAAATTACAGCTTAGGCATGGAAACCATATACATGGAAACCATATACATGGACACCCTATGCAGCCCAGACCTGTAATCACTTCTCAAAGAGGAAACAAGCATGCAGGAACGAAAATATATCGCAATTGATTTAAAATCTTTTTATGCATCTGTGGAATGTGTGGAGCGGGGGTTGAATCCGCTCACGACAAACCTGGTTGTTGCAGATGAGAGCCGGACGGAGAAAACGATCTGTCTGGCTGTTTCGCCATCCTTGAAAGCGTATGGTATTCCCGGGCGGGCACGGCTGTTTGAGGTAGTGCAGCGGGTAAAGGAAGTAAACCGGGAGCGGCTTTCCCGGATTTCAGGCAGGCAATTTACAGGTTCGTCCTACGATGATACAAAGCTGCAGGCAGTGCCTACGCTTGCACTTGATTATATTGCGGCAAAACCGCGGATGGCATATTATATGGAATACAGCACGCGTATTTACGATATTTACTTGAAATATGTGGCGCCGGAGGATATGCAGGTATATTCGGTGGATGAGGTATTTATCGATGTGACGGGGTATCTGAACACATATCATATGACAGCGCGGGAGCTTGCGGAGACGATGATAAAGGATGTGTATGAGACGACCGGAATCACAGCCACAGCGGGAATCGGCACAAATCTCTATCTGTGCAAGATTGCGATGGATATTGTGGCGAAGCATATGGAGCCGGATGAGCGCGGGGCGCGCATCGCGGAGCTTGATGAGATGCGCTACCGGGAGCTGCTTTGGAATCACCAGCCACTCACGGATTTTTGGCGGGTCGGTATCGGATATCAGAAAAAGCTCCATGCGCAGCAGCTCTATACGATGGGGGATATTGCGAGGTGTTCCCTCGGCGGTGAAAAAGATTATTACAATGAGGATCTGCTGTACCGGATGTTTGGGGTCAATGCAGAATTATTAATTGATCATGCGTGGGGCTATGAGCCCTGTACGATGGAGGAGATTAAGTCGTATCGCCCGAGCACAAACAGTATAAGCTCCGGGCAGGTGTTGAAGAATCCGTATACCGTGGAACAGGCGCGCATCGTTGTGCGTGAGATGACGGAGGCACTGGTGCTTGATCTGGTCGAAAAGAGGCTTGTTACGAACCAGATGGTTTTGACGGTCGGATACGACATCGAGAATCTAAAGGATACGGGAAAGGCAAAGAGATATAAAGGGGAAGTGACAAGTGACCGGTATGGCCGAAAGGTGCCGAAGCATGCACATGGAACGGCGAATCTGGAAGGATATACATCTTCTACGACTGAAATCATGGAAGCTATGCTCGCATTATATGACCGGATCGTGGATGAAAAGCTTCTGGTACGGCGGATGACGGTTGTTGCAAACCGTGTCATACAGGAAGCGGATGCCCCGAAAAAGCAGGAGTATGAACAGCTTGATTTGTTTACGGATTATGCCGCCCGCGAGGAAGAACAAAAGGACAAGGAAGCAAAAAGGGAGCGGGAAAAGCAGATGCAGCAGGCACTCGTTTCAATCAAAAATAAATATGGCAAAAATGCAATCCTGCGCGGCACGGATTTCTTAGATGGTGCAACTGCCAGGGAACGAAACGAGCAGATCGGGGGACACAAAGCATGACAGGAAACGAGCAGATCGGGGGACACAAAGCGTGAAACGGGATTACAGCGATATTATACATTTGAATAGGCCGGTCTCCGAAAAGCATCCGCCTATGGACCGCATGATGCGGGCTGCCCAGTTTGCACCGTTTGCGGCATTGACCGGACATGATGAGGCAGTGCGGGAGACTGCGAGGCTTACCGAGGAGGAGATTGAGCTCGACGAATATGAAGTTGCCGAGCTTGACCGGAAGCTTCAATATCTGAAGGAACATAGCGGTGTGGAGGCTACGGTTACACATTTTGTGAAGGATGCCCG
>JBJEMZ010000149.1:0-1960 GCA_051879935.1 Wujia sp.
TCTTCCATGTAGAAGAATCATTTACATCTCCCTGCCAGCCATATTTCTGTACATGAGTTGTATAGACGATGCTTCCGCTATACTGCTTGTTGGTAAGTTTGATTTCGATACCCTCAAGACGCTTTGCCTCGCCACTTGTACCACTCATCTGTCCGTTGTATTTCCAGCCCTGCCAGCCATAAGACTGTACATGGGTTCTGTAAGAAATATTCGTTGTATCAACTCCCGGAATCACAGGATTCTGTGCACTTGTC
Source organism: Wujia sp. (assembly GCA_051879935.1). Taxonomy (GTDB): domain Bacteria; phylum Bacillota; class Clostridia; order Lachnospirales; family Lachnospiraceae; genus Coprococcus_C. The sequence goes on from JBJEMZ010000149.1 coordinate 255, forward strand.
GCAGCTCCTCCTACAACCGGTGATGTTCCAGCCTTTGCTATATATGCGCTTGCATTATGAACTGCTGTAGATGCCTTTACATCGGCGTAATCAAGTCCCGGTGCACTTTCCCCCTTCTTAACAACCACAATCTGAATTCCTTCCAGTCGCTTTCCATAGCCTGCTGTTCCGGATGGCTCTCCGTTCTTTGCCCATCCAAGCCAACCGTACGACTGTGCATGTACACGATAGTACACATCATACTTATCTTTATCCGCACCGGTAAGCTGTATCTTGATTGCCTCCAAACGTTTTGCCTCACCGCTTGTTCCGTTTGACTCACCATTTGCAGACCATGGTAACCAGCCATAAGACTGACAGTGTGTGCTGTACTGGATACCAAGATTCTTGTTTCCGTCTACCTTAATCCAGATATTCTCTAGGCGCTTTGCCATACCTGAAGTACCTGCCATCGCTCCGTTTGTCTTGGTTCCCTGTGAATCACCAAGAGTCTGGATATGGGTGTGATAGGATACATTGACAGCCGGAGTTACAACTGGTGTCGGGTCCGGGGTTGGTTTCGGGTCTGGCGTTGGGGTTGGATCCGGGTCCGGGTCTGGCTCTGGTGTTGGGTCTGGTTTTGCTGTCACCGTAACTGTGCAGCTGGTCTTCTTTCCGCTTTCGTCTTTTGCCTCTGCCGTGATAACTGCCTCTCCTTCTTTCTTCGCTGTCACTTTACCATTTTCATCTACAGCTGCAACCGAAGGGTTACCGGATGTCCATGTAACTTCCCTGTTTGTTGCATCTTCCGGTTCTACAGTTGCAATTAATGTTTCTTCCTGACCTTCCTCCAATGAAAGATTTACCTTATTCAGTTTCACGCTTGTCACAGGAACAACCTGTTTTGCAGGCTTGTCCATCAATACATAATCAGAGCAATGACTGATTACTACCGGAACAAAGTTGTTTTCTACCTTTGTTTTTCCGCAGTATTCAAGCGTTTGATTCTCCTGATTGAAATGATAATAGAATAATGGTGTGTCATTTTCATACTGACCTTCCACATTCAGTTTTACTTCTGTGTCATTTGGAAGCGCTCCGTTATGAACAAATGAAACAACGCATTTCGTCGTGTTGTCAGGGATTAAGCTTGCCAACGCATCCTTATGCTCATACTCTGTGTCATCATTATCGTGCAGTGTAATCTTTGTATTAATATCCACGATATTCTCTGTTGCCGTCTCCGTTATGGAAGTCGCCTGGAAGCTCCATGAATATTCCACTTTTCCATCCGTGGTTTTCTTGCTGATCTCAAGTGTTAATTCTATATCCTTTGTTTCCTTGAGTTCCTTCAGCTTATTGATTACGTCTTTACTGATACTGGCAATACTGTCATCCGTGAAGGATGCTTTGATTTCTGTAATCGGAGCATCCGCTTCTGTATACGAATCTGTTTGTTTCTCAACTACCTCGATACTCTTTTCCAATGTTTCATTGGATATGGTTGTCTGTGTAACCTCTACGGTAGCCTCTTCAACAACTTCTCCGGCAGCATCCTTATTTTCGGTCACTGTTATTGTTGCATCGGAAGAAGCATCCGGCTTGATTACAGTTTCTTCTACTTTACCGGTAACGACAGGATTTCCGTTCTCATCCTTTTCATTCGGATCAATCTTAACAGAATTTGTAATCGTCGTTGTTGAACCATCTTCATCCGTTTCAGTTTT
>JBJEMZ010000150.1:0-9205 GCA_051879935.1 Wujia sp.
TCCACTAACTTCGCCGCTGCCTGTATCGTGCCGCCCGTGGCAATCAGGTCATCCACAAGCACAACCTTGTCCCCCGGTTTGATTGCGTCCTTGTGTATCTCGATTGTGGCGGAACCATATTCTAAGTCATAGCTCATCTCAACGGTCTCACGCGGCAGCTTGCCCTTCTTCCTGACAGGAATAAATCCCTTTTTATTCATATATGCAAGCGGTGCACCAAATATAAATCCCCGCGACTCTGCTCCCGCAATCAGATCATACTCCACTCCGTCAAGCAGCTTGTTTAATTCGTCAATCGCGAGCGCATAGCCTTCCGCACTCTCCAGCACACTCGTTACATCCCGGAAGATAATTCCCTTGCTCGGAAAATCCGGAATGCTTTTGATGTAATCCTCTACCTTTTTCATTTGCGCACCTCCTGCAATCTTCATATATTACTCCATCTTTGACATCCGCAAATCTCGCCCTCTCACATCGTTTATGATGGTTCTGACTCGGATTTGCGGAACGAAACCGGCTGTATCTGCATCGTGACTCTGCCGTTATATTCATTCTTATCCGGATGATATAATATATCTATTTCCACATTATTTTGTAGACCATTTTGTATTTTATCACATTCTTCGGTTCCAAACCACTCTTTTATTTTATCCATAAATTCTTTTCCGTTGAAAACCATTCCGCTTATTTTTGCGCCATTACGCGTTTTAAATGTACAACGTGCATATTGCTGTTCATTTCCTACCATTTTTACACCGGAAATGCCCATATGCAGCAGTCCAAACAACGGGGTGGGATTCCCTGTCCCATACGGTTCCAGACGCTTTAATTCATCATACAAAGCCTCTGTAATCATAGAAAGCGGGATGGATGCATCAATGTATTTTTTCTCCGTCAGAGCCTCATCTGTCAGATTGCAGCTCTCGTTTAATGCCTTGCGGAGCAGTTCGAACTTGTCTGCCGTAATAGAAAAACCCGCCGCCATCGGATGTCCTCCCATATGCACAAACAAATCCCGATGTTTCGAAAGCTCTTCATACATATTATAGCTCTCGATTGATCGCCCTGATCCTTTCAAACCATTTCCATTCTCTGCATCTGTAAAAACAAGGGTCGGTCTGTAAAATGCCTCTTTTATCTTTCCTGCCACAAGCCCTGCAACACTTTCATGAATATCCGGCAAATACAGCAAGATAACCTTATCATCCCCTACATCGATGGTTTTCAAACCATCCGCCGACGGAACAATCCGTTTGTTTCCGGAAACAAGTGCCATTGCATCCTTTACACCCTTGTCCGTAATTGTTTTTCTCTCCTCATTAAGCGCCACCATCTTACCGGCAAGCTTCTCCGCCCGCACAGCATCCTTTGTCAGCAAAAGCTCCACGCCTTCTTTCGCGCTTTCCAAACGTCCCGTTGAATTTAAACACGGACCGATTCGAAACGAAAGATGATGTGCAAAGATTTCCTTTCCTTCCAATCCAAGTGCCTTTTTTAAAGCACGCATCCCCACATTATACGAATGTGTCAGCCTCTGCAGCCCATGTTTCACAAATATCCGATTCTCATCCGTGAGTGGCATGACATCACATACTGTACCAAGTGCAACCAAATCCAAATACAGTTCCTCATCCTCCCACGGCAATTCCATACACCGGTAAAGATGCCGGATGAATTTGTAAGCAACCCCTGCACCGCACAAATACTTATACGGATACGGGCAATCCTCCCGTTTTATATCAATGACTGCATCCGCTTCTATGTAGTGTATTGCCTTTTTCCCACTCTCGTCAATATCACACGGAACCTCATGGTGATCCGTCACAATGACTGTCATACCATATTCCTTAGCAAGCGCCACCGCCTCAAAAGCAGCAATCCCGTTATCGCACGTAATAATCGTATCGACACCATCTTCATATGCTTTACGCACCAGACGTGTATTCATACCATAGCCATCCCGTATCCGATCCGGTATATCATAAGAGACCTCTGCACCTGCACCTCGAAGACCCTCATATAGGATGCAGTTCGACGTGATACCATCTACATCATAATCGGAGATAATCCGGATTTTTACACCTTGCGCTATCTTTTCCCGCATCAAAAGACATCCTTGTTCCATATCCTTCATCAAAGCCGGGTCATATGTGTCTTTCAGTCCTCCATTCAAATAACGTGCAATATCCTCTTCACATTCAAATTCACGATTTTGAATAATGCGCGCCAAGACCTCACTGACAGAAAACCTTTGTGCTGTCTTCGCATAGTCCCTTCCTCTGTTTCGCAAAATCCATTCTTCCTTTTTATACTCCGTCATCCCAAACCCCTCTAACCTATATACAAGAACGGGGCTGTAAACACAGCCCCGCCCATTTTAATCATTACGCCTTTTTGTCGACTTTCTTTTTCATTGTGTACCAGAGTGGTCCGGTAATACATACAGAAGAGTATGCACCACATACGATACCAATCATCAAAGTAAATGTAAATTCCTTCAATGAAGCAACTCCCATGATAAACAGCACGAGTACCATAACGAAGGTTGTAAGTGATGTATAAATCGTTCTTGTAAATGTCTGCGCAATACTCTTATTTACAAGCACATCCAAGCCTTCCTTCTTATCCGTGATGCGCAGATTCTCGCGGATACGATCAAAGATGATAATCGTAGCGTTGATGGAGTAACCCACAATCGTAAGCATACATGCAATAAATGTATTGCCCACTGACAACAAGCCAATCGAGTAAACTGCAAATACGACAAGTACATCGTGTACGAGTGCAAGCACGGCACTGACACCAAATTTGACATCCGAGAATCGGAATGCAATGTACAAAAGCATAAGCACGGAAGAAATCACAATCGCAATAATCGCATCCTTCTTCATCTCTCCACTGATAGTGGAGCTGATACTCTGGTCGCTGATATCTGAAACATCAAACTTCTGTTTTAACACATCATTTAACTTTGCACTCTGTTCTTCCGAAAGTTCTGTTGTTTTAAAGATAACCTGATTTGTACCTTCCACCGTCTGAATCTGAATCTTGCCTACATCAACGCCGACAGTCTCAGCAATCACCGGAGCAACTTCTTTTTCTGCACGCTCTAAAGTATATGCCTCATTAAATGTCACATTTGTGGATGTACCACCCGTAAACTCCAACGCAAAGTTCATCGACTTACCGATACGGGACTGATTCACACCGAGGAATGCAAGTCCTGCTATAATCACCAGCAAAGAAATGACACCAAACACCTTGAAGTTCTTTACAAAGCCACGCACCTTCGGTTCCTTTGCCTTGCCATAAAACTTCACGTTTTGTACGCCAAGGTTTACAAATGCATTCAACAGCATTTTCGTAACAACAAGTGCCGTGAACATAGAGAGAACAATACCTATCATCAGCGTAATTGCAAAGCCTTTGATACTTCCGGTTCCAAGTGCCATCAAAACAATCGTTGCAATCAAGGTTGTAATATTACCGTCTAAAATCGCGGAAAGTGCCTTTGAGAAACCTGCCTGCACAGCTGTACGTACATTGCTTCCTGCTGCGAGCTCCTCACGAATACGTGTGAAGATAATGACATTTGCATCAACCGCCATACCGATAGACAGGATAATACCTGCAATACCAGGCAAGGTCAGTGTAATATGCTTCAGGCTTAAAATCAAAAGCATGATAACGACATATCCGGCAAGTGCAAGTCCTGCAATAAAACCAGGTACATAATAAAGCACGATCATGAGCACAAAGATGATACCAAGACCGATAGCGCCTGCCTTTAAGCTTGTGGAAACTGCTTCCTGACCAAGCTTTGCACCTACGATATTGTACTGAATCTGCTTCAATTCAAGCGGAAGCGCACCAATCTTGATGGTCGCTGCAAGCTGCTCTGCTTCTTCATAGCTGGAAATCTTGTTGATAACCGCATTACCATCCGTGATTGCAGTTTGTACAGTCGGTGCACTCTGAACTTTACCATCATATATGATGTAAATCGGATTGCCGATATTCGCTGCCGTTGCATCACCAAACTTCTTGGCACCCTCGTCGGTAAACTGAAGCTGAACCACATAATCCTTCACTGTACCGGAATCATCCATACCTGCCTCGGCATTTTTGATATCTGAACCGGTTACGACTGCCTCGTAGACATCATCGGTTCCATTTGTCATGTTCTGCTGCCAAATCGTATAGTTTGCTGAGTCCAAAAACAGAAGCTGTCCCGGCTGACCAAGCTGATTTAATATATCATGCGCATCAACCTTTGAGGTATCCACCGGAATCTCAACCGTGATACGGTCATCACCCTCCTGATACACCTCGCCCTCCGAGCTGTACTCATCTACTCTTCGCTGCAGCTTGTCAATCGTTGCATCGATTTCGTCCGTCGTTGGTTTTTCATTCTGAATCTCATATGTGACTGACAATCCGCCCTGCAAGTCAAGTCCAAGTGGAATATTTGTAATCTTACCAGACTTTGTATTACCAACTCCGGCAACCACCATGTAAATACCACCTGCAAGTAGCAGCAAAAAAATCAGCAGATTCACGAATGCTTTTGATTTTGCTTTTTTCATTTCTTCTTTCTCCTCGTTTATCTCTTTATTTCTTTACTCCTCCGGCGCTTCCTCGTCATCCGCCAGAGCTGCTTTCATCATAATTGCACATTCAACACGCTTGCGCTGCAATTCGCAACCGATATCGTATGTATCCAATATATTGCCATGGAACTGATACGAATTCGCCGCGCATCCGCCACTGCAATAAAATCTTGCAAAGCAATCTTTGCATTTGTCCTTTGCATATACATTGCAAAGTTTAAATTCCTCCACGATTTCCTCATGATTGATACCGTGAAACACATCCCCAAGCAGGAATTCCGGCTGTCCCACAAACTGATGACACGGATACAACTCTCCGGTCGGTGTCACTGCCAGATACTCGGTTCCGGAACCACATCCTGACAAGCGCTTATACACGCAGGGACCACCATTTAGATCCAGCTTGTAATGGAAAAATGTAACCGGCTTTCCTTCTCGCTCGCGCCTGATTAAATCAACCGCAAGCTTGTCATACTGTTCAAATATAACCGGCAGATCCTCCTCACGAATCGCATAATCATTTTCATCCGGTGTCACAACCGGCTCTATGGATATCTCCTTGAATCCAAGCTCCGTCATCAACTCAAAATCCTTCGTAAAATCGAGATTGTTTCGTGTAAATGTGCCGCGCACATAATAGCTTTTGTCGCCGCGCATCTCCACAAACTTTTGAAACTTCGGCACGATGATATCGTAGCTGCCCTTTCCGTTTCTCGTCGGACGCATCCGGTCATTGATTTCCTTTCTGCCATCCAACGAAAGCACAACATTGGAAATCTCCCGGTTACAAAAATCGATGACTTCATCGTTTAACAACATGCCGTTGGTGGTAAGTGTAAACCGGAAATTTTTATTCGCCGCTTTCTCCTTACTTCTTCCGTATGCCACGATTTCTTTCACGACATCGAAGTTCATAAGCGGCTCGCCACCAAAAAAGTCTACTTCCAGATTGACTCGGTTCCCGGAATTCTCTATCAAAAAGTCAATGGCTTGTTTCCCGACTTCCAGGCTCATCAGTTCCCGCTTCTGCCCATGATACTCGCCCTCATCTGCAAAACAATATTTGCAGGCAAGATTACAGTCATGTGCAATGTGCAGGCAAAGCGCCTTGACTACCGTTTTTCTCTTTTTAAAATCAATAATGACATCCTTGTAGACATCCTCCGTAAAGAGCTGTCCGTTATCCACAAGCTCCCGGATATCGCCGTATGCATCACGGATGTCGTCCACACTGTAGGTATCGCCGTACTTTGCAAGAATTGCATCGGTTATCTCGTCCAATGTGTGTTCCTCGTACATAGCAATCATATCATATACAAGCTCATCCACCACATGCACAGAGCCGCTGCAAACATCAAGTACAATATTATACCCGTTATTTTTGTACTGGTGTACCACGTTCCTGTCGCTCCTATTCCTATTCCATTAAGGAAAGGGGACATCCAAGGACATCCCCTTTTCTTATGCGAAGTGTATATTGCCTGTAATTATTTATTCTCACAGCTCTGGTTTCCGACTGTACAACTTGTCTTACATGCTGACTGGCATGAAGTCTGGCACTCGCCACAACCACCCTTAACTACAGTACTCTTTAAAGTCTTCTCTGTTAAAGTCTTAATTCTCTTCATCCGTTTCGCCTCCTACAAAAATTAAGTAATGCCCCCTCACATTGTTCGGCGGCAGGTCGCAGGAATGAATTATATGTATGAAACTTCGTTTCATACGCATTCCTGCTCGACATTATATAAGGCATTGTAACACAATCATTTTATTTTGTCATCATCTTTTTTGTCAGGACAAGATACCGCAAAAAATAGTCCTGCTTTCAAGACAGAACTATTTTTCAGAGCCTAGTTTTCAATTAACATTTCGGCGATTTCCTCATCATCCAAATCTGGATTTTCTTCAATAATTTTCAAAACATTGGAAATAAATGAGATATCGACCTTTAAATATTTTGACGCTGTTGGAATATCATCTGGCTGAATACCTCTTATTTGTTTTACCCTGTTTTTGTATTCTCCAAGTTCCACGCTTTCATTTATTAACATTTTCATGGTCATATATTCTCGCCTCCATTCTTCATTTGATTTAACCTTTTCAACTTCCTCGTCCAATGACCTCGTAAGCTGACTCTGAGGTTTGGCCCCACCTATGTACTCAAGCAGTTCCTTAACCTCATCACTTACATCATCAAGGGTGCCTTTTGTATTGAGAATAACAACGACTGTATCATCCCCCAACTTTAAAGAAGGGGCTTCATTACAACTCTTTTCAAAAGTGTAAATATGTCTGCCTAATCCAAACTCATCATAGTCGCATATAAAAATCACATAACTTTTCCTGAGCTTATTATAATTCTCGCCCTTATCAATAATATTCAGGTCAATCATGCCTTGATAATAACGGGTTCTTTTAGGCAGGTTCTTTTTGTCTGTTGCCTGCATCTCTATATTGTATATGGTATTAAATTCATCTTCTACATATACATCAAGACGAATACTTTTAGATTCTATTGTTTTGTCAATCGTCTTCTCTAATTCAGGATAAGAAATCTCCCGAATCTTAATACCTAATACACATTCGAGCAACGCTTTGCACTTGTTGGGATTTCTCATTACTGCCCCAAAAATAAAGTTGTCCTTGATTGTAAGCTCCTCAATAGTTTTTTTGCTCATACTTTCTTCCTCCTTTTTCTTTGCCTCTCCAGGTGCTGTACCACGCAAAGACATTCAGAGGAATGTTGTATTTATTATATGGAAAATCCATTGGGAAATCAATATTTCTCCCATAAAATTTTTACCACATTGTAAAAGATTTTGTCAGGACAAAATACCGCCCAATGTCCCTCCCGCCAGGCACAAAAGCAGTACGCTGATGCCGCTTTCCGCAATCCCACTCATATTGCCGCGTGCAATGCAGGATATCAAAATCAGCACAAGCACATAGACAAGTCCAAGCAGCATGCCCCACAGAAAACGCCGCCGTTCCACGCATTTTCCAAGAAACAGTCCGCCTACCGCCGTAGACAGTATGTAGATGAAGACTACGCCAAGCTCCGTTGCATTTGTACTAAGCCCGAACTTATAGAGCGCAAACGCCAGTATCAGAAGGCCAAGCCCCGTCACGATGTAAGCGGCGAGCAATGCCTTCGCGATGCGAAATACAATCCGTGTATTCGTAATCATACCCCCTGTATGAGACGATAATTGCGAAATGATTGCCATATTCTTACCTGTTGTGTACATTGATAAATGCTATGAAAGATGCATTTGTTTGCGATTTAGAATTACTTAGTGTTCTTTCAAAACATAAGCAATGCGTGAACAGGACGTTCACGCAAGCTGCCACTGAGCCATGGATGGCGAATTGGCAGCGGTTGCGTATAAAGCAAATGATTTATATAAGAACACTTAGTAATTCTTAATTGCAATACAACGCATCCGAATAGCATTTATCAATGTACACAACCCAGAGATTACCGTCATCATTTCGCAATTATATAAGTTTATACAATATATGAGAGTATCATAAGAGTTATGATTACTTTGTGCGACATCCTTATGCCTTCTTTACAACTTTCTTGTCGTTGCTCTCGGTTATTTCACCGGCCTTCTTTAAGGCTGTCTTTGTTATGACAGGGCCAAGCAGCTCGTAGATGACGACGCCGCATAATACGACCGTCTGAATTCTGGCTGCATATTCCGGCAGGGATTTGCCGGCAGAGGTCGCAAGACCGATGGCAACACCCTCCTGTGGCACGAGTGTGAGTCCCAGCCACCGCTGTACAACCTTCGGAGCCTTCGACACCTTTGCGCCAAATGCCGCGCCGAGTGACTTTCCGACGACACGCCCAATCACATATACCGCTCCGACGACTCCCACCGATGTGAGCACTGTCACATCTAAGGATGCACCGGAAAGAATAAAGAACATCATATAAATCGGAGGTGTAATCCGTTCAAGGGGCTCATAGATTTTATCGCTGAATTTTGAGAGATTTACAAACATCGTACTGAGCATCATACAAGCAAGCAACGAAGAAAATCCCACCATATCAGATACGCCGACACAGAGGCAGATCATCATAATTGTAATCGCAAGCCGATTACCACGTCCCGTATAAAACTTTACAAGCAGAGCCATTATGAAACCAAGTACGGCACCAAACAGCAGTCCTCCAAATATTTCTATGCACGGTGCAACTAACAGTTTACCAATTGGAGCTGTTCCCTTAGAACTTACCACATTTGCAATTGCCATTGACATACCAAATGCAATCAGTGCTACTGCATCATCTAAGGCCACAACCGGAAGCAGCGTATTTGTTACCGGTCCTCTCGCTTTATACTGCTTTACAATCATCAGCGTCGATGCGGCTGCCGTTGCGGAAGCTATCGCTCCGATTGCAAGGGCGAATGTCATATCATATCCAAGCAGGAGAAGAATCGTATCCACAACCATAACCGCACCGAGACCTTCGGTGATACCGATTACGATCGGCGCTTTTCCGACCTTTTTTAAAAATGTAGTTTTAAACTCTGCACCAATCGAAAATGCAATACAACCAAGCGCGAGCTCCGTCAGCAGATCCA
>JBJEMZ010000151.1:0-1908 GCA_051879935.1 Wujia sp.
GATATATTTATTACAGCGTTTGAACAACGCAAATATCTCTGTAATCGCATCTGCCACACGAAGCTTGTCCATACATGCATTAACTTTGAGACGCGTATCTGTAACCAATGTTTTTAACTCATTATCAACCGGCTCGGATACACCCGCATTTTCCACAACGCCGTCAAAATATTTGTTGGACATGGAAATCGTACGGTTTACAAGATTGCCAAGTGTATTTGCAAGCTCGGAATTAATACGTTCAATCACAAGCTCCCAAGAGATAACGCCATCATTTTCAAACGGCATCTCATGCAGAAGGAAATAACGAACTGCATCCACCCCGAAGAAATCTACCATATCATCCGCATAGATTACATTGCCACGGGACTTGCTCATCTTGCCGTCACTCTGCAAAAGCCACGGGTGCCCAAATATCTGCTTTGGAAGCGGCTCGCCTAACGCCATCAGCATAATCGGCCAATAAATCGTATGGAAACGGAGAATATCCTTTCCGATCAGATGTAAATCTGCCGGCCAGTAACGATGATACAGTTCATCGGAGTTGCCATCCACATCATAGCCAAGTCCTGTGATGTAGTTTGACAATGCATCGATCCATACATAAACAACATGACCCGGGTCAAACTCAACCGGAATACCCCACTTGAAAGATGTTCTTGACACACACAAATCCTGAAGTCCCGGGAGAAGGAAATTGTTCATCATCTCGTTTTTGCGGGACTCCGGCTGTATGAATTCCGGATGTGTATTGATATGGTCAATCAGACGCTTTTCATATTTGCTGAGCTTGAAGAAATATGCTTCTTCTTTTGCCGGCTGTACCTCGCGTCCGCAGTCCGGACACTTGCCGTCTACAAGCTGTGACTGTGTAAAGAAGGACTCACAAGGTGTACAGTACATACCCTCATATTCGCCCTTGTAGATATCACCCTGATCGTATAATTTTTTGAAGATTTTCTGAACCTGCTTCTCATGATCGGTGTCTGTTGTACGGATAAACTTGTCATAGGATGTATTCATCAGATCCCAGATTCTCTTGATCTCAGCGGAAGTCTCATCAACAAATTCCTTTGGTGTGGAGAGATTTTCAAACGCTTTTATCTCTATTTTCTGTCCGTGTTCGTCGGTTCCTGTCTGAAAGCGAACATCATATCCGACGTAACGTTTATAACGTGCAATACTGTCTGCAAGTACAATCTCGTATGTGTTGCCTATATGAGGCTTACCAGATGTGTACGCAATGGCTGTTGTAATGTAATACGGTTTTTTAGGCATATGAAACCCCTCCTTATACTTTGTTGCTCAGCTTACTCTGAGCTTAAATTTCTGAATATCCCGGTCGGAATCTACCAGTTCTATCTGTCCGCCAAGACCACGGATTTTTCCATCGAAATCTTCATATCCACGAAGAATATATTTGATATCATCAATCGTACTAAATCCGTCTGCAGCAAGTGCGGCAATCACAAGTGCTGCGCCTGCACGCAAATCCGGTGCCACCAGATTCGCTCCGGTATAACCGTCCACCCCTGTTATAACAGCGGAATTACCCTCTACTTTAATCCGCGCGCCCATACGGGAAAGCTCACCGACATACTTAAACCGGTTCTCAAATATACTTTCCGTAATCACGCTGGTTCCCTGTGACAATGCGAGCGTTACCGCCATCTGTGGCTGCATGTCAGTCGGAAATCCCGGATATGGCAACGTCTTAATCTGCGTTGCCTTAAATCTGCCGTCTGCCATCACGCGCACGGCATCATCGTACTCTATGACACGAGCACCGATTTCATTCAGTTTGGATGAAATCGCCTCAAGATGCTTTGGAATTACATTTTTTATAAGCACATTTCCCTTTGTGGCTGCCGCCATCGTCATAAATGTGCCTGCTTCTATCTGATCCGG
>JBJEMZ010000152.1:0-1889 GCA_051879935.1 Wujia sp.
TACATTACCTTTCAGAGCGAACTCTTTGAATTCTTTCAAAAACTTTTTCATTTGTCTTCCTCCTGTTATTTTAAAATCAAACTACCGACAAAATATATATCGTATTCTGTCGGTAGTTTCTAAACCCTTTTTGCGAATTATTTTACAATTAAGGACTTTCCTGTCATCTCAGCCGGCTGTGGAAGTCCAAGAATCTCAAGCAATGTCGGCGCAATATCAGCCAGACATCCGCCCTCGCGAAGTGACTTGCACGGCTCATAATTGTAGAGAATAAACGGAACCGGATTCGTTGTATGTGCAGTGTGCGGTGCCTTTGTCTCGTAGTTAATCATCTGCTCAGCATTTCCATGATCTGCACAGATAAACAATGCTCCATCCACCTGCTTTACTGCCTCAACAGCTGCACCTACGCACTGGTCTACGCGCTCTACAGCAGCAACCGCAGCAGGAATCACGCCGGTATGACCAACCATATCCGGATTCGCGAAATTGATAATAATCACATCATACTCGCCGGATGTAATAGCTGCAGTAAGCTTCTCTCCAACCTCCGGTGCACTCATCTCCGGCTTCAAATCGTAGGTAGCAACTGCCGGTGATTTTACAAGGATTCGGTTCTCATCCTTGTTCGGCTCTTCCACACCACCATTGAAGAAGAAGGTTACATGGGCATATTTCTCTGTCTCAGCAAGACGAAGCTGCTTTAAACCATTTGCAGCAAGATACTCGCCAAGTGTATTATCAATCTCTTCCTTCTTAAATGCAACCAGCTTGTTCGGGATGGTCTCATCATAATCCTTGAAGCATACATATACAAGCGGCATACGGCCGTTTGGACGCTCAAAGCCATCAAAATCGTCGGAGCAGAATGCCCTTGTAATCTCTCTTGCACGATCCGGACGGAAGTTGAAGAAGATAACGGAATCATTCGGCTTTACAAGAGATACCGGCTTTCCGTTTTCCGTGATGACAGTCGGAAGTACAAACTCATCATAGACTTCCTTGTCATAGCTTTCCTGCATAGCAGCAACCGGATCCTCTGCCTGTACGCCCTCACCGGTTACAAGTGATTTGTATGCAAGCTCTACACGATCCCAGCGGTTATCTCTGTCCATGGCATAATAACGTCCGGACATAGATGCAACCTTGCCAACGCCGATTTCGTTCATCTTGGCAATCAATTCTTCTAAGAATGCCTTACCGGATGCAGGCGGTGTATCTCTTCCGTCAAAGAACGGATGTACATATACATTCGAAAAATTCTGCTTCTTGCAAAGCTCAAGGATTGCATACAGGTGTGTATTGTGACTGTGCACACCACCGTCTGAAAGCAGTCCCCACAGATGCAGGTCTGAATTATGCTTCTTGCAGTTATCGATTGCCTCAAGCATCTCCGGATTCTCAAAGAAATCGCCGTCCTCGATAGATTTTGTGATTCTTGTAAGCTCCTGATAGATAATTCTTCCTGCGCCGATATTCATATGTCCGACCTCAGAGTTTCCCATCTGACCTGCCGGAAGTCCTACCTCAAGACCGGAAGCATAGCCCTTTGCAAACGGACACTCTGCCATCAGCTTATCCATGACCGGTGTCTTCGCCATGTAAATGGCATTGCCCTCTGTCTCGTCTGTAAGTCCATAACCATCAAGTACCATCAATACAACTGGTTTTTTACTCATTGTTTGTCTCCTTTATGTGATTTTTGTTTTTCATTAGCTTTCCAACTTCTGATTATATACATTCATGCGATTTTTTTCAAGATTCGTTTAACGAAAGCTTAATAAATATAGATTAAAAACGGGAGTTCAAACATAGCAAGCAGCAAAATAATTAGTATGCTTGCAATTTTGTATCTGTTTGCCAGAAGACCAATCACGCCGAAAATGGTA
>JBJEMZ010000153.1:0-7159 GCA_051879935.1 Wujia sp.
ACAGTCATAAAATCTTGGAATCAGATTGACAAGGGATGATTTTCCGGATCCGGTACCGCCGATGATTCCAATCGTCTCCCCGCGATTCACCCGGAGATTCACACCCTCAACAGAGCTTTCCTTTGCACCTGCATACGTAAGCCCTGCATTTTGGAACTCAACCTTCGGTGCATCCTGTTTTGCCGATACCTTTGTATCCTTAAATTCCTGACTGCTTGTCGTCTCAAATATCGTGCCAAGACGGTTCGCACACGCAACAGCCTTTGTCTCGGTAATAATCAGATTGGCAAGCTTGACAAGCTCAATCAAAATCTGTGTCATATAATTATAAAGCGCATACACGCCACCCTGTTCCAACGCTCCGGCATCTACCCTTCCGGCACCCTTCCAGATGATTGCAACGATGGATAAATTGATAACTGCATAGGTAAGCGGATTTAAGAAGGATGAAATCTTTCCGACAAAAACCTGTCCCTTGGTCAGTGCATCCGTTGCTTCCGCAAACTCTGTTTTTTCCTTTGTCTCCTGGTTAAACGCACGTATCACGCGGACTCCCGACAGATTCTCACGGGATTTTAACGTCACGATATCCAGACGGTTTTGTACCTTCTTATATAATGGAATCGAGAGAAGCATGATTCCAAACACAATCACAATCAAAACCGGAAGCGTCACCAAAAATACCCGGGCCGCCTTCGCATCAACCGTAAACGCCATAATCGTTGCACCAAACACGATAAACGGTGAACGCATGAACAGTCTGAGGAACATGTTGATACCGGTCTGCACCTGATTGACATCACTCGTCATACGGGTAATCAGCGTAGAGCTTCCGAGCTGATCAATCTCCGTATAGGAAAGTGTTTCGATGTGCCTAAACAAATCCCGGCGCAGCTCTTTTCCGATACCCATCGCTGTCTTTGCCGAAAAATACTGTGCAGTAATCGAGCAAAGCAGGCCTATCAGTCCTAAGCCTACCATAACAAGTGCCATTTTATAAATATACGGTTCATCCTGGTTTGCAATACCGTTATCAATAATCGCCGCCATGACAATCGGCACAAGCAGTTCAAAGCTTGCCTCAAGCATCTTGAAAAGCGGAGCCATTACCGCTTTTAATTTATAATTTTTAAAATAACGTAATATCTGTTTCATGTTCTCTCTCTTTCTTTTCGGAAGTAGGTTCTTGACCGCGCATTTATTTTCCCTTAAACTATTATAGACAAGACATTTCGTTTTGCAACAAAAAAACAAATACGAAAGGAGTTTTTTTACTATGAATCAGGAAAATATGCAGCCGGATGAAGAATTACAGGAAGATTATGTAGATATGGTTCTCGATGACGGAACAGAGCTTCGCTGCGATGTCGTTGCCATCTTCCCGGTAAACGGACAGCAATATATCGCACTTCTTCCGGATAAAGTCCTTGAAGGCTATGAGGAGGATGAAGTGTTCCTGTATCGCTACACGGATATGGGAAATGATGATATCGAGCTTGGTCAAATCGAATCAGATGAAGAATACGAAATGGTCGCCGATGCATTTGATGAGCTCTTAGACAATGAGGCTTACGAGGAAATGTAATCACAGTCAGAAATGATTTCTGAGCAAAAACCATCACTGCAAATCATACACCGTGACCATGCCGGATGCAAAATCATAGGCGTAAACATAAGACCACGGCGTATCATTTCCGAAGCACAGGTCAATATTTCCGAAAAAGACGCATGAATCTTTTTCATCAAGCACAAAGCCATCTACTGTAACACCGTAGATGGCTGTTTCATTCTCTGTGGCTTTTCCCGTCAGCAAAAAAGCGTCAATCACCATCTGTCTTACATCATCCAGTGTTGTTTGCGACAAAATGAGCGCATCGGTCAGTGTCACGCGCTTATCCTTGATTCTGTCGTAATTATAACTTGTAACATCCCCGTTTCCTCCGACCAGCGGATATTCCACATACTGTACAACCGCCTGAAGATACCGGTCATTGTCATAGATCGTTGTAAGAATCTGCGGCTCTTTTTCGCTTCCTTCCTGTTCATAAATCGGAAAAAGCAATTCTTTGATATCCTGATTCAGTTCGGACACAACCCCACTTTGAACCTTTGAATGATACTCCGGAATCTGAACCACATGTGTCCCTACCGTTTCGTCAATCGAGAGCACAAGGGTTGTATCCTCTTTGTTTAAGGTGACATCTGTTTTTTCCTCCGACTTTTCCCCGCATGCACAAAGAGACACAAGCAGAGAACAACAAATGATGTAGGTTATGATTTTTCTTCCAGCTTCTGCCATGCTATCTCCTCCACAAATCTGCTTTTTTCCCGGGGCTTCCCTGCAATCACGCGCGGCACGTAAATATGCAGATTATGCCTTGCCCGTGTCATCGCCACATAAAACATCCGCCGTTCTTCCTCAAGAGCTGCCGCGGTTTTTGCTTTTTTATAGGGTGTAAACTCCTCAACTGCATCCAGTATGTATACGGTGTCAAACTCCAGTCCCTTTGCACTATGCATCGTCAAAAGCCGAACACCTTGTATTTCCTGCTTTCGTTCCTGTTTTTTCTCCTGCTGTCTGATAATGAGCGCCGTATATTCATCGACAAAATCAAACAGTTCTCCATAGCTTTTCATGTCTGTTATCATATAAGCAAATTCATCCAATACGTCAAACAAATCACCGGCATCAATCCCATACTGTTCAGAATAGGACTTTAAGTAGGAATCATATCCAACAAAATTGCGGATAAAGTTGTATGCCGCAATCGGCCGAAGCTTTCGAAGCAGTCCGATATCTGCAATCAGCTTCTCAAGATTCTCAAGAACATAATCCTTCTCCCGCAACCGAAAGCGAAGCTTATCAAAATCAACCGGGTCTTCCAGTAACACATCACGGCTGATATACCGCACCGGCCGGTTCATAATTCTAAGAAAGATATCTCTTGAACAATCTCCCATGGCCATTCTCATATAATCAAGCATGTACCGCACTGCAAAATGACGAAACAGATTGGGCAGCACATCGCTGATTGTATAAGGAATATTGTATTGATCCAGTTTATACGCAAGTCTGCGCGGCTGCAGATTTGTGCGATACAAAACCGCCTGCTCCTCATACGGAACCCCTGCCTGATAGCATCCACGAATCTGCTCTATGATACTCTCATTTTCATCTGCCTCATTTTTCATAACATGAAGCTGCACGGTTCCCGACTCTTTTGAAAAGGCCTGAAGCGGCTTCTCAAAACGCGTTCTATTTTTTCCTATCACCTGTATGGATGCCTGCACAATCCTGTAATCCGAGCGATAATTGTCCCCTAAATAAACGATTTTAGTCTTCGGGAAGTCCTTCCGAAACTGCTGCATAATCTCCGGTCTTGCACCACGAAATCCATATACGGACTGATCATCGTCCCCGACTATAAACGCATTTTGTAACGGGTTTGCAAGCAGCTTGAATATCTCATACTGTATCCGGTTGCTGTCCTGAAACTCATCCACCAGAATATACGGAAACAGCTTGCGACATCGTTCCAATATATCCGGGCGACTTGTAAGAAGCTCATGACACATCACCATCATATCATCAAAATCGATCATCTGCCTACGTTTTAATTCCCCATCGAGCCGCTTATACAATTCACGAAATCCATCCTCGGACATATCCCTGCTATAATAGCTGTCAATATCCATCATGTCGCATTTCACAAGACTGATTTGCGACAAGACACTGTTTATTATATCGTCCTTATTCTCATAGACAAACCCCATAGAAGCAAGAATCTGCTCCACAAGCTTACGCTTTTCTTCCTCTGGAATTACACGCATGCAATTATTTCCATATGCAGTTTTGATAATCCAATAAAATACTGAATGAAATGTTCCAAACCGAACCGGATATTCCTTCCCCGAAACAAGCTTCCGAAACCTGCGCTCCATCTCGCCGGCAGCCGCTCGCGTAAAGGTAATAACAAGAATATCTGCGGGCTTTACACCCGCAGATTCTATCAGATACTTGACTCGTTTCGTAATTACAGTTGTCTTCCCGGAACCCGGTCCTGCAATTACCATCATCGGTCCGTCAACATGGCATATCGCCTCTGACTGACCTTTACTCAATCTCATATTATGCATTTGCCCCACAACACTTCTTATACTTCTTGCCGCTTCCACATGGGCATGGGTCATTACGACCTACCTTTGGCGGCTTAACGATAGTCTTGGAGGATTTCTGAATCTTGTATAGTTCTTTTCTTCTCTCCTGTGTAAGAATCTTGTCCCACTGCGGAAGTGTATAAAGCCACTCTGCATTACAATCAACCATATTCATATAAAGCTTCTCCGGATCATAACCGAGTGTGACATTTGTATCCTCTTCAATATCATCGATATTGTTCGGTACAATCAGGCTCTCCTCGATACCATCCAAAAATCCTGTCATAAGCTCGATACTCATATCATACTTTTCGGCAAGCTCTTTTACGGTACCACTTACAATCTCCTTCGGATTCTCAAGAATCTGCTCATAGATTGCCTTCTCTCTTTGAAAATAGTCAAGCCAGAATTCCTTTCCCTCCGGAGTTCTGTCATCCAAATTATATGCATGCTCACGCCAATTTGTTAATAAGCTCATTTCTGTGTTTTCCTTTCGTTAAAAATCTTATTTAGTATAGCAAACCAATCTCATTTTTTCAAGACTGTTTGTTTGTATGATTGTTTAATACCCTGCCAAGCCACAAAACAGCATAAAACAAAATCGGGACCAAAATTGTCAGTGCCAGACAAGCCATAAAGTATGGGCTTCCGGTTATTCCGGTCACAAAGGTTGCAATGATAAGTCCCACAATAATCACGATACAAACCCACGCCATAATCCGCATGATCGGGCGCTTTCTGATTGTCTGCTCATAGGTTTCTTTATTTGTATTTTTTTCTTCTTCCATATATTTATTCCTCGTATTCACATCATGGCTCTTCGTCGGGTATCGCCCCCTCACTTCGTTCGGCGGCAGGTCCTCAGAGCCATCCTAAATGTGTCGCTTCGCTCCACATGGCTCTTCGTCACTCATATCTAAGTGCATCAATCGGGTTTAAGTTTGCCGCTTTTACAGACGGAATAAATCCGAATACAATTCCGATTACCATGGAAAATACAACCGATACCACAATTGCGGCACCGCTGATTGCTACCGGAACTGCCGCAATATCCGAAATCAAATACGCAAGTCCGACACCGGCCCCAACACCGATGATACCTCCAAGACTTGTCAATACGGCAGCCTCTGTCAAAAACTGTGACAGGATAACGGTCTTTCTCGCACCAAGCGCTTTTTTCAGTCCGATTTCCCTTGTACGCTCAGTGACCGAAACAAGCATAATATTCATAACGCCGATTCCGCCGACAAGCAGCGAAATACTTGCAATCCAGATAAGCTGCTGTCTGGTTGAATTACTGATTTCCTGCATCGCCTTTGCTGTCTCAAGCAAATCCTCACTTTTATACTTGAAGGATGTGTTCATCTCTTCGGATTCCATCCCTTCCGAGCTGTCCGAAGACGGCATATAGCTGTTTAAGATATCCTCCGTCTTCTTTCCGGCATTTGTCATAGCTTCCGTGCCTGATGATTTAACAACCACATAATATGGCTCATCAAACGCAAATACCATCGGCCAGTCTACGTCCGGTATAAAAATCTGACCGGAAGAAGTATTATAATAATACGTATACCAATCATCCAGATTCGATACCTTCGGTGTAAAGCTGTCAATCTGCTCCACAACTCCGACTATTACAAACGGCTCACCTTTGATTTCCAACGTTTTTCCGATTGCACTTTCTCCGGTAAACAATGTGTTAGCTGCTGTGGTATCTAAGATAACACATTTACGGAACTTGTTCCAATCCTCATCCGTAAACATTCTTCCACTTTGTACTGTATATCCCAATACATCAAAATACTCCTTATCCACTCCATATACCGGCGCGTTGGAAAGACTCATATTCCCGCTATTAATACCTTCATACAAAGCACCATAACGGTATGCAGATACCGCTACTACCTCCTCAACATCGAGTATTTCATCCTTGATATCCTGCGTTATCATCGGAATGTTTTCCGGAGTCTGCGAATCCCCGGAGGTGTATGTCCACTCTCCCTGATACAACTTTACATTTACAATATTGTTTCCGGATCCAACCAGATCTTTTTTTATCTGCTCACTTGTTCCCTTGATTGTGGAGACGATTGCAATAATCGCAGCGATACCAATGATGATACCAAGCATGGTAAGAAGTGAGCGCATTTTGTGTGCCCAAATGCCCTGAAAAGACATCCTTATATTTTCTAACATTGTCTGGATCTCCTTTTCTCTTAATAATTATACAATTCGTCTACTGATTTTTGAACGGTTCTTGTTCCTTCCACTGCCTCATCAAGATATGGAAAAGCAATATAATCGTTCATTGTAATTCCTCCGACAACCAATACTGCATCACCGGACTGTTTATTGGCAACCTTGATATAAGTCTTCTCCAATCTGCCGTCCACATCCTTCATGACATAATAGTTCGTTGCTTCCTGTTTTATGAATGCCTTTGAGAGATAAAACCCACCCGTTGTATCCTCCGAGTTGCTGTTTAATGTAATCTCCATATACATGTTCTGGCTAATATCTCCCGTGTCCGCAAGCGCAATCTTCATCGGATAATAGGTCTCAAGCCTGGAACTATAGTAACCTCCGTTTTCAGACGGGAAAGTTGATATCTCTGTTATCGTACCCTCATAGTTCATACCGGTGTCATAGCAATACATGGAAACGGTATCTCCGATATGCACATTTCCAAGTGCCAGTTCACCAATCTGCGATTCAACTACATAACCATCTGCAGCACTAATGACAATGAGCGGTTCCCCATTTGCAGCAGCCTCATCCTCCGACGACACAGTTTTCACTATCCCATCAAAATTCGCAAGCACTTCTCCAGTCTCATTTTGCAGTTCTTCAATCTGGAGCGTTACCTGTGCAATATCATATTGCGTCTGCATGGATTTGATTTCCTGTTCCTTGCTCGCGATCATCTTTTTTAACTCATCCCGTGTCGGCGGCAGTTCTTCCGGTTCCGGCTCTTCCTCCGGAGTAGGTGCTTCTGTTGTCG
>JBJEMZ010000153.1:7259-8864 GCA_051879935.1 Wujia sp.
GGCGGCAGTTCTTCCGGTTCCGGCTCTTCCTCCGGAGTAGGTGCTTCTGTTGTCGGGGCCTCTGTCGTCGGGGCTTCTGTTGTCGGAGCCTCTGTTGATTCTGTTGCAGGATCCGTTACCGGTGTTTCCGTCGTCGGAGCCTCTGTTGTAGGGGCTTCTGTCGTCGGAGCTTCTGTTGTCGGAGCCTCTGTCGTCGGTGCCTCCGTCGTCGGTGCCTCTGTCGTTGGGATATCCTCCAGCGGTACCGTTTCCTTCAACTTTTCCAATTCCCGCTTTGCATCGATAATCGCCACTCTGGAAATCTCCAGCTCTGAACGTCTTAATTGAAGCTGCAAATCATTGGCCGTCGTGTCATAGACAAGCAAAACGTCGCCCGCCTTAACAGTCTGACCCTCTGATACCTTTATCTCAGCAACCTTCTGTGTCGCACCAATATAGATTTTCTGTTCAGAATTGACATTGACACTTCCACTGAGAGAACTGCTGTCCCACATCATGGATGCATCATATCCGACCTCTCCCACTGAATAAACACCAACTGTCTTACTATTCTGATTTTTTTGCTTTAACTGATGAAGTGCAAAATAAATGCCAGTTATCACAACTGCACAAGACAAGACAATAATAAGCATCTTTTTCCATCTACTCATGTGCATCATCACCTCCCGTTACCACATTCTCTTCCACTGCTTCAGTCTGTACGGAAGTCTCTTCTTCTGCATCAGGCAATCTTTCTTCGCCCTCAATTAACTCACCATCTATTATCTTAATAACCCGGTCAGCATAGGCTGCAATCTCATTGGAGTGTGTAATCATGATAATGGTAACCCCCTGTTTATGAAGGGCATCAAACAATTCCATGACCTGCTGTCCGGACTTTGAGTCAAGTGCACCGGTTGGTTCATCCGCAAGCAGAATCTTTGGGTCTGCAACCATTGCACGTGCAATCGCTACTCTCTGCTTTTGTCCACCGGAGAGCTGCGTCGGTTTGAAAGTCAAACGGTCTGACAAATCAACCATATCAAGCATCTGTCTTGCCTTTTCTTTTCTCTTTTTAAGAGGAACCTTCGCATACTGAAGCGGAAGCGCCACATTATCAAGTGCGCTCTGTCTCGGCAGGAGATTAAAGTTCTGAAATACAAATCCAATCTTCTGATTTCGAACTACGGAAAGCTCCTTGTCCTTACATGTTTCAATCTCTACACCGTCTAAAGTATACGTACCGGACGTTGCTTTATCAATACAGCCAATGATATTCATAAGCGTTGATTTTCCGGAACCGGAAGGTCCCATAATCGCTACATATTCACCCTCTGCAATCGAGAGATTAATATCCTTCAATACAGGCACTTCCATCGTGCCCTGCATATAGTTTTTATATATATTCTTTAATTCCAGTAACACTATTGAACCACCTCTCCGTCTCCACCATCTTCATATGGTACAACTACCGGGGTGTCATCCGGCATCGCCTCTTCAACGGAGCCATCTTCGGCCTCCTTCGGAATCATTTCTTCATCAATCATACCATCATCCAGCATGCTGTCATCATACATACCGTCATCGTACATACCATCGTCATACATACCATCATCGTACATGCTG
>JBJEMZ010000154.1:0-3574 GCA_051879935.1 Wujia sp.
AGATGCCGTGAGCGTTATTGGGCAAAGGGCATGGAGCAGGATAAGATTAACGCCTACATGACACTTTATACAGCACTTGTGACACTTTGCAAGGCAGCGGCGCCGATGATTCCGTTTATGACAGAGGATATCTACCAGAACCTTGTGCGTACAGTCGACAAGGCTGCACCGGAGTCGATTCATCTGTGTGACTTCCCGGTAGCAGATGAGAATATGATGAATACGGATCTTGAGGCAAGCATGGATGAGGTATTGAAGGTCGTTGTGTATGGCCGTGCTGCCAGAAACACAGCCAATATCAAGAGCCGTCAGCCAATCGGTGAGATGTTCATTAAGGCAGACAAGCAGTTGGATGAGTACTTTGTGGATATTATCCGTGACGAGCTTAACATTAAGCAGGTTGAATTTAAAGATGATTTATCCGCATTTACTTCCTATAGCTTTAAGCCGCAGCTTCGTACCGTTGGACCAAAATACGGCAAGCAGCTCGGTGGCATCAAGGAGTATCTTGCGTCTGTTGATGGCAATCAGGCAATGCAGGCGTTAAAGAGTGAGGGCGCGCTTGTATTTACGGTAGGAGATACGGAGGTACGTCTTGCCGAGGAAGATCTTCTGATAGAGACAGCAAAGATGGAAGGTTATGTGACCGAGGGCGACAACTATGTTACGGTGGTGCTTTCCACGACACTGACACCGGAGCTTATCGAGGAAGGTTACGTGCGTGAGATTATTTCCAAGATTCAGACGATGCGTAAGGATGCAGATTTTAACGTGACAGACCGTATCAGTGTATATGTGACAGGCAACGACAAGATTGCAGCAGTCATGGAGAAGAATGCAGAAGAAATCAAGCGTATCGTGCTTGCAAATACATTTGAAATGAATGCAACCTGCGACAATTCAAAGGAATGGAACATCAACGGGGAGAAAGTTACACTGGGTGTTCAGGTTTGCATGTAGCAAAAATGTATAAAAAAAATGGAAAATTTATGCATTCATGGGCAGATTAAACGAAATATTCAAAATTCGTTGTAACAAAAAGAGATGTTTGCTAAACTGAATGCGTGGGAGATTAGCTTTGGCTCTATGGGCCGGAGTTCTAATAAGGACATATAGGAGGAAGAAAGAATGAAGAAAGTAGCTGACTTTGACAAGGAAGGCTTCAAGAAAGAGGTCATTAATAACGTGAAGAATCTTTTCCGTAAGACCATCGATGAAGCAACACCGGAGCAGGTATTCCAGGCTGTAAGTTATGCAGTAAAGGATGATATCATCGACCGCTGGATTGCAACGCAGAAGGCGTATGAGGAAAAAAATGCAAAGACGGTTTATTACTTGTCAATGGAGTTCCTTATGGGACGTGCACTTGGTAATAACCTGATTAACCTGACATATTATGATCAGGTAAATGAGGCACTGAAGGAGCTTGGATTCGACTTGAACTTTATTGAGGATCAGGAGCCGGATGCAGCCCTTGGTAATGGTGGACTTGGACGACTTGCAGCATGTTTCCTTGATTCTCTTGCAACCTTAAACTACCCGGCATACGGATGTGGTATCCGTTATCGTTACGGTATGTTCAAGCAGGCAATCGAGAACGGATATCAGGTAGAGAAGCCTGATAACTGGTTAAAGAATGGAAATCCGTTTGAGATTAAGCGTCCGGAGTACGAGGTTGAGGTTAAGTTTGGCGGATACGTGCGGACAGAGTGCCATGAGGGCAAGAACTACTTTGTGCATACAGACTATCAGGCTGTACGTGCAATTCCATATGATCTTCCGATTATCGGATATGGCAACAATGTCGTTAATACACTTCGTATCTGGGATGCAGAGCCGGTACAGGAGTTCAACCTGACATCCTTTGATAAGGGTGAATACCAGCACGCAGTTGAGCAGGCAAACCTTGCTCGTAACATCGTTGAGGTATTGTATCCGAACGATAACCATTATTCAGGTAAGGAGCTTCGTCTGAAGCAGCAGTATTTCTTCGTATCTGCTTCAGTACAGCGTGCAATCCTGAAGTTTAAGGAGAATAATACGGATATTCATGATCTTCCGAATAAGGTAACATTCCAGTTGAATGATACACATCCGACGGTTACAGTTGCCGAGCTCATGAGAATTCTCGTAGATCAGGAGAACCTTGAGTGGGATGATGCGTGGGATCTTACATGCAGAACTTGTGCATATACAAACCATACAATTATGGCTGAGGCGCTTGAGAAGTGGCCGATCGATTTGTTCCAGAGACTGCTTCCTCGTATCTACCAGATTGTAGATGAGATTAACAGAAGATTTGTTAAGAAGATTGAGGATATGTATCCGGGCAATCAGGAGAAGGTTCGCAGCATGGCGATTCTCTATGATGGTCAGGTTAAGATGGCACACCTTGCAATTGCAGGTTCTTACTCTGTAAATGGTGTTGCACAGCTTCATACAGAGATTCTGAAGAAGCGTGAGCTGAAAGACTTCTATGAGATGCGTCCGGAGCAGTTCAACAACAAGACAAACGGTATTACACAGAGAAGATTCCTTCTTCATGCCAATCCGTTGCTTGCAAACTGGATTACAAAGAAGGTTGGCGCAGGCTGGATTACAGACCTTCCGGTACTTGAGGGCTTAAAGAAGTATGCAACCGACAAGAAGGCGCAGAAGGAATTCATGGATATTAAGTACAAGAACAAGGTACGCCTTGCAGAGTACATCAAGGAGCACAACGGTATCGATGTTGACCCGAACTCCATCTTTGATGTTCAGGTTAAGCGTCTGCATGAGTATAAGAGACAGCAGCTCAATATCCTTCATGTTATGCACTTGTACAATGAGCTTAAGGCAAATCCGAACATGGATTTTGAGCCGACAACATTTATCTTCGGTGCAAAGGCAGCAGCCGGTTACAAGACAGCAAAGCTTACAATCAAGCTCATCAATGCAGTTGCTGACGTTATAAACAATGATAAGTCTATTAATGGCAAGATTAAGGTTGTATTCATCGAGAACTACCGTGTATCAAACGCAGAGATTATCTTTGCGGCAGCCGATGTATCTGAGCAGATTTCAACCGCTTCCCGTGAGGCATCCGGAACCGGTAACATGAAGTTCATGCTGAACGGTGCGGTTACACTTGGTACAATGGATGGAGCAAACGTCGAAATCGTAGAGGAAGTTGGCGAGGAGAACGCATTTATCTTCGGTCTTTCCGCAGATGAGGTTATGAAGTATGAGCGCGACGGCGGCTACTATCCAATGGATGTATATAACTCTAATCCGAAGGTGAAGAAGGTACTTGATCAGCTTGTAGACGGCACATATTCAAACGGTGACAAGGAGATGTTCCGCGACCTGTATGACTCACTTGTAAGAAGAGATGTATACTTCACGTTGAAGGATTTCGATTCTTATGCTGAGGCTCAGAAGCGTGTGAATAAGGCTTACAAGGATAAGGCAAACTGGGCAAAGATGGTAATTCTTAACACAGCTTGCTCCGGTAAGTTCTCTTCTGACAGAACAATCGAGGAGTATGCACAGGAAATCTGGAAGCTTGAAAAAGTGGAAGTTAAGATGTAATGAA
>JBJEMZ010000154.1:3674-8860 GCA_051879935.1 Wujia sp.
ACTTGCAAATTGGCGTGTAAATTGGGCGTATGGGGAAGAAAGCGAGTGAAAAAGCCCAAAAAAAGCGACAGGAGGGAAAATAAGTGTGCTTGGTTATGTGAAATTTCTGTGATAAATGCCCATGAAATATTTACACAATTATCCATATATGATAGATTTTATTTATGGTAGATATCTATATTTTCAATATCGATAAACTACATTTTTCAAATATCCTTATTTATTCAAATCATAAATCATAGTTATAAAAGAAGGAAGTGCGATTATGTACACCCAAGATGCGAAGCAACAATTAAAACTTTTGGATACTTTTATAAAGAAATATAAGCAGATAGTAAAATGTCTTCCAAACGGAAAGCTGCAGTGCTCTAAAAACGGAAAATATATAAAATGTTTTCTCATCAATGGGAAGGAAAAGAAATATCTTGCAAAAAAAGAAAAAGCGGTTGCCGAAAAACTTGCATTGAAAAAATACTATGAAAGTCGCATTTATGATTGTATGCGGGAAAAGGAATTATTAGAGCGTTTTTTAGCAGGCGCGGATACACTGGAAAAACAAGCAGAAAAACTACTGGATCCAAAGTCCAATTATCATGCGTTGCTTGCAAATGTGTTATTGCCTGATGATTGGGCAAAAACTCCATACAAGACGAATCCTTATTGTCCAGAAAATTTGATACACAATACTTTTTGCGGAATTCAAGTTCGTTCGAAATCGGAAGCAATCATCGCAAACGCGTTATATACAAATGAGATACCATTTCGATATGAAAATCCTTTGCACATAAATGAAACAACGATCTATCCTGATTTTACCATAAGAAATCCAAAGACAAATGCTTTCTCATATTGGGAACATTTTGGGTTGATGGATAACAGAGATTATAGAGAAAGTGCAATGAATAAAATAAATATGTACTGTGAAAATAATATTATTCCTGATGTGAATCTGATTTTGACATATGAGACGAAAAAACACCCATTGGATTCAGGATGGGTACAGCAATTGATTGTTCGAAATTTCATGTAAGTATCATGCCTTGACATATCTTCGTATTTCTATATAATAAGAATAGTGATTTTGCAGGTTTAGAAAAATCTGACGTAGAGTGACGAGTCTGTAAGAGGCTGCACGAAGGGGTACACCACCGCGGGTGTAGGTTTTCTTCGTGTGGCCTTTTCGTATTTTAGGAGGTTTTGACATGAACAACAACGACACATTCATACTTGGCGGACATGAATTTCATTCCCGTTTTATTCTCGGTTCGGGGAAATACAATTCCCACCTGATTCGCGCTGCCGTGGAGCATGCTGATGCGGAGATTGTGACCCTGGCGCTTCGCCGTGCAAACACAAAGCCGGAGGAAAATATTCTCGACTTTATACCAAAGCATGTGACCTTGCTTCCGAATACTTCCGGGGCGAGAAATGCGGAGGAAGCATGCCGGATTGCCCGTCTTGCACGGAAGATGGCAGGAACGGATTTCGTGAAGATTGAAATTATGCGGGATTCCAAATATCTGCTTCCGGACAATCAGGAAACGGTAAAAGCGACAGAAATACTGGCGAAGGAAGGCTTTGTTGTCATGCCTTACATGTACCCGGATTTGAATACCGCAAGGGATCTTGCAGATGCCGGAGCTGCCTGCATCATGCCACTTGCCTCACCAATCGGTTCAAACAAAGGGCTTGCTACAAAAGAATTCATTCAGATTCTGATTGATGAGATCGACCTGCCGATTATTGTGGATGCCGGTATCGGCCGTCCATCCCAGGCATGTGAAGCGATGGAGATGGGGGCTGCGGCCATTATGGCAAACACAGCGATTGCAACTGCGGGAGATATTCCGATGATGGCAAGCGCATTTAAGGATGCCATCATCGCCGGAAGAAAGGCATACCTTGCAGGACTTGGCCGCGTGCTGGATAAGGGGGCCGCTGCATCCGACCCGCTGACAGGATTTTTGAGGTGATAAACATGGAACAACTATTTACGATAGAAAATTCACATTTGTCTCCGGAAGCAAAGAAGCGTAAGGAGGCATTGGAAAATGATCCGTCCAGTCGGACAAATCATATGGAATATATGGATGGCATGGAGATACTGGATTCGGACATCAAAGACCGGGTACGGGAACATATGCGGGACTACAACTACAATGCTTATACCGATGCAGATGTCGTATCAGCTTTGGCGCACGCAAGAAATGGCCGCGTAGATATCGAAGATTTCAAGGCGTTATTGTCTCCTGCCGCACTCCCGCATTTAGAGGAGATGGCGGAGCTTGCAAGAAAAGAGCGCCGGGCGCATTTTGGAGATTGTGTCAATCTGTTCACGCCGCTTTATATCGCGAATTATTGCGAGAATTATTGTGTGTATTGCGGGTTTAACTGTTACAATCATATTCACAGAAAAAAGCTGACAATGGAAGAAATAGCTGCTGAGATGCAGGTCATAGCGGATTCCGGCATCGAGGAGATTCTTATGCTGACGGGAGAGAGCCGTGCCATGAGTGATGTCAATTATATTGGTGAGGCATGTAAGCTTGCGCGGAGATATTTTCGGAATATTGGACTGGAAATCTACCCGGTTAATACGGAGGAGTATCGGT
This sequence comes from Wujia sp., assembly GCA_051879935.1. Classification (GTDB taxonomy): domain Bacteria; phylum Bacillota; class Clostridia; order Lachnospirales; family Lachnospiraceae; genus Coprococcus_C. The sequence goes on from JBJEMZ010000154.1 coordinate 6,287, forward strand.
ATCTGCATGAATGCGGAGCGGATTATATCACCGTATTTCAGGAAACCTACAATCCGGATAAATATGAGACGTTACATTTGCTTGGGCATAAACGCGTATGGCCGTACCGGTTTGATGCGCAGGAACGGGCATTGCGCGGGGGTATGCGCGGAGTCGGATTTTCAGCGTTGCTCGGGTTGGACGATTATCATACGGATGCACTGGCAACGGCTCTTCATGTGTATTACCTGCAGCGAAAATATCCCCATGCAGAGATGTCGATTTCCTGCCCGCGTCTGCGACCGATTATCAACAACGAAAAGATTAATCCGCGGGATGTGCATGAGGATATCCTGTGTCAGATTTTGTGTGCTTATCGTCTGTTTCTGCCGTTTGCGGCAATTACTGTTTCCTCCAGAGAGGATGCGAGATTCCGTGATGGCATTATCCGGATTGCAGCGACAAAAATCTCTGCCGGTGTCAGCACCGGTATCGGGGATCACAAGGAAAAATATGAGAAGCATGAAAAGTCAGAGAATAAAACGACACAAGGCAATGAAGATGCAACTGGTCTGGATGTGGCAGGTGACTCCGGGGATGAACAGTTTGAAATCGCAGACAATCGAAGCTTTGATGAGATTTATGCTGCAATTCGCGCACAGGGCATGCAGCCGGTGCTGAATGAGTATTTTTACGTGTAAGACATAACTACAATTGCTTATATAGGGAGTTATGTGGAAATTCTTTTTGGGTATGTGAAACATGAATATAGAAAAATCAGAAACAGGAAAACCGAAAATAAGAAAAATAGCCGTCACAAACAGACATCTATGCCACGAATATTATGTAAAAAATGGTTTGGCGTCGAAGGAAACCAACCCGTGCGAGTGTCTGCTGCAACTCCTGGAGAATCTTGCAAAAGCAAGTGACTATGATACCATTTTGCTTCGGGAAAAGGATATGGCAGAGGCTGACTATGCAAAGCTTGCGGTTTCTGTTTTGGAAATATGCGTGAAGTATGGGAAGACGCTGATACTTCATAATTTTCCATCGGTTGCAGAAACACTTGGTTGCCCTATTCATTTGCCATTTTCCATGTTTTTGACGATGCAGCAAGACCAGCCGGGCGGAGTCATTGCGACAGAACCAGCAATTCATCAGCCGGGCGGAGTCAATGCAACAGGAACTTCTATTCATATAGGAACATCCGTGCATAGTATTGAGGATGCAGTCTATGCAGAGTCACATGGAGCATCCTACGTGATTGCGGGTCATATCTTTGAAACAGACTGTAAAAAGGGACTGCGGGGGCGGGGCCTTGACTGGCTGACCGGGGTCTGTCAGGCGGTTTCCATTCCGGTATATGCAATCGGCGGAATCACAGAAGAAAATGCAAAAACCGTGCTTGATTGTGGTGCTGATGGATTCTGTATGATGTCACTGATACTAAAGTGTGCAAAAATCTAACATTGATTTGCAAAAACGCATCATGGACAACACAACTGCATCGTGCTTCTGCCTATACATGCCGGTCCGCCGGCATATATGTTATGTGTCATCATATAATGAAATAAGTAATTTCATTCCATTCTATAAAAGGAAAAAATATGAAGACGATTGTTTGGAGTATCTGTGCACTGCTTGGCGCGGTTTTTCTTCCGTGTCTCTTGACATTTTGTATCAATGGCAGAAATCCGGCACCGGATGAAAAGCTTTCACATATAAAAACCGGACGGGATGTTTTGATTCAGACAAGCGATGGAAATCATCTGATTGACGTGGAGCAGTATGTAGCAGGAATTCTGCCGGGACTTGTGGATGCCAGTGCAGATGACAGCTATCTGCAGGCGCAGGCAGTTGCGATTCGTACGCGGGTTTATTATGCCATGGGCGAAGCGACCGTTATCCAGGCGGACCAGATGGAATTCCAATATTATACGGAAGCGGATTATATTGCAAAGTGGGGAAAGAATAAATACAAAGCAATAAAAGAACGATACGAACAGGCAGTCATTTCCACATGTGGAAAAATTATTGAATAAAGGAAAAATAAAGTGTCCATACTAGCTGTAGAAAAAAGGAGGCAAAGTATGGACCGAATAAAAGAATTTTTACGCAAAAAGGGATTTTACATTGCACTGGGGACAGGAGTCCTCGCAGTTGTGGGCCTTATGGTATTCTACAATTACAATTACTATAAGAGTGAGCTTGGAATGGGAGAGCCCGCCGTGGATTTAAATGCACCGATGGAGGCGCAGGACGATACAAGTCAGGCGATTGATGCAAAGATTGAACCACCGGTGACAGAGGCAAATTCCGCGGATGCCGTCGCAGGTAATACAGATGCTGCAGCGGAAGATGTGGCAGGCGATTCCGGACAAGCAATGACAGGGGAAAATGCGGCAGACAATCCGGGACAAACGGCGACAGCAGGAAACGATGAAGCGCAGACAGCCGAAGATGAGAATACAAAACCGGATGATACTCTTGAGGCTGACAGTGATGGTGTGATTGTCAATGCCGATGGAGAAATCGTGGCGAATTCTTACGATGAGGGTGATGTGCTGGTGTAGCCGGTTGAAGGCACGGTTATCC